>NZ_JBITNB010000006.1:0-158006 GCF_054373195.1 Paenibacillus sp. CMAA1364 | reverse complement strand
ACCTGTGACAACTCGATTAACAGTCGAGTGCTCTACCAACTGAGCTATCAGGGAACAACATAATATCATTACAACCTTTAATATAGCATTATGAACAGACCTTAGTCAAGGTTGGTTCAATAATGATAACTCTAGCGTACCGTTGCATTTCCCACACCGATAACGTGTTATATCTACTTTTCGCTTACGTAGATATTCCATTCCACAAGCGATACATATCAACTTGTATTTATACAACAGAGGCTTTCTAGCTTGCGATCCAGTAAGTGACTGACAGAATCTACTGCCCCCCACCTGATTCAATAATTGTTTGAAATCTTGATCACGATGTTGGTACCCTTTTCCATTCAAATGTAGATGATAGTGGCATAATTCATGCTTAATAATTCTCTCCACTTCTACCCTTCCATACATCACTAGTTGATGTGGATTGATCTCAATATCATGTCCCTTAAGGAAATATCGTCCACCCGTCGTCGATAATCGACCATTGAATGTAGCACGATGAATGAACGGCATGCCAAAATAACAGTTTGAGATATGTTCCACCCAATCTTGCAATTGCTCATTGCTCATCATTTCGGTCATAACTCTTCTTTGATTCCTTCCTACTACTTGAATTTTAACTTCACGATAGGCTACACTGTCAAGTATACTTATATATTGCTAGAGGTCATCTAACTGTGCTTCTTCAACTTCATAATGATATCAAGGGGGATTCTAATATACTATGGCAAAGATGAGATACGTTATTCTACAATTACAACATGAACTTGAGTTCGTGGAAATGCCAGCCGATTATACTTATCAATTAAGCGCACTTAATCTACGTCTGAATAAAGAGATTGCCAAACTAACCGCAGCTAATGTTCCCACATTACCATTAGCTGTCGCAGAATGCGATGACCTTGACCTATTGCAAGAACAAAACCAAATCCAAAGTGGTCTTGATTACATCAACAAGTTGGAGCAATCCTTCGCCGCAATTAATGAGGGTAGTTACCCTCTCATATCTCTTCTCACCGAGATCCGCGCTCTTCAAGCGCAACTAGAACAATGGTACGAAGAAGAATCGATTTAGATCTGCACACTCTAGGCTGATCCTCCATATGCTAACGAAACAATAGGGATGCAAGAGGAGGAGATACGTTTGCCACAGTGGCTATCTAATCAATTAATGCGCGCTTTTAATAAAAGAGATCGTCGTCAAATCAAATTATTAAATGATTGTTGGTTCTTCTATCTAACTACTCCAGGTAAGAATCGTAACGCATCTTCATAATCTTCATTAGATCAATATGACAGTTAAAAGCTTCGCCATCCGTAGAGGATAGCGAAGCTTTTGGTTTTGCCATAAGTTCTTATATTTGATTCTTATTGGGGTTCTTCATGGTAAGTCCGACGCGCCCCTTCTTCTCATCTATATTTAATACCCACACCGTTACATTATCACCAACAGAGACCACATCCATAGGATGCTTGACGTATCCATTACTTAGCTGTGAGATGTGTACTAAGCCATCATTCTTGATTCCAATATCCACAAACGCTCCGAAGTCTATCACATTACGAACCGTTCCTTGCATTTCCATGCCCGGCGATAAATCTTCCATCTTTAATATATCTGTACGAAATATAGGAAGCGGAAGTTCTTCACGGGGATCGCGACCCGGACGTTGTAAGCTTTCTATAATATCACGTAACGTAGGTACACCAACATCCAGAGTTACCGCTAACTCCGCAACATCCTGTTGTTCTAACAGTTGATTGAACTCTTGGCTTCCAAGCTTCTCTAGTCCTATATTTAATTCACCGAACAACTTATCTACAACTGGATAAGATTCCGGATGAATTGGGGTACGATCTAGAATATGTTTACCTTCAGAAATTCTCATGAACCCTATACATTGTTCATATGTCTTTGCTCCTAGACGCGGAACCTTTTGCAATTGCTTACGTGTAACGAATTTCCCATTCTCTTCACGATATTTCACGATATTCTTAGCCGTAGTAGCATTCACACCCGCTACGTAGGATAACAACGATGGTGAAGCGGTGTTCACATCTACGCCCACATGGTTAACTGCAGACTCCACGACTGCCTTGAGGCTCTCCTCCAAGTGCTTCGGGCTAACATCATGTTGATACTGACCCACACCAATAGCTTTAGGATCAATCTTAACCAACTCTGCTAAAGGATCCTGAATGCGACGGGCGATGGAGACTGCGCTTCTCTCCGAGACATCCAATTCAGGGAATTCCTCTTGTGCCAACTTTGATGCAGAGTACACACTCGCACCCGCTTCATTCACAATAAGATACGCTAACTCCTGATCCTTCATATCACTAATCACTTCAGCAACGAATTGTTCCGTCTCTCTAGAAGCTGTTCCGTTACCTACAACAATCAATTGAATCTTATATTTCGTAATCAACTCACGAAATTTCTCTGCTGCTTCTTTTGTTTTATTGTGTGGAGCCGTTGGATAAGTCACAGCAACCTCAAGTAATTTACCCGTATCATCCACCACTGCCAACTTACAGCCCGTACGAAAGGCTGGATCTACTCCTAATACACAACGTCCTTTCACTGGCGCTTGTAACAGCAAGCTACGCAAATTACCAGAGAAAATAGATATGGCTTGATTCTCACCCTTCTCCGTCAATTCAGCACGTATCTCACGTTCAATAGAAGGAGAAATGAGTCTTTTATACGCGTCCTCGATAACCGATTCCAGTATACTCTTCACACATGAATCACTCTTTATGACTTGAGAACCCATAAATTTGTAGATGGATTCAACGGGTACATCAAGACCTACTCTAAGGATGTCCTCCTTCTCTCCACGGTTAATGGCTAGAATACGATGAGGTGGCATCTTCTTCGCCAACTCTGTATACGCGTAATAGTTCTCATATACCGATTCATGTTGCGAGTCTTTCGCTTCAGAGACCAACAATCCATGATCCATACTATATCGGCGTATCCAAGTACGTATGGTGGCTTCATCCGCAATATTCTCGGCAATAATATCCATAGCTCCTTGGATAGCCTGCTCAGATGTCTCTACACCCTTGTCTGTATCTATATATTTCTTCGCTTCTTGGTCTAGATCTCCAATTTTAGGCTGGTTAGATATCCATGTAGCTAATGGCTCCAAGCCCTTTTCCTTCGCCATACTCGCTCTTGTCTTGCGCTTTTGGCGATATGGACGATACAAGTCTTCCACTTCTTGTAATTTAACAGCTTGCTCAATCGCCGCCTTTAATTCAACGGTTAATTTATCTTGTTCTTGTATAATGCGTATGACTTCACGCTTACGTTCTTCTAAATTACGCAAGTAAGCCACACGTTCTTCGATATCTCTTAGCTGGGTCTCGTCTAGTTCACCCGTCATTTCTTTGCGATAACGTGCTATGAAAGGAATGGTATTCCCTTCATCAAGTAAACCAACTGTGGTACGAACTTGCTTCAATAAAATGCCTAATTCTTTAGCCGTTTGCTGCACAATACGTTCTTGTTCAGCCAATTTCACAGCCTCTTTATTGACATCTTCAACTACGATATGCTCTGACAATGGTATCCCTCTTTCCAAATACGGTATGTAATATATTATCACAAACTTCTGCTTATATTGCCAGTGGACCTCTTGGATGATGAGTTAACTATCCTTCACGAAATAAATAAGGCGTACCATAGGCACGCCTTATTACTATCCATATCATCAACAATCAAGATTTAGAAATCAATTAAACTCAAACTAATGAGTAAGGCCTCATCAACCTTTTTCATCGTTTCTTCGTCAAGATGAGTAATCTTATCTGTTAATCTTTGCTTGTCAATCGTTCGGACTTGTTCCAGCAGTATGACAGAGTCCCGATCAAAGCCATGTGAGACTGCATCAATCTCCACATGCGTAGGAAGCTTTGCCTTTTGTATCTGTGCTGTAATAGCCGCAACGATGACCGTTGGACTGAACCGGTTACCTATATCATTCTGAATAATCAATACAGGTCTAACCCCACCCTGTTCTGAACCAACTACAGGCGAAAGGTCTGCAAAAAACACATCACCGCGTTTTACAATCAATATTCACACCCCGCTTACTGCGCGACCTAGAGTGCTGTCTGCATCTTCCTCTGCGTAGAAAGCTTCAGAAGCCATGGTCAAGTTAATCTTGGCCATTTCCATGTAACCACGTTGCATTGTCTCACGGATATACCTCTTCTTCCGTTCAATCAAATATAGTTTCATGGCCTGTCTAATGAGTTCACTACGATTGGAATTCTCCAATGCAACAATACCATCTACTTCCTGCAAAAGATGATCGGGTAAACTGATCATAATTCTCTTGGTGTTCTGCAAATTAGCCACTTTCTCTTCCACCCCCGCAACACTTCGTCACTTGTGCACCAGTATAACTTTATTCAAAGGAATTTATACAAAGGAATATATATGCATTTCGTATATCATGTATGCTATATTCCATTATAAACTACAATCGGTATTTATATAAGATCAACTCTGAAACTATTTTACTATAGAGTTCATATCTTATAATCCTTTATCCCTATAAAATAAATAAATGGTGATTTCCCTATCGTAATAAGGGATTGACGATGTGTTGAAGGACGCCACCTTGAACATAATGGCGTGGAACTCTCGCAGCTAATAGACAGATCACTTCATAATGGATGGTATCTAGCTTGGATGCCAACTCATCTGCGGTAATCCATTCATCAGATTGTTGACCGATGAGCACAACCTCTTCGCCCACTTGGATTTCTTCTGCTTCATCAGCAAAAGTCTGTAACGATACCATACACTGGTCCATGCAGATTGTTCCGACGATCGGAATCCGGCGTCCGCGTATGAGCACTTCAGCCTTGCCCGTTAGTCTGCGGGAATAACCATCAGCATAGCCGATCGGGAGTGTTGCAATAACTTCATCCTTCTCCGTCACGTATTTCGTGCCGTAGCTAATTCCCCAATGTAGAGGGAGGGTCTTAACATGTACTATGTGCGTCTTCAACGTCAATACTGGCGTTAATGCAATCTTCTGTCCGTCCACTTCATCTGATGGATATAATCCGTAAAGGCCAATGCCTACACGTACCATGTTAAATGAAATTTCGGGCATATCAATTGCAGTCGCACTGTTTCCGGTATGTATAATAGGGATTTCATATCCCCTCTCCACTAACCTTTCAGTAACAGATTTGAACCGTCGGTACTGCTCCAGTGTGTATGTCTTATCTTCTTCATCTGCTCTTGCATAATGCGTAAATAACCCTTCGACTTGAACCCCAGGGATGGAGAATGCCTTCTCAATAAAAGCTATGGCGTCACCTCCAGGCAACACACCAAGCCTTCCCATGCCCGTGTCGATCTTAATGTGTACTCTTAACGGCTGATCTACACTTAGTCCATGTATTCTCTTGGTAGCATCGAGTACGTCATAAGAGAATACAGTCACCGTAATATGATGCTCCCAGGCAACTTGAACCGACTCTGGCGAAACATACCCTAGAACTAGAATAGGGGATTGAATACCCGCCCTGCGAAGTTCAATCGCTTCATCGAGGAACGCGACACTGAGGTAATCTACACCCACCTCCTCCATGTTCTTAGCAACTTGTACTGCCCCGTGCCCGTAAGCATTCGCTTTGACACAAGCTAAGATCATCATTTCTTCGGGTAATGCGGAGCGGAAAGCTAGATAATTGGAACGTAAATGATCCATATTAATTTCCGCCATTGTTGCACGATAGTTCACTTGCAATACTGTCACCTTCTCTGAATATTGAGGACTCATCATTCATGTTTGTATCATCTAATGTTAATGTTCAGAAAGGTCCATGTCAATTTAAGAAAAAAAGACGGATTCACATCATTGCAGAGGGAGAGTACCCTAAGAACAATGGAATCCGTCTACATAAACTTACTTACCCGTTTTTTCAGATAAAGACGCAGCAACTTTCATCATTTCACTTACTGGAAGATTAGCGCTCGTAATTCTAAATTCAATCCCACTATCCATCCAAGTTAATGTCTGTTGGTCGTCTCCAGTCAACAAGCCCACAGTGAACCCTAAATCGATCACGGAACCTGGCGCAAGAGACACTGCACGATCACGCGGACGAGCCTCCATTAATGTGAATTGATAGGCCCCTTCATAACGTAATAACACGGCGTGATCTTTGCTGTCTGCCATCTCGTTCGTATCTTTGAGCACGACACCCTCAGGCAAATAGTCTGGGTCAATGATGCCAAAGCTACCTAATGTCTCCATCACAGGCTCTGGTTGTGTGTCCTCTGTTATTTCTGTAACGACTTCATTCCCGAACTCATCCACTTGGGCAATCGTTTGGACGGAACCTTCACCCATTGCGGTCATGTTTCTTTTCATATCGAATGAATCCTTATCGAACTTGGTATTAAATGCAAATGCATTAAATTTCACTTCCACTACCACGTTGGCTTCTGAATCCGATACCTGTACTTGCTTCGGTGCGTAACTGTCTTTGTTCAACCAAATTTTCTGACGCACCAAGGATTGGCTGTGATAATTGGCGGCAACATCAAATACATAACTATCCTTATCATCGATGAATTGTCGTGTGCTATCACTTAGAATCCCTTGGGCCAATGTCTGGAATAAATAGACCTGACCTTGTTTCTCTGGCCAATCACTTTGGAAGCGGAAGCTTTTATTCAAACTTGGCGTAAGTACGAATACACCATCATCATTACGTAGGACAATTTGCGTGATATCCTTCTGTGCATTCTTCAAGCTGATACGGTAAAACGTCGGATTCTGGTACCATACTTCCACATCATATTGTTGCGGCTTCTCACCCGTGTACAACGTCATTGTCCCTGAGCCTTGATATGAGCCATCCTTCGTTTGCAACTTATCTACCACGTTGTTCAGACCCTTGACGACAGACGCGGCATCCTGCTTACCACCACACCCTGCTAACACAACGCTAATACATAACACCATAGCGAGCATCCACGTTATACGACGCATGACTTCATCCCCTTTATCCACATGTATTGAATTGATTAGTACATGTTTATGAGGGACTTGGTCACAATATGCAGACTAGCATGACAAGCTGGTAGTAAGTTCTACAGACAAATATGACTTTTAACCCCTTTTGCATACCATTATTGTTCTAAGATCGCCTTCAAATCTTTATCTAGTATTAGTAGCTTCCACAGCATCGTCACTGTCTCAGCACGAGTTGCCTCCCCTTTGGGACGAAGCTCACCATTATAGCCTTGAATAATTCCTGCCTTTGTTGCCAACATCATCGCATGCTGGGCATAAGCGGATACACTAGACCAATCATGGAGCTCTTCATTATCTCCTTGCGGCAATGCTGATTCGTTAACGAGCCTCATCATAATCGTGATAATTTCCTCACGTGTAATCGTTTCATCTGGATGGAAGCTTCCATCTTGATATCCTTGGGCGATCCCAAGCTTCTTCAATATACCGATATCGGTCTCTGCCCAATGTCCTTGCACATCTGCGAATCGGCTCGATGACGCCTCATTAGAACTAAACATAAAGAGTCTTACCATTATCTTCGCAAACTCTGCTCTGGAAATGGAATGATTAGGCTTAAAGCTACCATCCGTATAACCATTAATTACACCTAATCTTGCAAATCGATGAATCGTATTCTTCGCCCAATGCTGCTGACTATCCGTAAACTCTGTCTCGTCCGCATTTGTTGAATCGAATCGCTTTTGTATCGCTTCCAGTAGCTCTCTCCAATTTATCAAATCGCTTTTAAAGATCGACGTCGATGGTACCGTCGGTTGCGGTGTCGGCGTTGGCGTTGGCGTCGGTGTCGGTGTCGGTTGCGGTGTTGGTGTTGGTGTTGGCTTAGCATCCTTTTTAATTTCAAATCCAACCGATGCTAAATCATATATCTGTCCCGATGCCAATACCACTCTAGCAGCCACTTTATAAGTGCCTTCTACCAAGAAGGTTTCTAAGCTTTTCTCAGCTTTACCATCGTAAACTACATCTGTCCAACTACCATCGTTCACTTTATACATCGCTTTAACGATGCTGAAGCCATCCACCATATACGGAGATATTACGGTCTCAACAGCTCCAGCATAGGTTCCATTATCTTGCTTCTGCCCCTTCATTACTAATTCTAGTTGCGGCTTAGCAGACTCTGTATTCGTAACCGCGAGCTGGTATGTCTTTTTCTTCGCTGACGAGCTAGCTGGCTGAACCTCAACCTGCCATTCGTTCACACTTCCTGTTACTGATAGTAATAACGGCTGGTCTATAGAAACAAATCCCTTATTCGATTGAATGACCTTGCCCTCACGATCTGTCACAGATACAGTTGCTTGACTATTAGATGCTACTGCCACAACATGCGTTTGCTTCAGATCATTCGCCTTCAGTGCATAGTTCGTTTGATTTGGATCAAAATCCAATGCAATCCCGTTGAGCTTAACTGTACTTAGCGTAGCATCCAACTTATCTGCACTTTCATTGAAGAATACACCTTGTACAGACTCCCCAATTCGGCTGAATTGGACTTCAACGGTTTTCTTCTCCTCAGCGGTAAAAGCTAATAAGCCGGCTGCATCACTCGCCACATACTTTGTCTCAAGTACATTACCCTGCGCATCTAGTAAATGAATTAGCACATTACCAGAGGATATTGGCGCCATATTCATGTTCTGCATCGTTAAATTCACCTTTGTATGAGAAGTGGTGTTCGTCTGCTCCAGCGTTAGCAATACATGATCTTCATTGTATTTGACTGCCAGATTATCAAGCATAATCTTCGCTTCATTGTCAGACTCATCAAACTCCTTCATCACCTTACCTCCAGCATCCTCAACCCAACTGCGCAAATAAATCATTATCCCTTTGTCTGGTATTTCCTTCAAGCTATGTTTTGTCAAATAGGTTTGTACATTGAAATCTACAATTTTAACATATGCCCCTTGATCGATTAATTTCAAATCATTTGCATCTGTTAGCTCAATCACCTTGCCAATTAACGAATCGTCTGAGTAATTGTTATCTTCATACAGAGCAAGCTTAACGACCCGTCCTTTATTACTTAATTCTGTTCCATTTTTATTGTAAACTGGAATCGATAATGTGCGCTTCCCGTCCTCTTCCGTCATCACCTTAATCTTCGAAATCCCCGTATCTGGCACATCTAACTGCAACGTACCTGTGGTCGAGAGCTTTTCACCACCAGTAAAAGTAACCTCAACCTGATACGATGCATCAGCTATCGGTGATGGAACGGTGTGATAAGCAACCAGGGTTTGTCCGCTGTTCGGCACGAGAGACAGCTGGTTCTGATCATAACTCGTACGATTTCCATCAATCGTAATATCCACCGCTCGAATGGCTTCCAGACCTTGATTGATGACATGGAACTGGATCGGTAAATCATAACCCGCTACAATCTCGCCCGGATTAAAGACAACATAATCGGCATTGAATTGATTATGGTACGATGCGTTTGCACTGTACATAGCGCTAACCGTCTTGGATACGGTAACCGGAATCTCACTTCCTCCTGCTTCCCCTTCCTTCTTCGGTGTAATCGAACCAACAACCTCCGTATCGGTTGTATACGTCGTTCCGAGCAATAATGCCTTGATTTCTGTACCTGAGTTATTGCCGATATAAGCCGATATCGTGTCAATGGCGGTATCGTTCGGCATAGCTCCCAGCTCCATGACCCCCGACAAGAACAATTCTCCGTTGTCTAGGCCAAGCTTCACTGCCTTCAATACATCCCGACTAACAGGGACTCCAGCATTTACGTCCACCTGTGCTTCTTTCCAGATTAATGACAAATGATCAAGCTGTTTGCCTTGCTGCGACATTTTTACAAACGTAAAATTCGGGTTAATTTTAATATCATTATATGCCTTTACTGCGCTAAGACTGTCCACAAACTCCGAATATACCTCGCCGTTACGATTAACAGCCCGCATTCGAATATCTTCTGTCACGTTGTCGTCTTGGCCACTTGTCGTATGCCAAGCGATAATAAAGCGTTCAGTTCCATCCGGGAAGATCGCACTCGTTAACTGTGGATTTTCATTGGCATTACGATCATGGGTCACCTGCAAGTTTTTCAAGACACCCTTAGTCTTCCAGGCGGATGCCTGAGCTGTTGCATCTTGATCCGTATCAATCACCGCATATACGATCTCATTATCGGTTCCAGCCACATATTGCTCCGTTGGAATTTGCTCAACATTGCCTTTATTAACTGTATAGACGACAGCCGTTGTTCCATCATTCAGTGTTGCTGATGACATCCCCATTACGGTACCGTTCGTACCGTTATATAATGTCTCTGCATCGCTCCACTTGTTGCTGGCCACATCATACGCCGTGTAGACAATACTGTCCGATTGAGAGAAATCAAGTGGATTGTTAACATTGGATGAAGCGACGCTTCGGTAAGAAACGACAACCTTGCCATTGCCCACGGAGACAATCGGTGCAATATCAGGACTTTGATTGTCCGTTATGCGATGTGTCGTCCACTTGGTCCCATCATAGATAGAAGCCATCACTTCAGCACTATTATTCATCAGCAGTATATCAGCGCCAGTTAGCTCTTCTCCAGCTTTCTTCATGATTTTATCCTTTTGTCTGACCCAAACAGCCGCGATCAGATTACCTTCACCTGCGAGCTGTAGCCCTGTATCTCCATAACCTTTTAGCGCAACGTCGTCCACTATCTTTCCACGATCATCGTAGCCGCCCTGATGATTACGAACTGCCCAAGCAGCAACCGTATCCTCAATATTCGTACTGTTATTATCGGAAAGATATACGAATAGTGAGCCATCCGCCGCAACCTGTGGGTTGGAATACGGATACGCATTGGTTAGCAACACATCTGGTCCAGTTGAATTCGCGGCAAGCAGCTTTCTGTGAGCACTGCTTGATGCTTGTTGCCATGCACGATCATATTCGTTCAGATAGCTACGATCCTCCATCGTCTGTGAACTGAGAACCTGCATTGGATCTTCACCAATAAATTGCATGTAAGCCATAATGGCTGCGTCTGCATTAGCCGCAGTCAGTGGCGAAACAGAATTCTCCTTCCAATAATCTTGAATGTTGTTCCAATTTTTGGACACCCACGTATGGCTGTAGCGTAAGGATGCGAAATCATGTTTTATCGAGATGAACAAAAACTTAATAACGACCCGTACACCAACAATACTTTCCATGGTCAGCTTGTTGCCATATAACACTCGATCATTGCTATTTTGTAAATAATCCCGATTTAGCCAAGTGCTTGTGTTCTCAAGCGTGATTCTACCGAACACACCAATCTTGGCCGCAATAATCGAATAGTCAAAGCCAATTCCGCCGAATGCTTCGATATAAGCAATAACTCGTAACGAGGTCAAATAATCATTGACACTGTCCAGCTTAGGATTGCTCCATGCATACCCCGGAATTTCATCGAACAATACGGAAGCTTTAAATCCAACCTCAACACCGCCGCCAATGGTTAGCGAGAAGGTCACAGGTACAAAACCAGCTTGGATGTTCCATGCCCACGAATACTCGAAGCCCCCCCCCGCATTAAATCCACCAGCATGCACAACTGCTTCCCACTTATCCATTTTCACATTGTATTTGATTTCGCCAACGTAATATCCGCCGACACTAAATGGAATGCTTTTTCCGGAATGTTGATCTTTGTTCACTTTCGAATATTGCTGTTTCTGATCTTCTATATAATTACCCATCGCAATTTTATACATATCTCCGGCACCAGGCGCAAATTTGTTCTTAGACTCGAAGAACTCTACATCGCTTGTACCTTTCGTCGATGCCATACTATTAAGTGATGAAGACATAATCATCTTGAACACCATCGGGTCGTCCGTCGGATACACTCTCATTGATAGTGGACCAACGTCCATCTTTATATTCCCTAGTAAGCTGAGCGTTTCCAACGCTACTTTATCATTATTGCTTGGACCAGTGGTTCTTCCATCGGTGCTGTTCATGTCCTTTTTAAGTTTCTGAATGCTAGTGCGCAGATCATCCTTTTTGACTTCAGGTACCCCAATCATATTGACAAGTGTTGACATCGCCGTAAAGCTTTTACGGAAACTGTCTGCTTTATCATACAGCTTGAAATGAACGGATCCCGATTGCGCTTTATCAAGCCAAATCGTATCCTTATTCAATATCTGCACATGGCGCGTCAGCCATATATTTGAGAACGGATATTTCATGGTTTGATAAGACTGTCCTTGCGGAAGCAGACCCGCTGCATTTAGTAGTTCCGCATTGGCTTCTTCATTTACATTTTCGCCCCACCATAGTAACTCTGTTGTCAGATTAACATTTGGGAATGCATCACTGGGCCCAAACTTGCCTCTGTAATCCCGAATATCCGTCTTGGAACTAAGATCACTATTCTTCAAATATTGATTTACGATCACTGGTGTTGGCTGCTTGCTTGGATTACTAATCATGTTAGCAATCTTGTCGCCAATGATGATGCGATCAACTGGACTAGCATCCCCGTCAAATATTAGAAGGCTTGGGTTGTACAGATTATCACCAAATTCGACCTCAATTATAAATTCAAGTTTGTCCTTTGCAGACAAATTAGCTGCATTCTTCTCCCCCGCCGCCTGTGAATAAAAGGCCGTCGTATCAAAGATAACCTCCAGCTTGCCATCTCCAGCTAGATTTGTAGTAACGCCGTTACCGCTAATTTCTGTAGCCTCAGCATAATTTCCATTTTTGTACACGCCACCACGATAGGTCAATTTTCCGTTATAAGGCTTGCCGTCAGGCGTCTTGAAGAATACCTCGACCTTCGATAGCTGCCGAAGCTGCAGAATATTAATCGGATACAGCTCCATTTGAGCCGGATTACCTTCCTTCGACAGCAATCGATCCTGACTGAATACCCCTGTATAGGTTGATCCATTAGATACAGAAGTTACATACACATCGCTTGCAATACCCTTATCCTCGTAAAGCGCCAATTCTCCGTTGACATCACTTGTCACAGATCTTTCTGCGCCATCGCCATTCGTATACGTTAAGGTTGTCTTTGTCTTAGGATACATTTGGAATAAGTACAATTTGTCTTGTAGCGTCTTCACCGTTACATCCAGTTCCGTATGAATACCTGTTTGGGCATGGGTTGCTGTAATCTTCGTTGTGCCATCGTTCAATCCAGCTAACAGAAACTTTTGCTTTGGCTGATACGAAGAGTTGTTGAACTTTTCAATATCCTCGACATATCCGTTACCGTTATAATAGATTCCACCGATTTGGTTGTTGCCTGATTTCCAGGCGATCTGATCCGTAATCTCGCCCAAATCCTCAAAATCTTTATTGTTGATGCCCAACCGATTGTTTAGCGTAATATTACGCTTCAGGGCCAGAATCTGATCACTCGTCATCTGCTTGATGTCGTTGATATTGCTCATCGTATGCGACGTAACAGACTGACCGTCAATTTGGATTTGCAATGCATCACTTTTGTAAACCTGCAAGAACAATGAATCGTATGACCATGTCGAATCCATACTATTCTTCACTGCCAGCGTAATCGCGTATATATCCTTTATTCGATTGCTTGCCGTCACTGGATCAATATGCAAGCTATAGCCACCGCCTATTGACGATACTTGCGCATCGCTAAACTGACCTGTTGCTTTATCGAATACGATACGGCTTCCCGGAATAAGGGCTCCATTCTTTGTAATCTGAAATTCAAATTCTCCTTTATTAACCGGATCGAAATTGTCAAGCGTCCATGTAATTGGCAACGTGCCTACAGAATCGTGTGCAAATTGACCCATGGATTTATCAAGTGTTACGATTGCCGCTTCCGACTTTACGACGATATAAGAAAGGGCGGAAAGCGTCGATAGCTTATTTTCCGGGTTGACCGTGCTAATACGCACCGTATAGCTAGGTACACTATTGCTTGAGATCAAGGTCATAAGTCTTCCTGGAATGGTAAAGTTGGTAGCATTGACTAATGAAGCATTAGCCGGAGCTGCCCATGTCTCCGTTGGCTGTTGCGTCGCAAGCTGTGCCTCATCCCAAAACCCTTCATAAAACTCAAGCTTGAAGTTGGCAGCCTGTACCGTACCGCCAGCCCCAGCCAGCTCTTTATAGCGGTCCATAACGTTGGTTGACCAAATGATGTTTGCATCCTTGTTCTTATTCACATATACACGGTTGGCAGAGCTCGGAACGACCACTGCTGCAGATCCGTCAGCGCTAATCTTAATCATTTGTGAAATGACTGTAGCTTCTGCCACTTCTCCATTGTTTTTGGCCGCAAGCGTAAAGGTAACATCGCCTGCCATCTTGGGAATAATCGTTCCATCGGTCGTGATATCCGCTACCTGAGCATCACTACTGCGCCATTCGAATTGATCAGGTGTAACATGTGTGGCACCTTGCGGATAGGTGAATCCCAGTTGGGTTGACGTTACATCAACTAGATTTACCACATATTCCGTACCGGAAGGCCATGTTGTAGGATACGTAATCGCCAAGTCCTGGGAAACAATATACTTCGGCATTGTCACCTGAAGATTAACTCTATGATCAGCCAACATCCCGAAATCATCAACATTTCCTGCATCAAGTCCACCTGGTATCAAATTACGATTATAGTAAACTTTTGCCCGGAGCTGTTTACCATCTAGCAGTGAATCTCCGTCTTTCAACGTATCATATACACTTTTTGTAATCTGCAACTCTCCTTCAAGCACAGGTGGAGATAAAGGCAACCCGTCCACACCGAGCTTCCAGTGCACATTAAATAAACCATTCTCCTTATCGCCAATTGAAATCCTCACTCGCTTGGCAATATCCTCGGGCGTCGTCACCCCATCAATCAACCAATCGGCTTCGCCATTAACGTTACTTAACTCGAGCGTCGCCTTCAACGTCTGACCCATCGTATAGTTGGTATTGGAGTTGTCCAGCGTCAATGACTGAAAAGCATCCGCACGTGCAGACACAATGTTAATATTCGGCGGATTGGTAAAGTCTGTGCCCCATGGAATCGGAGCAATTGAACGATATTCAAAGGCTTCTGGCCCCAGCTGAACAGCGGAGTTCTCATTCAAAGCACTGACCACCTGTAGATCAGCAGGCGTCATACCCTTGCCAATCACTGCCATATAGCCGCCAATGAGAGACAAGCTAGGGTATGCCAGTTCGTAAATTTCCGGTCTCTTAAAGTCAGCAATAGGCATGACATCAGGATAGGCAACACCACCGCCAGCAAGCAACAATCTTGGCATGCTCGCCTGATCTCTCGGCTGCTCACGTGAAATGACACCGCTATATAGCACTTGCATGGGTACAATTTGCCCAGTCGTATAAGAGCCTCCCTTTGCCGAGACTTCTAGCATAGAAGGATCCTTCATCGAAGCATCCCGATTCGCTCGGTAGTAGCATGCTCCAAAGCCGACACCATTCAACGAATCACTTTTATAGAGTGCTTGCCCCGTACCCAATGTAAAGGATAAGTATCCACCCCCTTCATAGGAATGGGTAAATGGCACATATTCGCGGGTCGTCGACAGATTATCAAAGTCTATTCGATCCAAATTATTGAAGTTGGAAAAATGTAAATAATCCGCTCGCGCATAGCTTGCCCAGACATTATTCTGATAGTAGAGTACGTCACTCGTAAAAGATCCTATTCCGCTTACGCAATAGCTTTGTACCAAATCTCGCCTCGCGTAAAGACTATTAATTGTGATTTTCTTTGTCGTTTCCCCCGGTTCAAATACAACCGTTCCTTTAACATCCCCACCACCTCTTTTTGTACTATGAAGCGTGCTATCCATCAGCTCATAAGAAAACGATACTCTTTTCGACTGCGCTTTGCTCAACTCAAACGTGAAGTTTACTGTTTCTGTAAATGAAACGCCTGTCGCTTCCTCCAGATAAGTTACGGATACGACCGTTTCGTCTCCATATTCTACGCCTGTTGCAGATTTAAGTACGTTCGCTCCATTCATCGGCTCGCCGTTTTCATTGAAGAAGTTTAAGCCTCCCTCACCTTCAACCTGCGATAGTAATGAGTCGAGGCTGTCCAGATGCTCATTAGACAACCCTCCTTGTGATCCAAGAAGCTTGGCTAGTTGCTCTTCAATCCCGATCATTTGTTTGAGTACGGCAAGCGTAATTGGCTCACCGTCGACTTCAGCCATTTGTGTCAAATCGATACTCTCATCTGTTAATAATTGTTTAATTTCCTCTAGCGTATAACTCATACCATTCAATGAAACTGAGGAGTTTAACAACCCCCCCTTCGAATCTACCAAACCCAGCTTTTGAATCATCTCCAGCATCGCAGGAGCTTGTTCAACACCATATTCAGCTTCTAATAGACGTAGTAGCTCAACATTATACTGACTAGTATCGCTCGGTCCTACTTCTGGTGCCACAGCGAATATCGATGTTGTTATACTTGAAGTCAACATTCCAAACACCACTAAACAAACAATAAATTTCTTGAATATAATTAAATTATTCATGATTTCTTCCCTTCTACAAAACCTCTTCTATTTTCGATAATCATTTTTCGATAATACTATGATATAAGAAGGGATCTAAGCTTGTAGTCCTACAAAAGTAGTACATGCACAAAAAAAGTCGAAGAATGGGATCTATCCATAAGGGATTCAACCATATCTTCGACTTTTTATTCGATTATTTGCAATAATTTAGCCTTGGCAACTGCCTGCCCACGCCTTTTAACTCCTAACTTACTGTATATTCTCGTTGTATGTGTTTTAACTGTCGTTTCAGCAATACTAAATCGTTCCGAAATCTCCCGATTGGACAGCCCTTCCGCAAGTACTGTCAACATCTCCAGTTCCCGGTGGGTTAATGGCTCGATGAATGGGTGCTGATCTATTGCCACCGCTACTTCAGCTATGACATTTGTTATCGTGCCTTCATCTTCAAGTAGCTTAGAATAAATAATACGAATCGCTATTAGCTCTAGTAATTTTACATCCTGCTCTGTAAATACTTTTGCTATTCGCGTATTTTCCAAATAAAGCAGTATTCCTTGCGGATCACCTGGAACCGCGATCGGCATACATAAGATGGATCGGGGGGCATACCGGTTAATATGCTCATCCTCCAAAAAGTAACTTTGCAACGCATCGTCAAGCACAATAGCTTTATTCGTCACTGTGGAATGACGTAGTACACTTTTCGCATACGGTATCGCATGTAATTGTTCAATGGCTAGATCTTCATGCACTGTCATGTCTAACTGTGAATCGACCCTAAAGCTATCGTTAAACCTGCGTAATAGTAGCGCCCTGTCCGCACCTGAGTGCTGCAATACTGTCGTTAACAAGCTCTCCTGCCATTTTCGTTGCTCTAACTTATCAACCGAGTTAATCACTTGCCAAATAATTTTGGATTGTTCCTCTTCCACGTCTGCTTTTGTAGAATTCAGGATTTCCTCTTCCTCGCCCTTGCTTGGAAAATCCAACAATTCCAACTTTCTTTCTTGCTTGCCTTGCACGATTGACTTTCCATATAGATTGGACAGCGGTTGTAACAGGTCAGCATGCTGGTTTCTAATTTGTATTGCTTTGGAAGGAATCCCCCATAGCGAATAGGCTGCGCACGCATCCATCATCGCAATCATTCCTCCCGAATGACTAACCAAATCATGCTGATAGCAGAGCGCTAATCGTTCACAAGCAATTCCCTCCATTAATCCGTGTTTTTCATCCCGTGCTTGTTTCACCGCGCTCATATACTCATGTAACGCTTCCATTGGCTTTGACGTGATGTGCGTGCATTCTGCCTTAAGCAATAAATAGGCAGCCGAATTATATCCAAGGAACCCCTTCCAACTCTTCATCCTGCCCAGCTGCGCACGCACAATCTTGCGAACCCGCTTCTGCTCCGTTGCATTTAATACAGGGTATATAGCCGTTAGCGACAACATCTCATATACTCGCTGCTTTCGGTTCCGCACCCAGTCAAGACCTAGTTCAGTTGCCCTGCATCGCTCTACCCAATACAACGCTTCCCGATAATTCCCAAATAAATAGGCTATCTCAAGCTTGCATCCGCAGATATAGTTATCCTCGTCATCAATATCTGGAATTTCATACTCTGATTCAGGGATAGCAATAAATTGCTGTATTGTAGATTCACCCTGTAATGAGCTAATATAGTTTCTCGTTACTTCAACCAGTTGTATCAATTTGTCGACTGATCTATGCTTCATATGCGAATCAAAGAAATCTAATATATTCACTAACGGCTGCACTTCTCCATTGTAAGTGACTAGAAAAGTTATCATCGCCATATTGGAAAATTCCACATCATTCAAGTTCAAACCACGACACATCGCTTTAACCATATAGGCGTTTGCTTCCCGTGAATATTCTAACTGCTTCGACAATGCACCAATAAACTCCATTTGATACGAAAAGGATATTCTTAATCCATCAAAATGTTGTAGCGCCTCCAATGTCGCAAACGGGATGATAGGCGAATAACTATCAATTACCCTATATACAAGCTGTTCATAAACACCAATAATACAAGCTAGCGGTTCATTCATTCCTTTGCGCAAGCCATAACGAATAAATCGGGCATAGAGATCAATCAGCGCCCCCGCATCGCTTATAAGCAATGGAAATAGGACTTGTTCCATCAGCTCGCACAATACAACATACTCTTCGTCATGATTCATCGGCATGGAATGAATCTTATCACGGTACTTATATAGAATTATTCTAGTATGTAACACTTCTTTCAAAATCGTTGCCTTTGACGCCCTCTCTGACAGTTTCCAGCCGTACTCCGATAAGGCCTCTTTACCGTATTGAACGGCCGTCTCATTTTCCATCATCGTATGAAACTGAATCAACGGTTTCCAAATCTTTATGCGATCTACTTTATTTAGATTCTTACTATACTCGTTTAAATCAAGCAATAGGTTCTGTGCCTGTTCTATATGACCACCCATATATTCAGACCATACCAAATCCAGCTTTAATTGAAGGTAGAGCGGGCTAACTGTTTCCTCTCGTTCCTTGTGCATTAGCTTAAGTCCAGCTTCGGCATATTGCTTTCCCTTTGTAAATCGACCATCCATAATAGCTTGATGGGCCGCATATAAATTCTTTTCAATTAACTGTTGTCTTTCTGGCTCATCCATGACTTTAACAGCCAAATTCAAATGATCGATTGCATCTGAAACATTCAGATCATTCAGCCCCGTATGCTGTCGTTGCTGCAATAGCAAGCCGATCTGCCGATGCCAATGGGGATTCTTTTCCTGATTTGAGACGTATATCATTTGATGAACAGTAGAATTAAGAAACGAATAACCGTTCTCCTTAGTATCACCAAGCTGTATCTCACCATCTGCAAAAATAACCCCCAACTCGAGCGCCTCTTGCAGTATGTGGGCCAACTGCTCCTGTGTTAATCCGCACAATTCTGCAAGAAACGGAGGCTGAAAGGATAGTCCAACAACTGCAGCAACCGTGAGTATCTCCATCGCTTCGACAGAAACCTTAGCAATAGCTTCTTCAATAAAATCAAGATGAAATTCCGGGTTATGAATATACTTAACTAATTCATTCGGCCATACCCAATAATGATGCTTCTCATCAAAATTAAGCTGCTTAGTCTGCACCCAGCCCTCTAGCAACAAACGAATGGCTCGTGGATTACCACCAGTATGTTCATACACCACTCGTGCAAATAAGTCCAAACGAGCCAACGAGTCATGCATGGCGATCGCAAGAACTTGTCTAACCTCTTCATAGCTTAGGGGGAGTAACAGCACCCGCTCCAATGGATACCTATTCCATCTGTCAGATAACCAGCAAAGTTCCGGGCTGACATCGAATGGTATTTCATCTTCTTGCAGCGCTACTGTTTGATATACTCCAATAACTAGCAGCCCCGTCGTCATCTTTCCCGCCGTTAGTGACTTAAGCACTTCATATGTACCTACCTCAGCCGATTCGAGACAGTCAACAAAAAGAACAAGCGGCGGCTTGTTTGCGGCAAAACAGCGAATCATACTTGCCAATAGCTCCGCAATAGGATTGGACTGGTCCATTATATGCTCTGAGAACCCCATTCGTGCTTCCTCTACGTTAACATCCAGCAAAGGTGCCGCTTCAGGTAATAATGAGACAATTGTGCGTGCATCATTGTGATCATATACAGCTTGCAGCTTTTCTTTCAGCGCAGTAATAGCCTTTGGTGGATCACTCCATAACTGCTCAATCCATTGCCGCAAAGCTTCTAGAATTGGTTTATATGTAGACATGAGCTGCCCTAAGCTATTCTGCTGATCGAAATCTGGAAATTGCAATTGAATGCTATTTCCTTCAATAAACCTTCCCCCGCTTCGCACTGTTTCCCACTGTAGCCGATGCACCAGCGTTGTCTTGCCAATTCCTTCTGATCCAACAATCCAACGGAATGCTTGATTCCCTTGAAGTGCCTGTTGTACTCCTTCTGCCAATTGCTCCATAGCGATGCTATGTCCATACCTTGAGTCTATGAATTGTAATGATTGAATACGGTCCCGTCTGCCTGGTTCAAAGGGTTGCTTCCACCCTTCCACTCCGATATGTTCGCATTGATGCAAATCATCTAGCAAGCCGTACGCACTTTGATAGCGATCTTCGGGAGCCTTGGCAAGCAGCTTCATTATAATTTTCTCTAGCATCCCGGACGCATCAGGACGGATTTCCGCCAAAGGAGTTGGCATTCGAGAAATATGTACGATATCCCATGCTTCATCTGATTCCGGTTCCAACGGCAGCCGTCCAGTTATCAACTCATACAATATGACACCTAACACATATAAATCGCTACGGTTATCTGGCATGCGATTAATTCTGCCCGATTGTTCTGGAGAACGATAGGTTTCGTTATTATCCGATTTATTAGATAGTCTTGCTACTTGTCCATTTCTCGTTATGTAAAGGTTGGCAGGGTTAAAACTGCCAATAACCACCTTCTGTTTATGTTCAGCATGAACCATTTCAGTTAGTAAAATAGCAAGCTCAAAGAATTGTCCATATGATATAAATGATTGGTTTGTTATATAATCTTGTAAGCACTTTTTCATACTCGTAACATGCACACCCTCCTAGGCTACATTCTACAGTCATAGCACTTATGGATTTAAGCTATCACACCATTATAACCCTAATAGAAAGGTCAGTCTAGCATGACAAGCATGAATTAGTTATCGCCTTGTTCCAACCTTAGAACGCCGTCTACCATTTTATATACCTTGTCGCAGTATTCCACTAATCGAATGTCATGTGTCACCACGATCGTTGTCGTATTCTTACTTTTCGTTTCATGCTTCAATAGCTCCATCACTTCATAAGCACGATCAGAATCTAGGGATGCCGTAGGTTCATCTGCCAATAGAATCGATGGATTACTGTACAGAGATTTGGCAATGGCTACTCTTTGTCTCTCCCCACCAGATAGATCGGATGGATATTTATTCCGTAGATCCTCGATGCCCAGATCCTCATATAGTTGATTCATTTCTTCTTTAGTCATATTCCCCTTCTTGACTTTATCCAATAATCTCATCTGATTCTCTACAGTAAGAAATGGAATTAAATTAGAAGATTGAAGAATGAATCCTATTTCCTTCAACCGAATCTTGGAGCGATCCTTCTCCGATAACTTGGTAATATTCTGATTGTTAATCATTATTTCACCGTCAGTAGGTGTTTGTAAGCCACCAGCAATCGTTAAAAAGGTACTTTTTCCAGAACCCGATGGACCAATAACAGCAATCAGTTCACCTTTTTCTGCGTGGAAGTCCGTTTCTTTGAGTGCCTCTACTGTTTTATGCCCTGTTCCAAATATCTTCGTTACATTATTCAGTTCTAATACAGCCATGATTTAACCCCCAATCGCTTTCAATGGATCTATCTTTACAATGGTATATACCGAAATCAGTGCCCCAAATACGGAGAACACAATAAGAACTAAGCCATAAATAATCATCGTCATGTAGTCAAAGGCCACCGGTACCGCACTTGGTAGGAATGCACCCGTCACAATCGTCAATATGAAACCAATCAATACCCCAATAGTTGCCAATATAAAAGTCTGTGCAAAAACCGATTTAGCTAAGTAACCGTTAGAAATCCCTTGAGCTTTCATCACACCAAACATACTAATCTTTTGTACCGTAAGAACATACAAGAAAATAGTGACTATGATCGCAGCGATAGCAAACAGAAAGTAGATCATGAAATTTAACGTTAAGCTTTGTTCCGTATAACCTGGCAAACTTCTAATAAAAGTCTCTAACTCTATTACTTCTAGTTGATCCGTATTTTGAATAGATGACATATCGTCCGTACGAAGAACAATTGCATTTATCGCTCCCTCGTTTTCTTCAGCAAATTCTCCATATTTTATATTCAAGAATGTATCCATATCACCATAAAGAACAGGGGCTGCGTTAAACCTAGCTGCATCCGTGAAGCCAACAATGGTTAACTTCTCTTGAGTCGAAGACAGGCTGAGTTCATCCCCTACCTTAAATCCCTCGTCAATCAGTGCATCACTTGCAATCACTTCATTCGGTTTAGAAAATTCATTTCCTTCCGTCACATTAGGCATAATAAATTCATCTTTTCGAATACCAAAGAGGGAAATATTCTGCTTCGACTCACCGTTATTTACGATGGTATTTAATTGAGATAGAATCGCCTTCTCATCTGATTTAAATTGACTTTCCTCTTTCACCATAAAAGAAGACTGACCCAAGCTAGAATCGGACTCTTGCGTTAGAACAATCGCATCGGCTTTCCATTTATCCACGGATTCCCTGTTAAGACTTTGTAACCCTGTAGCTAACCCAGATAAAAAGAATACTAAATAAGAAACGAGCATCAATACACCCATAATTAAAATGAATCGAAGTTTATTCTTCTTTATTTCATTCCACGCTAGAAACATCTTTTCACATCCTATAATATAGATTTATAAGCTTTTGTAACTTTTTTTGATAATCTATTTATAACAAACTATGCACTTGTTGTCAAACGTTTGTATATGGTTTAATATAAATGATTATACAACAGGAAACAATTGTTACTTCTTATACCATATCTAAATACTTGGAGGAACCTTCTATGGAACAATGTAGAGCTTGTTATCCACAAGCACTTTATTATCAAATTCGATTTGTAGGACAAGACAATATCGTTCAACTCGCACATATCCGTACATATCTTCAAGCCAATGGAGGACTTATTAGTTATACTGATGATCAACTCGTTGTAGATGAAACTTCCGTTGCAGGCTTATATGATTATATGTGCGACCACATGAATCTCGAAGGCATCTCATTTCGCATCGATAACCACATGTGGAATCCAATACAAGAGGTAACAGGTCTGCTGGATTACCAATGGATTGATAACGTCATTCGGAATGAATTGGTAACATGTCATATTCAACCGATTGTGGATATCCATGAAGAAATATTCGCTTATGAAATGTTATCTCGGTTCACAGATGAATCAGGTCAATCTGTATCTCCCTACCACGTCTTCACAGCTGCCAAGCGACGAAATCGGACATATGCTCTAGACCGTATCTGTAGAATGAATGCTGTTAAGAATGCTGCTTTGATCGATAAGAAAGTATTTATCAACTTTATTCCAACTTCTATCTATTCACCTCAACACTGTCTACAATCAACCGTCCAATTGGCTCAGCAACTCGGTATCGAACCGTCACGGTTTGTATTTGAAGTGGTGGAGACAGAACAAGTGCATGATTTAGATCATTTAAAGGAAATATTGGCATATTACCGAGAAAAGGGATTTCATTACGCCTTAGATGATGTCGGAGCAGGTTTCAGTACGATCGAGGTATTAGAACAATTAGAACCCCACTATATGAAGTTGGACATGGCATTTGTGCAAGGGGTATCCACTGATCCGATGAAACAACACAACGCAAGAACCGTACTCGAATCTGCCTTACGTATTGGGTCCGTCCCCCTTGCAGAAGGAATCGAGAACAGAGAAGACTTCGAATGGTTAAAAGAAATAGGATACCAGTTATTTCAAGGTTATTATTTCGGAAAGCCGGCTCCTATCACTTTGTAGAATGTTATCAAATGAACATTGTACAAGGTGTGAATATACACTATACTGGATATATTAGAATTAGAGACTGCTGTATTGGGGAACACGGCTGAAAGGATGAGTAATATGAATAACTCTTACGTAAGTGGACGGTATTTCATTCAGCAAGTGGCAGATGTAACGGGTCTCTCCAAGCAAGTTATTCGAAAATGGGAAGAGCGATATGATCTTATACAGCCTGAGAGATTGGACAATGGCTATAGAATGTATAGCGAAAAAGATGTGAATACCCTTCTTAGAGTTAAAGCTTTATCAGATAAGGGACATCCTGTTAGCCAAGCTGTTATTCTCGTGAAAGAGAAGGACGATCCCAATGAGGAATTGTTTCAAGAAGATAATCCAATGACCGATTTCAAAGAAATGAATAGTTATGTCTTTCAACTTCTTGAAAAGGGCAGTCTTTGTGACGAAATAGAAATTAATCTTATTCTGCAACGAGCGTATAATGTCTTTGGACTAACTTTGTTTCTAACATCTGTCGTTATTCCTTTCCTCAAGGAAGTCGGAAATCGTTGGGAGAGAAAAGATTGGGATGAATATCAGGAATCGTTCTCAAGCATGATTGTGCGAGACTTCTTAGTGCAGATACGTCGGAATTATCCTTGCAGAGAGGATGCTCCGTTGGTGTTAGGGGCATGTCTTCCGAATGAGCAACATGAACTGCCATTGCATATTCTATTGCTTCAATTCATGATGAGAGGCTGGAGAACCCTATTAGTAGGAACATCTCCTGCACCAAAGTCCATAGAAGCATTAGTTCAAAAATTAAAACCCGCAAAAGTAGTCCTATCCGCAACAACAACGATTCCTTTTGAAAACAATCCAGATCTATTACAAGAACTTGATCAATTCGCAGCAAATCATAAGAAAATCGATTTCTACTTAGGTGGTTGCGGGGCTATGAAGTATACAGCGAACAAGAAGCTTCATTCACTTCATATTTCGAATTCTATAGAAGACATTCTATAAACATGATGTTCAAGAAAAAGGGGTTGTATACCAAGTCATGAAGATGACCTGTGATACAACCCCTTTATCATTTATTGTTCTAATAATTGTAGTATATCTTGCTCCAAGGCTTGTGGCTGATGTGTTGGTGCATATCTTCCAACAACATTGCCTTCTTTATCAATTAGGAACTTTGTGAAGTTCCATTTAATCTTTTTGGAGAGGAGCCCTTTACTGTGCTGAGTCAAATAATCAAATAGCGGATGTGCATCTTTACCGTTAACCTTTATGATCTCATGCATTGGAAAGGTAACCCCATAGCTTAATCGGCAAGATTGTTCTGCGTCCTCTGCCTTCTTAAGTTCTTGACCGAATTGATTCGAAGGAAATCCAAGTACAATTAATCCTTCTTCTTTGTACTTATCATGTAATTTCTCTAATCCGTCAAATTGATTACTTAATCCACATTTGGTCGCGGTATTTACAATCAACATAGGCTGTCCTGAATATTCATTCAGTTGATATTCTACCCCATCCGAATTCGTCACTTTGATATCGTAGATACGCATCTCAATCACTCTCCGCTCTTCTTTGGTGGCATCGGAATGAACTTACTTGTTTGCTTCTCATACAAAGGCCATTCCGCATGCTTCTTGAATTTCTTCTCTAATAAGGGTACACCTGACACAAACAGCAGTAATAACGTAATTATGATCGGACTGTAGATTCCTGTCCATCCCTTGGGAACAGATAAGGAAATGATAAATATTCCCCACCACATGGTCGCCTCTCCGAAATAATTAGGGTGACGTGTATATTTCCATAGTCCATATTTCATGAGTCTTCCTTTATTATTAGGATTCGATACAAAGGTCTTCAATTGATAGTCACCTATTACTTCAAACAGATAACCGACGACCCATATGGTTAGACCGATATAATCAAGCCATCCAAGACCAGCATTAGTTGAAGTATTCACCGTCAATATGGGCTGTGAAATGATATATAGTAACACCAATTGAAGGACATATACATTCACGAACATCTTCAAATACTTCCAGTTATTCGTACCCCAGCGTTTTCTCATATTCACATACCTATAATCCTCTGACTTGCTCCAATTACGTCTAAATAGATAATACGCCAGTCGAACTCCCCACAAGATAACAAGCAGGGTAATTAATAAGGATCGGTCTGTCTTAACTTCACTTGTCATATAACTATAACCCGCAACAATAACAAATCCTAGACCCCATGCAATATCCACTAGGCCATTATTCTTTCTCCATTGTGCAATTAGAAAGATGACTACAAAAAATATAAATAAGACCAAAATTGTTCCAACATACGTATTATTCAATGGTATTACCTCCTCTTTATTCCGTTGTTAACGCAATAGCTACACATCCGATACCTGCATTCATGGCAACGATAGAAGATATATCTGTCGTGTAGATAGGGGATTTGCCAGTAATCTGTGTAACTACCTTTTCTAACTCCGTTGCTCGTTCTATAGCGTCTGCGTGTACGATCGAATAGCTAACAATGTTCTTCGTTCGGGAAATTTCTTGGACTAACAACTTCA
Source organism: Paenibacillus sp. CMAA1364 (assembly GCF_054373195.1). Lineage (NCBI taxonomy): Bacteria > Bacillati > Bacillota > Bacilli > Caryophanales > Paenibacillaceae > Paenibacillus > Paenibacillus sp. CMAA1364. The sequence goes on along the minus strand of NZ_JBITNB010000006.1, from coordinate 131,220 downwards.
TTTTCCTCATGGTGGCTTTCAGACTTAACGTTGCACCCATAATCATTCCTTTTCCTTGATCATCGATCGATACAATAGGTTTAAGATTCAATACCTTTGCAGCAGAACCTTGGATTTTCTCCACTCTTCCCGAGCGAACCATATACTTCAGATTATCGACGCTCACAAAGATCTTGGTAGCGGCAATTGTTGTTTCTATACTTTGAATCACTTCATCCATTTCTTTGCCCGCTGCAATCTCCTCGGCTGCCTTCAATACAACTAACCCCTGTGCTCCTGAGTTGAGCTTGGAATCAATCACAGCAATTCGTTTACCTTTGGCGTTTAACTTCTCAGCTACCTGCAGAATGCTACTATGAGTTCCGCTCATCAGCTTCGATACGGTCACTACGATAACGGATTCATAATTAGATGACACCTGATTGAGAAAGTTCTCTGTATCTCTTAACGTCGGTTGTGAGGATGTCGGGTAATTCTTCGATTCATTCATCGATTGATACAAGTACGAAGGACTAATCGTCATTTTATCCAAATAAATACTATCATCCACGATGAGATTCAATGGAATCATGTGTATTTGATATTGATCCATCAACGCTTTGGGTAAGTCCGCAATGGAGTCCGTCACTAGGGCAATATTATATTTTCTAGCATGTGTTGATTCATATTGTCTGATCATATCGTCGGCTTTTTGCTGAATGATCTGACCGAACCCTCGTAATCTATCAAATATATCTTGCGGTGCACGGGTGTGAATATGAATCCTTGCTTTATGTGAGTTCCCCGTAATGATGAGTGATTCTCCTGAATCTTTAAGTGCATTTCTCATATCATCTAGATCAAGATGCTCCCCTAAGACTAGTGCCTCAGTACAATATCTATGGTTAACATCAGGGTTCTCGATGTGATGGACTTCATCCACCACCATCTCAATGTCATCGAAGTGATAGGTCGTCTGATCCACCTGTTTGGTTCTCATGAAATGAGCGAAGCCTTCTAGAAAATGTACGAAACCCTTTGCCCCTGAATCTACGACAGAAGCATCTTTCAACACCTGAAGTAATTCTGGTGTCCTCTTTAAGGATTGCAAAGCGACCTCAAGCGATTTGGTAAGTAACTCCGTGAAGTCATTTGCTCGATCTTTCATCATATCCAAAGCGTCTGACCAATCTCTCATAACCGTAATCATCGTTCCCTCTACTGGATTGGATATGGATTTGTAAGCATAATTCACAGCGCTTTTCACAGAACTAGAGAACCCTTTAATGGATATGTCCTTCTTATCATCCAGTCCCATATATAATCCATTGATAAAGCTAGCAAAGATAATACCCGAATTCCCTCTTGCACCAATTAGCGCGGCTTCTGCAATAGATTCCATCGTTTTTTTGGCCGACTCTTTCACTCTAGCTTCTTCAATAATAGAAACCATCGTAAATGCGAGATTCGTACCTGTATCACCATCTGCCACGGGAAACACATTAATTTTATTCAATTCATTTCTTTGCTTAATAACGGCGTTTGCTCCAGATAGGAAACCGAAGTATATCTTTTCACTGTCTATAAATTGCACGTTCATCCTATCACACCTCCAATATGTTCATGATGTATCCAGTAATCATGAAGGTCTTTACTCATCTTAAATTCATTATCTAATTAATATCAGACCGCTCTTCACTTGTCAATGGTTTGTATACACTTTTTTAATGAAAGGTTGTACAGGGTTCCGCCTTTTGAATTTCAAACCTTTCCCTTGATTCTCAGGAAATATCATCCCAAGCTTGATCGCCAACATGATACAATAAGATGTATACGACTTTTAACATCATTCATATGAGGAGAGCTTATGGAATTCGAATCTACCATCATTACACCTTATAAACTTTCACTTCGCTCACGAATAGCTCTAAGACTGAGAGGGACTTATAACTTCGATACTCGTTTTTGGAGGTTGTCGCTCAGTGGTGTGTGGGCCGTGGGTTGTTATATGTTCGCTCTAACTGCGCTTAGTATTCCTACGGGCCTTGGTACGATGCTCGATATCGCCATGATGATTACTTTGGGAACACTAGGTTTGTTTGGTTCAGCACATCTGATCGCATTTCTGCTCGCACTGATTGGAATTCCTTGTCCTCGTTTATTCATAGGTGGAATCATATTTAATCTAGTCACGTTTTATTTCATGTTCTGGATTCCGGGAAGTGGCATCGTTATTTCCATCTTCACGTCTGTCATTCTTACCATGATAGGCATGCTAATAGGGTGTTGGATAGCTATTATTACGAATCCATATACGAAGATGATGACGAAGTGGATGATGACTATATTCATATCTACCATTCCTATTGTCATTGTCGGCCCCATGTTCATAGATAAGTCTGACATCGTTCGCGTGTCGCCTATAGTCGACACCACGATCGAGAACATACCATTGCCTAGTCCTGCTGAGTTGGGTTTATTTGATATTCAGCATTTCACATACGGAAGCGGAACGGACAAATACAGGGAAGAGTATGGTGCTTCCGTTAATCTACAATCAGCATCTGTCGATGCCTCTTCCTATATTGATACATGGCCTTGGTTACGAACCTTATCCTGGGGGTTCGATGAGAAATCACTGCCTTTAAATGCGAGAACTTGGATGCCAACGGGCGAAGGCCCTTTTCCACTTGTCCTTATGGTTCATGGCAATCATTTAATGGAGGATCATTCGGATGGTGGCTATGATTATCTGGGGGAGCTACTTGCTAGTAGAGGATTCATCGCTATATCTGTGGATGAGAACTTTCTAAACTATTCCGTGTGGTCCAATATCCCCGACAATGATATTAAAATACGCACATGGATCCTCCTGAAGCATCTTCAACAAGTAAAGCGGTTCTCAGAGCAAGCAGAATCACCATTCTATAAGAACGTTGACTTGCAACGTGTTGCTCTGATCGGTCACTCACGAGGAGGTCAAGCAGCTGCTATGGCTGCAGATGCAGACCGTTGGTTCCGCTCTGACCTTGATCTTGCTAAAGATCTAAAGGAGATCTCTATTCAAGCTGTGGTTGCTCTAGCTCCAACCGATGCGCTCGTCGACGGCGTACATGCTAAACTTCGCAATGTAAGCTACATGGTGCTTCAAGGAGCCCGAGATGCCGATGTGAATGACTATTTCGGAGAGCGACAATATGATCGTGTTCAGTTCTCAACACATGAGATTGGGTTCAAGACGTATCTCCATATTCCTAATGCGAACCACGCCCAATTCAATACGTCATGGGGTGGATTAGATACAGGTCTACCTAAGGGTCTGTTCCTGAATAGAAACAACTTGATGAAAGGTTCGGAGCAAAGAGAAGTTGCGAAGGTATATATATCTGCCTTTCTAGAAACAACCCTTCATGGACAAAAAGCTTATACTGATTTATTTCGCGATTACAGAACAGGATTACAATGGTTGCCCGATTCGATCTATTTCAATCGATTTGAGGATAGCCATTTCTTAGAGCTTGCTACATTTGATGAAGATAAAGTATCATCTAACGTTGTTGATAAGATAAAGACTGAAGTTAGCGGTGAACTTCGTGCTACCGAGGAGTCTATAACACCAGAGAATAAAGGTATTCTACTAAGTTGGAATAATGATGATTCGCAAGCAGCTTCCTATTCATTCACTTGGGATCATGACGACAAATCCAATTCCTATGCAGACGCCGATGGTTTCTCCTTCTCTCTAGCAGATCAAAGCATAATCAATAACAGTGAGCATCCTAACCCTTTACCTATTACAAAAGTTGATATTACCATAGAGACTAAGGATGATATATCCATCACCTTACCTCTAGTTCAATTCATGAATGTCCAACCTATGATTAATCCGCAATTCACGAAGAATAAATGGTTGGAATCGCATTTCGATGATGAAAAGTATGCTAATATGGATGATGGCATATTTCAGACCGTTCTACTTCCTTTTGAAGATCTAGAAAAGGTGAATGTAGACTTCGTACCCAACGATATCACACGCATGACGCTGATCTTTAACGAAGGTCCAGGTGAAATAGTATTTAGTGACTTTGGACTATATTGGAATTGAAAAATGAGTGTATGATACACAAGGAGGTGAGTGAAGTGGAGAATGAAACACTACGTTATACTTATGCTTACAAGGTAATCTCTACGGGGAATGAAGAACAGATCAGCGTATTTGCTGACAGCAAGGAACAGTCTTATGATCTTGCCTTAGAAACAGCTTATGATTATGAGTTTACTTCCAAGGAAGATATTGAGATGGGAGAGCTTCTAAGCATCTCTAAGGCTGTTGGTGATAACTACGTGGAATGTGCCGGTTGCGCATCCTAATATAGGATGCATGGAACTTTAAGTGGAATGTGCCATGCATCACTGCACATGCGGATCATTCTTACGATCGCTATTGAACATACAAAGACAAGCTGACATTTGTATTCACAAATGTCAGCTTGTTTCCATTAGGCTCAGACTTTTTCGTACATGTAATATTTCTTTTCATGTTTCATTAACTATTCTACCTTTGTATCACTCCGAGTCTGAAGTAATCGTAACTTTGACTGGCGACCATTCGGCAATAACTGTCTGTCCATGCACAGATACGCTACCTTCTGGCGATAGATCCTTCTCCGTCATAATCCCTAGTGCAACCGTGAACTGATTCAGCTTAACAGGGATATTCTTCTCTCTTCTAACCTCTACGCCATTCAAATAAAAGACAGCCTCATCTTTAGCACGATGATATGTTATCTTGTATGTGTTAAATTCTCTTGCCTTAAAGTTCGTATCTTCTTTGAAGATACAGAAGTAACGTTGCTTGTCTGTTTGTGGTACCTGAACACCTGGGAAGGGAAGAATACCATAGACACTGGCATACTTATCATTTCCAGCAAAGAAGTCAAGCGCTGCCCCTGTTGTAAAGTCCAATAAGTTCAACGAAACATAGCCATCATAAAGGTCCCCTGGTGCTGTGTTCTGTGTACGTGCACGAATCTGAAGCTCAAAACTCACTTCTCCCGCTTCCGGAATCTGTACAGGTTCCGCAGAATAATACATATGCTTCGCATTATCAAGAATCTGAATATGATCATTCTTTCTACTTAACGTAGCACGTGCATATAGAATCTCGTTACGTACAATGACAACGGCATCCGGCTCCCGATACTCCCAGAATGTTCCGTCTGGAAGTGGGAATCCACCCATCTTCCACACTTTTTCTTCAGACATGATCGTATGAAAATCTCCAAGTATCATTTGTTGCTCCATATCCAATCCCTCTTTTCATTTATCTAAGTATTTCTATCATCCCTGAATGAACCCTTGAATCAACATAATGATAATTAGTATGGCTCCAAATCGTACGGTTGCTTGAAGGGAACCGCCCATTAACGGCAAATAAGCTTGGGAAGGATTATGATCCTTCAACCTACCATACACACGGTATAATGGAATTAAAGCTATCCATGCGAGGAAGGCAATGTAAGGCAATGCACCGACTACGATGCATATGAACAATGATATTGCTGCCAAAAAGAGTAATACCTTAGAGAATCGTAGCGCTTTTGACTCACCCCATACGACGATTAATGTTTTCTTCCCTGCTTGCAGATCCAATTTCCAATGTAAGAAATGATGATTGAATAGAATAAGTGTTGTTAGTAATCCAATCGGTAATGACAAGAAAAACGCGCGAATATCCATATGAGCTGTCTGCACATAATAAGCACCCATGACAGGCAATACGCCAAAAGATAATAGAATAGCCACTTCGCCTAATCCTTTTCCACGATACCCAAGCTTTAATGGAGGTGCCACATAGAAGAAGGCAATCGCTCCACCCAATAATCCAAGAATAAATGCCCACCAACCACTAAAGAAGCTCAATATGATACCACATGCAATCGCGACACCAAATAGCAACCAGGTAACGATCGTATATACACGAACGCTCCAAATCCCCTTCGTTAAGTAGCCAGAATGGCTCGTTATCGCGTCCACTTCTTCTTGATTCGAATCAGCACCATTCTTATAATCCCATAAATCATTGATCATATTGGAGAACAAATGTGCTAGTGCTGCTCCAAGTAGCGTTAGCGCAAATAGACCTACATGAAATACACCATCCCATACAAAGGCCGCTAGCGCACCCAACGCGACGGGGATAAGCATGACCATAACAATTGAAGCGCGTGATGCTTTTAGAAACTGTCTTAGCTTGTCCAATCTTGATGTTCCCTCCCTATTATCTGAATAAGCTCATAATACGAACCACTAGAGCTTAGTTAGTAACATCTCATATTTACTAAAGCCATTTACTTCACCCATGTATTGATATCCATGTCGCGGATAGTAGTTATTCAAATGTTCATTATTCGCTATACAATCCAGACGTATTCGATCCTTACCTTTGAATTGAATGTCTTTCTCTACCCAATGCAGAATGTCCTCACCCAATCCTTTCCCATTATAATCACGACTAACCGCCAGTCTGTGTAAATATACAGCATCATTAAGATGTTCTTCATGCTTTCCCCATAAATCCTCATCCCATGGACTAGCTTGCTGTTTCAGAATTACAGTACCCACACAAACTTCCTTTTCTTTAAAAACATACACTTCTCCACGTGAAATGGAGCCCATCATATCATGACTATCTTCTCCTTCCAATAATCCCTCCCATTGGTTGGAACCTTTGCTATGCAGCCATCTAGCTATGCCTATGAGAATGTCCATAATGTCATGTGCATCGTCGTGCGTGGCTTGATATGAGACAACTCTGCTATTTATGCATGTATTCATTTGATATGATTCCATTCATCTTCCTCCATCTTGATAGGGATTAGTTCACATTTTAAATAAATATAACATAAATGGATATCACAGATACAACAATAGGCAATGATACCCTTTAGGCTACATAGACCTAAAGAGTATCATTGCCAATTTCATTGTTCCATCATCATAGTTATTTACTCGTACTTCGGTAACCAATTGCCATGAGCTTCAATCAGGTCATCACACATCGCAACGATGTCATCCATCGATAATTCCGAAGCCGTATGTGGATCAAGCATGGCTGCGTGATAGATATGTTCACGTTTACCCGTCATTGCAGCTTCAATCGTCAACAGTTGCGTATTGATATTCGTTAGGTTCAGTGCAGCTAGTTGTGGTGGAAGATCACCAACAAAGGTTGGTGTGACTCCACTTCGATCTACTAGACATGGAACCTCAACACAGGCTTCTTTTGGAAGATTCGTAATTAGCCCTGTATTCATGACGTTGCCACCAATCTTATACGGTATTCCCGTCTCCATTGCCTCTAGGATATAACTCGCATACTCGTGTGAGCGTTCGTGACTTAGCTCATGATTGTTGACCATATCATCACGCATCGTAGACCAATTGCTGATCTGTTCGATACAGCGACGTGGATACTCATCAAGTGGAATGTTAAAACGTTCAATCAGTTCAGGATAGTTCTTCTTGATGAAATAGGGATGATATTCAGCACTATGCTCAGACGACTCTGTGATATAGTAACCGAACCGTAACATGAGTTCCAGACGCACCATGTCGTTATGTTTCTCTTGCTGTTTCTCCCGTGCACGACGTTTAATTTCTGGATACAGATCTTGACCATCCTTCTTACATTCTAATAACCATGCCATATGATTGATTCCAGCAATCTTCGTCTGTACTCCCGTCATATCCATGTCTAAATTGTTGAACAAATCGGACAAACACGTCTGAACGCTATGGCACAACCCCACAGTTTGGATTCCGCCATATGTATTCATAACATTCGTTAACACCGCCATCGGGTTCGTATAGTTCAAGAATAATGCATCTGGACAGACTTCCTCTATATCTCGCGCGAAATCTAAGATGACGGGAATGGTTCGGAGATTACGGAATATACCTCCAATTCCCAATGTGTCGGCAATCGTTTGGCGTAAGCCATATTTCTTAGGAATCTCAAAGTCGGTGATCGTACAAGGATCATAACCGCCTACTTGGATTGCATTGATGACATACTTTGCACCACGTAAAGCTTCCTTTCGATCGGTATAAGCCTTGATCTGACATAAGCTACCTGAAGTTGCTTTTATATTGGTAAGCATATTCTCTGAATCCTTGAGTCTTTCCTGATCAATATCATATAAAGCCAATTCGAAATTCTGGAGTGCAGGTGTTAGCATGCAGTCACCTAGAACATTTTTGGCAAACACCGTACTGCCAGCCCCGAGAAATGTAATTTTATCCATTATGTACAGCCCCCTTATGAATGCGTTTACTTTATATAGATACTCTACTCCCTACAACGAAACTATGACATAGAATAATTCCACTTCTATATGGATAAATGTAGTTTCTCATATATAATTAACTTATCAATTAGGAATGTAGGAGGTCTATATTGAAATCACATACACAGCCTTTAGATGCAATAAATCCTATTCCAAGTCATGGAGAACTTGTCGTACTCTTTGCTGGTCATCACCGTACAGTGCCTAATCATGTAGCCGGTCCTCAGGTGTTAGATTATTATTTAGTTCATTATGTCGTATCTGGTAAAGGAACGTTTCGTTGTATGGGCGTTGATTATGACTTGGGACCAGGTGACTCCTTCTTTATTTTCCCAGGGGAGCTGGTTCGTTATGAGTCAGACTCTATCGATCCATGGCATTATCGTTGGATTGGGTTTATAGGTTCTGTGGCTGATTCATTACTACGACAACACCATATTACACCACATACACCAACACTACAGATGACAAAAAAACGTAACATCGCACTCTTATTTCATAACGTATATCATGCGCTTCAAGCTGGAGATTCGGCATGTGACCTACGATCGGAAGGTTATTTACGCCTATTATTCGCCGAATGGGCCAAGCATAACGACTCCATATCCGTATCTAACCGTAGCGATCATATCATTAAACGACAGGTAGAGCTGGCTATTCGTTGGCTTAATCTTCAATATGCGAAGCCGATCACGATAGAAGAGTTAGCACGCTCTCTTGGATACCACCGCACCTATTTATCCAAAATATTTAAACAAGAAACTGGGTTGTCACCTATAAGTTACCTACAATATATTCGCATGGAACGTGCTAAGATATTACTTCAAGAACGCTTGACCATAGAACAAGTTGCATCATCCGTTGGCTATCAAGATGCGCTGTATTTCTCCAGACAATTCAAGAAATGGAGTGGTTCGTCACCGACGGATTACCGCTTACAGTTTAGTAATCATTTGCCGATAACATAGAGGTAGACTATTCCATCAATGAGGAGGATGACAACATGGATATTGCAGCACTATCGATTGGACTCGCCCAGTCTAATTTAAAACAAGCCGTTGGATTTTCCGTCCTAAAAATGGCGCAAGATCAAGCAGCTGGGGACTCACAGAATCTTGTTAAAATGTTAGAGCAAAGTGTGCAACCTCATCTAGGTGGATCGATAGATATCAAAGCCTAGAACGGTACTTACACATTTACATCACGTATTTTAAAAAGGCAATCCAGCCCTTGTTACAACAAGGTTGGATTGCCCTTTTGTTATGATCTATATCGTATTTTATGATTTCAACCAATCTAATGTAAATGTAGCAAATGGAATATCAAGGTCACTCCACTCCGCATCGAAGATACGTTCATACAATATTCCGATATCTCCGTTATCTAGCACTGTTAAACAGGAATAACCAAAGAATCCTTCCTCCACTACTTTACTGAATGGCCAAGTCTTCCCACCATCCTCACTTAAGCGGACTGTTCCTTTGATCCTAATTCTCTCATCATTCGGATTTGAAAATAAGATACGGACTTTGCCGTCTCCAAGATCAGGATAAAGAATAACGCTTGCCTGACAGATTGGGTCTACTAGCGTCATATCAAAATTGACATTACCCCATGTCTCTCCGCCATCAACACTCGAAGAAACGGCTGTACGCTGTAACCCATAATGATTCCTCATGTAATATTTCAGTTCCCCAGTAGGTAACTCAATTACTTGAGATTCCGTTAGATTTTGCTTTTCATGAGAAAGTGTCTGTGCAGTTAGCACCTCGCCATCTAGAACTCTTCCATCATTCGGCGATTCCCCACGATGCCAAGTAAGACCGTGATCGTCACTATATATACAAGCACATGACATTTGTCCCGCTTCATTTGAGTAATACATAGGGAATAGCAATCGCCCAGCTTTCTCACCTTGTTGTAGTTGAATTCCGCGACCCGGGCCTGAACCTATGAACCGCATCCATTCTTCTTTTACCATGGTGTTCAATTCTATAGGAGAAGACCATGTTAACCCATCGTCTTCACTCTGAATGATCTGAAGAAAAGAAGTGCGTGCTTCAAGCAAGCTCTCGAATGGATCAATACCTTTTTTGAAATAAATATTCCCTTGCGGTTCATCACCTTTAAATACATAACCCTGCTTGTTGACCTTATACGCCGTTAAGTTGCCATCTTCATCATGTACACATCCATCGTGTGTGAGTAGATGAAGGTTCCCATTGCGATCAAACAGCTTTCTCTTCCTCTCTGAATCAAAGGCGATACCGGGCTCACTTGCCAACAAACCTATTCCCCCTGGGGTATGTGAAAAGAGCATAAATAACGTTCCTGTATGCCTATCTTGCAAGATGGATGTATCTATTGCTGCGGCTCCATCTAATCCATCACCCGCATAGGATACGAGTTTCTGAACATCTCCCCACGTTTTTCCTTGATCTTCACTCCGTCTGATTGTCGTGTCTATCTGGTTGGGATTATCCCGGTCATCAACAATTCTGGCATCGATTCCCGCAATAATGGTACCTTTTAATGTAGTCATTAAAGAAGGGATACGATAAGCCTTGGAGCCCGCAAGATTAGAATAGAATAAAGCCTGTGAATTCAACAATGACAAGATTATCACTCCTAACGTGGAATTACTTCCATTATAAGGAGTGATAATCAGTTTTACAATGCATAACGATCAGTCTATAGTTTGAATCGATTCACTACTTCTTGTAACTCTTGGGCGATCTTATTCATATCATTCACAGAAACCGCTACCTTCTCTAGTTCAGCCTGTTGATCTGTCGCTGAGGCACTAACTTCCTCCGCAGAAGCCGCTGTTTCCTCAGAGATAGCTGAAATACTATGAATTGCCATCATCGCTTGGTTCTTATGCTCCAACATATTGGATAATTCAGAGACCAACTGATGTATAGATACAGCAATGGTACTTGAAAGTTCATTATTGTCTATAAACGCCGATTCCGTGCGATGAACCGATTCATTTTGCGCTTGTATCAAGCTCACGTTGGAAGCAATAATAGATACGGTCTTTTTCGATTCTTTCAAGATGCTTTCAACTGTATTTCTAATCGCTTCCGTCTCTACTCTCGATTGCTCTGCTAGCTTCTTCACTTCCAATGCTACTACAGCAAATCCTCTTCCATGCTCGCCTGCTTGTGCAGCTTCGATACCCGCATTTAGAGCAAGTAAATTCGTCTGCTTAGCAATACCTTGAATCGACGTAATCACTTGATTGATATTAGCTATATTAGATGTTAACGTTTCAATTTGTTGTTGTATTTCTTCATTCATTTCGTTCGTTGCGACGTTATGTTTACGCAAGCTTTCTACTTCCTTCATTCCTTTTTCCGTTGATACTTTCGTCTTATTGGATAACTCATCCATATCAGAAGATAGTGTTGTCAGCGCATCAATCTGATCCGACAAATCCATCATTCTAAGATTCGTTTCTTCCGTATCCTCTGATTGCTTAGAAGCTCCTTGTGCTATCTCGATCGTAGCCATAGACACTTCTTGACTAGATACGACGATTTCTTCAAATGTGTCATGCACATGGGAAGATGACTTATTAAGTAGCGTAGATGAATTATACACGGTCTGTATAGCATCATGTGTTTGTTCCAACATATTATTATAGGCTAGTGCAACGGCACCAATCTCATCCGACTTAATCCATTTTTGATCTACTTTTTTAGTTAAATCACCATTAGCAGCAGTTTCAATGGATTCACGTAGAAATTGCAAAGGTTTTAACTGTTTGAATATAAACCACGCCGTAGCTATAGCCATTAAGACCATCATTAATATACCGGAAACAATATTTATCATCTTAATTTGATTAAATGTTTGTAGCATTTTCGCCTTAGGTAACACTAGTTGTACGGACCATGTCTCTTCTATACCGGTCAGCAACATTGGCGCAAAAGCATTAAAGGACTTTTCCCCTAATTGTTTGGAATCTATATACGTACTGTCTGGCATACCATTATCCAATGCTTCTTTGATAGGCTTCCAATCTATCGCATTTTGCATAAGGGTTCCGTTTAATTTCTCGTTAATACTATTCATCGTTAATAACCCTGTATCCGTGATAATTCCAGCGTATCCTCCATCCGGCTTAATCTTATCTACCATTTCTGTAAAAAAGTCAAGCGATAAGTCTGCCGTTAGAACACCGAAGAATTCACCTGTCGCGTTAACTAAAGGAACTGCTAACGTTGTCATAGTAACTTTTTCACCGTTCACTTCGTAATCGTAGGGTTCCGTAAGGATTGCCCTTCCTTCCTTTTTAGGGATCGAGTACCACGTTGCACTCGATTCTTCTTCATAATCTTCAATAGAAGTAACTACTGTTTTGTCTCCAATTTTTGATACGTACGGTGTAAATCGATTGTCTGGATCCATAAGGTTAGATGAAATAGTTGACTCTACTTGTTGCAATGAACCCTTTTCTAAGATGGCACCCACACCAATCAAGTAGTCATTGTATTCCAAATTCGTTTCAAGGATACTTACTACTTCCTCAGCGGATAAATCGCCCTTGAATTGGACATTCTCGAATATATTCTTTGTTGTATTGAGGGTATTGTTTGCCTTTTTAAATCGTTCACTCATCTTCGCCGCGGCCAATTGTGCATCTACAAGTGTTGCCTCTTCGGAATCTTCTACACTTTTACTATACAAGATGACACTTGTACTTACTGTGTAGCCAATAAATAATACTATAAACAAACCTAAAATTAACGATGATAACTTCCATGCAATACTCTTATTCTTCCTCATGATCATATCTCCTAGGCATCTGTGTGCGCATTATTGTGTGATAGCTTTAATCCAAAGCATGTAGCAGCCAAATTGCATTTCTTATACTTGTTCATCTCGACCAGATAACATTCCGAATATCATCACTAATATAGAAATAATCATCAGTGTGATGAGTGGAACCGTCCATACGTGAGCTATATCGTACAAATAGCCAATCAGTATGGGTCCAACTGCCGCAATAACATACCCCGTAGATTGTGCCATTCCCGATAATTCTGCAGCTTGCTGCCCATTGCGAGTACGAATTCCGATATAGCTTAAGGCTAATGGGAAATTCCCACCAAGTGCTATTCCAATCAAAATAATACTTACAATCATCGTAGTATAAGATGAACTTAGCCACAATCCACCGTAACCAGCTATGGAACACATTCCCAATGCACATGCAATCCACACTTGAGAACGTAAACGCGCTGCAATAATAGGAACAAAGAAACTAGCAGGTAATCCAACGATCTGTGTGAGCGATAGCAACCAGCCTGCCGTCCCCCGACTTATTCCGTTGTTATAAATGATCTCCGGTAACCAAGACATCGTGATATAAAATAGTGATGACTGGAACCCCATGAATAGTGCTATTTTCCATGCAAGGGGTGAGTGCCAGATTCGAGTTGCACTAATACTCACGCTTTTTACCTCTTTATTATTACTTGGATTTATTCTAAGGATCAATACCCAGACTAAGATCCCTATCACTACAGGGATTCCCCAGACAATGAGTGCCCCTTGCCATCCCATATTCAGATCCATTGCCAAAGGAATGCTTATTCCAGATGCTAAGGATGCAAATAATCCCATGGAAGTTGAGTATACACTAGTCATTAGACCGAACCTTTGCGGGAATTTCTCCTTCACAATAACTGGCAATAGCACATTACCTATGGCTATACCTGCCCCAACTAAAAGTGTTCCGGAGAAAAGAAAGACTGTCATAGAAATGGAACGAATACAAATACCTACGAGGAGAATAATTAGTCCTATCAATAACGTCTTCTCATTCGATAGACGAGTAGCGATTCGGGGAACGAGCGGTGACATAACAGCAAAAGATACTAACGGTATGCTCATTAATAAACCAGCGCTCCAATGAGCTAGTCCAATATCGTTCTGAATGATACCTACTAATGGCCCCACGGAGGTGATCGCAGGACGAAGATTAAAAGCTACCAATACAATTCCGGTGATGAGTAAAACGAGGTACAACGAATTTCTTTTAACTTGTGACTGTTGTGATTGCAATGACCCAATCTCCTCTCAACAAATGACTTCAACAAACACCTTTCATCACACACGAATACAATCCAATAGAGTAATCTCTAACGGATTGTCCAGTTAAATAAACTAGTATTCTTTTGTTTAATGGGTGAAAATGCCCATACTTATACTAGTTTGTGTCATTTTAGTTATATCATATTCATTCAAAGATGAACAGTAACTTATTCTAATTATTATGCTACGGATGGGCAAATACCCAGTTCAATTGTTGGGCATCTGCATAGGATGCTGTATAAATTAATTAGGAGGTTTTTATTTGAACTATCCAATGCAAAACATGTCTAATATGCCTATGCCTAATATGCCCATGCCCAATAAGCCTATGCAACAAACGATTACGGTCTGCCCGGTGGATCCCTACGTCGTAGAAGCATTGAAGTCTCTGATGGGTAAAAACATCATGCTTGAAACAACACGCGGACGCATCAACGGTTGTGTCTTAGACGTTAAACCTGATCATGTTGTTCTAGATGCAAGAGGTAGGAAGTTCTTTGTACGTATTAGCGAAGTTGTATGGATTTTGCCTGAATAGATTATGAATTGGGGGTGTTCTATTAGAAGATAAATCCACTAATAGAACACCCCCAACATATTCAAATCATATTTAAGTATACGATGTCCGTTATTTAACAATCGTTATCGGACAATTGACATGCTTCATTACTTTATGACTGACGCTACCAAGAACCATTTCTTGAAACGTATTTAACCCGCGGCTACCTATGACAAGTTGGTCAATGGCTTCTGCATTCACATACTTGATGATTTCTTGACTTGGATTGCCTTTTAACATGGTCATCTTCGTCTTCACTCCGACATTTTTTGCTAGTTCCAATACAGGATGTAGCTTTTGCTCTCGTTTTAAGTTTACGCTCTCTGGACTTTGCGCTAATAGTCGCTCATCTTTCGCCTTATTATAATCCGATACATAAATAACTTCTAAATTGGCCTCGGGTAAGTATTGGACAAGCGTAATGGCATGTTTGGCTGCACGTAAAGCATTTTCAGATCCGTCAATGGCTACAGCAATCTTCATTCAGATCCCCCCCTTTATATTAATCGTTCGTACAATTGTGAACTTGAAGAATTAAGTCCTCGAACGTGTACCGTCACACCTTTTTCCTCAAGCTTCTGTTTCACTTTCATGATGGCACCGACTGCCGATTCGTCCCATAGCTGACTATCTTCGAAATTAATGACGACTTCATCCGTTGTCACGTTGTCGAATGACTGCATGAATTTGGTCGTTGATGCAAAGAATAATGGTCCTTTGACCTTATATTCATCCAAGTTATATGTTACGCTCACTCTGGAAATTTTGGCAACAAAGAATAGCGCGCTTAATATAACACCAATAACAACACCAATCGCTAAATTATGTGTATATAAAATAATCGCAACTGTAATGAGCATAACAAGTGATTCCGATCTAGGCGCTTGTTTCAGAAACTTAAACGAACCCCAATTAAATGTTGTCATACTCACCATAATCATTACCCCAACAAGAACGGGCATCGGAATTAGGATAACAACATCACCCAATACGATAATTAAAAACATTAGAAACACACCTGCGGTCAATGTCGACAAACGACCTCGGCCACCTGATTTAATATTGATAATGGATTGACCAATCAAAGCACAACCTGCCATCCCACCGAAAAAACCAGTAATAAAATTGGCAATCCCTTGTCCACGTGCTTCTGTATTCTTATTGCTTGACGTATCCGTCATATCATCTATGACTTGGGATGTAAGTAAGGATTCCAATAAGCCTACAATGGATAAAGCCAAAGAATAAGGGAAAATAATGGCTAACGTTTCAAAGTTAAGTGGAATATCTGGGAAAAAGAACACCGGTAATGAATTTGGCATCGTTCCCAGGTCACCTATCGTCTGTAACTTCACACCACTGAAAATCGCAATACTTGTCATCACGACAATTGCAATAAGAGGTGCAGGAATAGCCGTGAAAAATCGCGGAATCGCGTACACTAATATTAATGTAACAATAGCAAATATATAGGTCATACTACTTGACCCAAATATATAGGGCATTTGCGTAATAAAGATCATAATTCCTAGTGCATTCACAAATCCAAGCATAACGGAGTTGGGGATGAATCGCATTAAATTAGCAACACCAAGTCCTCCAAGTATAAATTGAATAATACCTGTTAAGATTGTGGCTGCAAGGACATATTCTAGACCATGACTCGCCATTAAGCTTGCGAGCACTAAAGCCATCGCACCTGTCGCAGCTGAAATTAAACCAGGTCTGCCACCTACAAATGAAGTAATGACCGCAATTGTAAACGAAGCATATAACGCCACACGTGGATCTACACCCATAATGAACGCAAAAGCCAATGCTTCAGGAATAAGTGCGAGTCCCACAACGATACCTGCTAAAATATCGGCACCTACATTCCCAAACCACTGTTGTTTTAAAGTATGCATATTGTTCCCCTCTCATGATGGATAAACTTACAATTCATTTATACCAATGTTAGAATGTAAATAGCATACCATTTCAACTCCCATAAGTGAATAGTTTTGGGAATATAGGAGTGAAAAAATGAACTATGGATATATCCGTCCAATCGTTGCGGATCAACAATGTACTCTTCAATTAAATGAACTTGTAATGGATACAATATTTAAAGAAACACATGGACTTTCTAAGAAAAGAACAGAATTAGAAAACCTCTTCATGACTATTCAACAAGATGATGAGCTGTTCGTGCAAAATATTTCGGTATTAGCCGACTCTTTGCAACACCTATTAGATATTTTAAGGCTAGCAGAACGAGATCAATTGACAATTCATTTTATAGATGAACACATATCCAATCGAACGATACAACAAGCCTCACTGCTTCAAAGCGCTACGTTCTTCGTACATGTACAGTCCATATTATTAAGCCATTCATCTACATTTATGCTTCAAGTTGCGAAGCAAGAAGGTAAATTGATTGGTCGTCCACGAAAATCAGATCATAATTTACAACTAGCATTTTCCATGTATGATAGCAAAAATTATTCGCTTTTCGACATCAAAGAAGCGACTGGGATTAGTAAATCAACATTATATCGGTATTTAGATAATCGAGAAGTTTAATACAATGGGAATACAAGAAACTGATGCATTAGGAGGATGAAATTCATGCGTACAATGAAAGCCTTTGTTCGAACGGATTCACACACGACAAATGTAGCACTAACGGAAGTTATGATACCTATACTAAGTAAGAATGAAGTCCTCGTTAAGGTTGAGGCCTTCGGGGTTGGCGTTCATGACCGTTATTTCATACCCACGGATGCTACATTTCCCTATCCCATTGGATCTGAGGGTGCTGGTGTTATCGCCCAATTAGGTAGCGAGATAACGAAATATCACATGGGAGACCGGGTCATTCTTAGCAGTGCTCTCCAGCCTACAGGAGGTTGTTGGGCAGAATACGTAGCGGTCTCAAGTGCTAACTTAGTTCTTATTCCTGATGGAATGGACTTTACTAACGCCGCCGCTATTCCCGTAGCAGGTAAGACAGCTCTTGAGTGTATACGTGCACTTGACCTCAAGACAGGAGATACACTGTTTATCGCTGGCGCTTCCGGGGCAATCGGAACGCTAGTTATCCAATTAGCCAGTAATTTGGGTATTCGGGTCATCGCTTCTTCTTCTAGTAAGAATCATGAGTACATGAGATTACTTGGTGCGGACATGGCAGTCGATTATTCGAATCCCAATTGGAAGGATGAAGTTACTCAATTCATACCCGGTGGCGTAGATGCATCACTAGCTATCCAGCGGGAAACCGCAAAGGATTGCATGGATGTGGTTAAGAACAACGGAAAGGTCATTACCGTTTCTGGTGATCAAATCGTGGCTGAACGTGGCATTACGGTACAACAATTTCTTCATCAATTAGATATGCATCAAGCGGTAAATAGTCTAGTCCAAGATATCGTTGCAGGACAGATAAGAGTGGTTATTGACCACGTATATCCATTTGAACAAGCATTAGAGGCACTAACTACAACTGAGACTAGACACGCTAGAGGTAAACTTATTGTTAAAAATAGTTGAATCACATATATAGGTAAGGATAACTTCCCAAATGGGCAAGTTATCCTTATTTTGTGTTTGTTTAGATTTCGTTACTTAATAGATGTACTTAAATTGTCTAACCTTACGTTTGTAGAATCAAAAGATCATATGGTAAATAGAATAATTTATTTCAATCAAATTTTACTTCAAATTACTTTAATGTTAAGATGCCCAATACAAATAAAAAAGTATCATTCATAGGAGAAATGAAGTATGCAATTGAATAAGAAGACGATTATCACGAATACCATATTATTTGCTGGGATTATTGGTTTTATCATGGCCTTCGGTGGTGTGTTTGGAAGCGAAAATATATTAATTGGCGTATCCACGATCACAGCCATGCTGATGTTACTAGAAAGGGATTTAACGAGCCACCCGGTCAGTAATACGGTTACCTTTGTATTACTGAACCTCTTTATTGGAGTTGCTGCATTTCTAACAGGTTTCAATATATGGCTAGCTATCCCAATCAACTTTATCGCTATGTTTGTCATTAGCTATTCCCTTTTGTCTAATCTGAAGAATCCGCTATATTTACCTTTTTCACTTCAATACCTCTTTATCTTGGCAACGCCTGTACCCATTGAGCACATGCCATTACGACTAGCCTCCCTCGTATTTGGCGCATTAGCGATTATGGGGATTCAAATGCTAGCGAACCGCAATAAGATAACGAAGAGCGGGAATAAAAAGATCCAAGCGATCTATACGACATTAATTGAAAAAATTGAACTGATCAAAAAAGGAGAAAATCTTGAAACGATCGATCAGCAAATCGCTACCGATATTAGTGATCTACGAAGCATCATTTATGATAAACGGGAAGAAAACTACTATTTGACGGAGGAAGAACGCTTAAAACTAAATATGTCCGCTTCCCTCGAAAAAATAAATATTCTTTTGGATAAAATAGTGAATGAGGGGGCAGATCAGGAATTACTTGATATTGTCAATCAATGTTTGCTATTAGCTAATGATAGTCTCACGAATGTGGAAGCCGCAGAGAAGCTGAATGAATACTTCAATCAGATACTTGGTAAATACAAGGACGAGCATAACCATTCATTACTAGTGTTACGCATGCTAAATAATATGGACTTCTTAAAAGAAAGCTTGTTGGATCTGAAGACATTAAGGAAGGAACAATATAATGTTGTCAAAAATCTTGAATACATCCCTAAAAAGTTCCGAAAGATAAGAATTAGGGATACATTTAGCCAGACAAACTCTATTAAGATTTCCTACGCTGTAAGAATGGCTGTCGCAATCAGTCTAACTGGCTTCCTTGTCGATTTCTTCGAAATAACGGAAGGTCGTTGGATGATGTTCACCGTGTTATCGGTCATCATTCCTATTTATGAACAATCGACCAAGAAGATACGAGACCGTACCTTTGCAACCGTGATAGGTGCCATATTGGTGACCGGATTATTCATGATCTTCCATGGCCACGTTGCAAGAACCATCTTACTGATGTTAGCAGGGTACTTGATGAGTTATATTAAAGTCTATCGCTATAGCACGATACTTGTGACCTTCTCTGCAATTGGGGCTGCCGCACTCGTTACGGGGACGACTGAAATATTGACATTCAATCGAATTGCACTTGTGGTGTCAGGTATCATTCTTGCACTGCTGATCAATAAGTTCATCCTCTCTTATAAGCTAAATGACGCTAATAGTGACTTGAAGCTGATGTACGATGATACGATACATGGCATGCTAATTGAAGCATCGGATCAGATCAAAGGCACAGGTAATAATCACGTCATG
Organism: Paenibacillus sp. CMAA1364; assembly: GCF_054373195.1. Classification (NCBI taxonomy): domain Bacteria; kingdom Bacillati; phylum Bacillota; class Bacilli; order Caryophanales; family Paenibacillaceae; genus Paenibacillus; species Paenibacillus sp. CMAA1364. The sequence continues at coordinate 110,895 of NZ_JBITNB010000006.1, read as the reverse complement.
AAAAACCTATTGCTTATCTCAAACATGATCGAGGATCGATTGAAACTGAATAATCAGGGTTCTGAAAGTGAAAAGGGCATTGCCTGGTTGCAACATCATCGGCGATCTGCGACCACCATTTACGAACTATACTGGTGGATTTCAAAACACGGGCTAAGTGAATCCAATGCACCTGCTATTTCCTCCGGCTTGGAACTATTATTGAACCAGAACTTGTCCACAGATGCTTTACAAGAGGCCATGATGAATATACAGGAGCAAATCCATCACATGGTACGAATTGAGGACCGCATGGTACTCAGTATGATTCTTGAGGTCGCCGAAGAAGTGACTTCGTCCAATGCCATTACGGGCTAAGAGATATGCTTGGTAGATGAACCAAAAGAGAACCTCCATCTTAACTGCACCCCGTCAAGTAACCAGCTATAACAAAGCAAACTTTAAGCAACCAGAGTCATGTATTCATAAGGACTCTGGTTGCTTAGTTTCAGTTGAAACCATCCATGATTGTTGAAATGAATACGTTTTTGAAGGACGCGATCCACTTGCTCGGCAGTATGAAAAGAATGGAGATAGAATAGTGACATTAATCAGAAATGCCTATCCAGTCGCAGTAATCATGGCAGCAAAAAAAAGCAAAATGCGTACAAATTCGCATTTTGCTGCCAAGATGAGCTAATTTACTAGTTTTCTTTACGCGCTAACTACCAGATTTCGTCCATTATTTTTCGCTTTATATAATGCCTCGTCGGCGGCCTTTAATAAGAGTCTAGGGTTAGTATTAGGCGTGTAAGCTATCCCCGCTGAGAGCGTAATATTAACTGTTTGCTCATTTTGTTGAAATACTTCATTTTCTATTACCTTCCTGATTCTTTCTACCGTAGCAACAGCATCGTTAGAATTACAATTTGGAAAAATAATTACAAATTCCTCGCCACCGTATCTTGCAATGATATCATCATGTCGTGCATGATCGGTAATGAGTTTGCTTACCCTCTGCAATACCCTATCCCCAAAGATATGTCCGTAATTGTCATTGATTTTTTTAAAGTGATCGATATCTAAAAATGCAATTGCAAGCTGAACATATGTCGTCTCATTTATATATTGATCATAATAATAATTAAATGCCCTACGATTATACAATTGTGTAAGCGGATCTTTCCGAACTTTGTTTAACAAATCAGCTTTATGTAAATACTCGTCATGCAAGTCTTTCACAATACTAACCAGTAATGTGCTTAAGATAATATTGATGGGAAGAGCAGTAGGTACAATTATGGCTAAATACTTTTCTGGCGGAATTACTCCAAGAAAAGCGATTATTAATGTATTTAGGACATTTAGTATCAGGACTGCCATGAAAATTTTGAACTTTGGTTTCCAGCGAACAGAAATAAATAAAAGAACACCCCCTACAATCGAGAGTAGCAACATATTTATAAATCCAACTGCTGCAGCTTCACTTATACCAAATGTAAATCTTGAAAGACCTATGCCCAGTCCAATTAATAAAATATGAACCAGTTTTCTTGAATATATGGTGGCGATGATAATAGGAACAAAACGCAGATCAAAAATTACAGAATTATCCATATGGATGCCAAAAATCATAGAGCACCATCCTGCAAATATGGAGAGCAGGATAAGCGTCGATACTTTTATTTTCCACTTCACGTCCATTAAAAACTTCTTATGGAGAAATCCAGATAAATAAATAATTGAAATAAGTATTGCTGCATTCACGATATATTCCTTAATATTAATCATAGGAAGCACTCACTTTCAACCAAAATATATAATATCGATCTGTGACATAGAATCTACAACAATGGCCGTAAATGATGTTGGTTAACACCTCAGAAGCTCAACTAAAAAAATAAAACATCACCCTGATGGATGATGTCTAACAAACGTCCACTTCGGCGGCTTGGCGACCATAGAACAATTGGTTCCGTAGGTCCATAGCTTTGCGTCCCGATCTTTCGAAAGGTTTGCCTTTATCGATTAGTACTCATTATATTCATAAAAAAATACTTTTCAACACTTTTCTTATATATTGGTGAAACATTCCGTTCTTATGGTTAATGCGTAATTATTGAATACCAGTTGCTAGCAGCTGTAACTTCTGTAGATGTGAGTTGATGCCCCTTATCCTCCCAATACATATCAACACTAGCATGTGCATTTTCTAATAATGTTTGTAATTCTTTAGATTCCTCTAGTGTACAAATAGGATCATTGGTTCCTGCCGCAATAAATATAGACTTTCCTGATAAATCTGGTAATTTGATTCCTCTTCTTGGAACCATAGGGTGATGAAGAATAGCAGCCCTCAAAGAATTGTGGTAATGAAATAATAAACTCGATGCAATATTTGCTCCATTAGAGTAACCAATGGCAATGACATTATCTCGATCAAAATCATATTCTTTCGCTGCATCTTCCAGGAATTGATTTAATTCTTTGGTACGGTATATTAAATCTTCTTCATCAAAAACGCCTTCTGCTAATCTCTTAAAGAAACGAGACATCCCATTTTCCAAAACATTTCCACGGACACTTAAAACACTTGCTTTGTCGTCTATTGTTTGAGCTAAAGGTAATAAGTCTAATTCCGTTCCCCCAGTTCCATGTAATAATAAGAGCGTTGGTCTTTTAGGGTCTTTTCCTTTATTAAATATATGCTTCATTATTCATCCTCCTTATAGACTCAATCTGCTAATGTAACAAATTACTATCTTTGCTCACCTAAAGTTATTTAGGTCTTTCCATAGAGAAAATCTCTCCAATCTTCGCATAATCGTCTCCTGCTAACCTACTGATCGCGCCAAGACTTCTAGGATCAATTTTTCCATTATTGTAAATCTCACTTTCAACATAATATTGCACTACTCTTCCAATAAGGAGATCAGATCCTGGAGTATCTTTGTCGCCTAACTCTAATGCATGTTCTAGTACACATTCCATCCGAATCTTTGCTTCTTTAATTCCTGGTACTGACACTTTCAAACTTTGAACCGGCGTTAATCCTGCTAACTGAACTTCACTTTGATTGGATGGTAAACTAGCTGCTGTTGTATTGATTTGTTCAACATTTAGTTCATCAACAATGTGAACCACAAATTCCTTCAATTTCATGATGTTTTTAGCAGTATCCTTTTGTCTTCCTCCAGATCGTTGTATCGATAAGGAAAGCAATGGTGGATTAGAAGATACGATATTAAAATAACTAAAAGGTGCTCCATTTAAGGTGTCATCTTCTGACAAACTAGTCACAAATGCAATTGGTCTTGGAATAATACTCCCAATTAAAAGTTTGTAATTCTCTCTTTCTGTAATAGACTGCGGATCAATAGAAATCATCCAATCACTCCTTTATAAAGATTCATCTAACACTCTCACCTTGATTGGGGTTAATCTACGTTCTAACTGCTCTCTATATTGTTCATACTGAACTGGCAACATTAACTGTTCCCCCATGGATTCAGCTGATTCATCGTGAGCAAAACCAGGCGGATCCGTTGCTATTTCAAATAATATTTCGCCATGTTCTCTAAAGTAAATGGCATTAAAGTAATTTCTGTCTTGTACAGGTGTAACATCATACCCATGTGCTGCAACATGCTTTTGCCACTCCAACTGATCATTGTCATCCAACGCTCTCCACGCAATATGATGAACCGTCCCTACGCCCATATGTCCTCTACCACTAGTCGTTAATTTCAAATCAATGATATTTCCGATATCACTAGAGGAACGAAAACGTACATAGTCTCCTTCTTCTCCAATTCTTTGAAGTCCCAATACATTTTCTAATAATATAGCCGTTTCTTCTGGTTGTTTGGATAAAAGGGTTGCTCCACCAAAACCTTTAATGGCATGATCAGGGGTTATGTCCCCGAATTCCCAATTGTTTTTCTCTGATTCATCTCTTTCAACAATTTCCAAATGAAGCCCATGAGGATCCTCAAATCGTAAGCATTCTTCTCCAAAGCGAGTCATCTTTGTAAAAGATACATTAAATGTTGCTAATCTTTCCTCCCAGAATGTCATTGCTCCTTTGGGAACAACATAAGAAGTAGCTCCTACTTGACCATCTCCAATGACTCCTTGACGTGCACCTTCCCAAGGGAAAAATGTTATGATAGTCCCTGGTTTACCACCCTCATCACCAAAATATAGATGATAAGTACCCGGATCATCGAAGTTAACCGTCTTTTTCACTAAACGCAAACCAAGTACACCTGCATAGAAATCCACGTTTTCTTGAGGATGACCTACCATGGCTGTAATGTGATGAATTCCACTTGTTTTTTTTATCATTTAAACACACTCCTAATTCGTATATTACTAATCCGAGACATTATGCCAAAAAAACTATATGCTTTGTGCATGGAAACCTAATTTTTTTAACTGTTTAATTAGTTCTTCTTTTTCTTTTATATCTAGCCCACCAAAAATTTCCTTTATAGCTTTTCTATGCTTAGGAAAGACTTCATTCATCAGTTCTGTTCCTTCGTTTGTTATTGTAGCATGGGTTACACGTCGATCTTTCGGACAAGGCTTTCTCTTGATTAAGTTTTTCTTTTCTAACTTATCTACAACATAGGTGATACTACTACTCGCAATCAACACTTTTTCACCGATTTTTTGTATCGGCTGGTCGCCTTTACTATAGACTAATTCTAAAACAGCAAACTCAGTTGGATTTAATCCTAAACATTTTATGTCTTCTTCCACACGTGCTTTAATTGATTGTAATGCTCGAGTCAAAACAATAAATGCCTTCAAAGACAAATCCTCTTCGTATATGTCTATATTGTTGTAATCCATAACTATCTCCTTTTTATCTCGAATTCGAGATAATTATATTGTATTGATATGAATGTGTCAACTATTTGGTATACTACAATAGTAAATAGAGATGGATAAAAGGAGTGTTTCACATATGCAAATTATTGCAGGTAAAAATGCGATCATTACAGGCGCAGGTAGAGGAATTGGTCGTGCAACAGCGATTGCCTTCGCACAAGAGGGTATACATGTCGGATTAATCGGTAAAACATTAGCAAATCTAGAACTCGTTGCTGAGGAAATTCGTCAATATGGTGTCAACGTATCACTAGCTACTGCCGATGTATCGGACAATGAATCCGTCATGGCAGCAGTCAAGCATGTAAGAAATGAGCTTGGTCCCATCGATATTCTTATTAATAATGCAGGTGTTGGACAATTTGGAAAATTCCTTGATCTTTCCGTCGAAGAGTTCAAGAATATTATCGACGTCAACTTAATGGGCCTCTACTATGTGACAAGAGCTGTTCTACCAGAAATGATCGAGAGACAATCTGGAGAAATTATCAATATCTCCTCCACCGCTGGTCAAAAAGGTGCGCCACTTACCAGTGCATACAGTGCTTCTAAATTCGGAGTTCTTGGATTAACGGAATCTCTTATGCTGGAAGTGCGTAAACATAATATCCGTGTGACGGCATTAACTCCTAGCACAGTTGCTACCGATTTGGCAATCAAAGAAAACCTTACAGATGGTAACCCTGAGAAAGTGTTACAACCAGAAGATCTTGCTGAAATGATGGTTGCTCAGTTGAAACTCCATCCACGTGTTCTCCTTAAATCTGCTGGACTGTGGTCAACGAATCCTTAATAGAAAATTGCCTGCGCCCCAAAATACACCTTAGCGAAAATAGGGTTCACATCCCTAATTCTCTAAGGTGTATTCATTGTGCATCAGGTAGCTAAGATAACTTTTCCATCTTCTACATAAATCACTCTATTTGCTCTGGCTGCAATACTTTCATCATGGGTGATCATTACGATGGTTTTGCCTTCATCGTTCAATTCCTGAAAAAAAGAAAGAACCTCTTTGCTTGTTTTTTGATCAAGGGCACCTGTAGGTTCATCTGCTAGTATGAGAGGACACTTGCCAACCAATGCCCGAGCAATGGCAACACGTTGCTGTTGGCCACCCGAAAGCTCGTTGGGCCGGTAGTGTATCCTATCTCCAAGCCCTACTCTTTCTAATGTTTCTTTAGCTATTTGCTGAGCTTTTTTGTAACTATCTCCACGCAGAAGAAGAGGTAGGGCGACATTATATAAGGCTGTGTATTTTGTAATAAGGTTAAACTTCTGAAAAACAAAGCCGATTTTTTCGTTTCTAATTTTTGCATAGTTTTTTTCCGACTGCTCGGCTATGTTTACGCCATCCAAAATATAATCCCCACTGTCAATAGTATCAATCAGACCGATTAGATTCATCAGCGTAGTTTTACCTGAACCGGAAGGGCCCAAGATGGCTACGAATTCACCAGCTTCCACCGAGATAGATATTCCGTTTAGAACATTGACTTCATGTCCATCTTTACCATAGGACTTCATGATCTTTTGCATATTAATTACCTGATTTCCCACCAGCTCCACCACCTGTTCCTGTTCTTGGCTTTTGCACTTTGATTTTCTTAATTGTTTCTCCATCGTCCTGATAAAAAATGGATAAATCACTACCAACAGTTAATTCATTCAGACTGATTTCATTTTCAACCATGCCATTTTCTCCCCTACTCATGACAACAATAGGTATTCCAACAGGAATGATGATCGACTTCTCCTCACCTGTATATTTTTTTTGTCTCTTATCACCTGTTGCACCTGCACCACCGCCCATTACTCGACCCTGTTGAAGAAGTTCTGGGATTTCTGTCACTTTAATCTCCACTTCATTCCCAATCACTTCTTTTATTTCTCCATACAGGTCAATTTCTTCAATAATTCCTTCTCCTCTTTGCTGTTCCTGAATCTTTGTATTTGTTTGCGTTGGGGTTGCTTGATCTACAACATCTTCGCTGACTGAACATCCTACTAAGGTCAACGTTAATAGTAACGCTGATGTAACATTTATGAATGGTTTCATTGTCATTGTTATCATTCCAATCAATCATAATTTAGCGCTTCAATTGGTTGTAGCTTTGAAGCTTTCGCAGCCGGATAATAACCAAAGAAAATACCAGTGATAGCTGAAAAACCTAGCCCAAGGATAGCTCCTTCAAAAGAAGCAACGTATTGGATCTCTGTAAATGAGAGTAGCCAGGGCGCTAACATACTGAGCAGTAATCCTAGGAAACCTCCGCACACACTTATAAAGAATGCTTCCAATAAGAACTCCATAAGAATTACTTTTCTAGCAGCCCCTATACTTTTGAGAATGCCAATCTCTCTAGTCCGCTCTTTAACAGCTACCATTAGAACGTTCATAATTCCAATTCCGCTGACTACCATGACAATTGCTGCCACGGCAATCAGTAAAGCTGACATCGTAGTAGAAGTGTCCTGAGCTGAAGCAAGTGTACTTCCTGCATCAACGACAGTGTAAGATTCAGAATCACCTGTTGCCTCTCCAATATATTCTCTAATTTCTGCCATGGCTGGTTCGATACTATGAATGTCATTGGCTAACGCAATATAAGTCACCGTTGCCGTGCCACCTCCTCGTACACCTCCTTTTCCAGAAGTATATTTCAGAGCGACTTCATAAGGAATAAATGCCATATCATCTGCAGAGGAACTTGCCGCCCCACCACCTGGGCCACTACTGATTCCTCCTGCTCCCCCAATTCGCTCTAGCACACCTTTAACCGTGAAGCTTGTTCCTTTTAATAGAACTTTTTGCCCTACAGCATTATTTACATCGTCTCCAAATAATAGATTGGCAATATTGTACCCAAGCACAACTACCTTGTTCCTTAGCAGTCCCTCTTCATCTGTAAACAACTCACCGTTGCTAGGTGTCAGATTGGTAATGTCAGCATACGCCTCATTGATGCCTTGAATATTTATCGACTCCGCTGTCGTTCCATAAGCAACTTCGGAAGAAGTACGTGTACTCACCCCTACACTTTTAACATGCGAAAGTACTTCCGACATTTGTAATGCATCTTCTTTGGTCAGCGTCTTGGAACTTGTACTACCCGCTCCTCTGGCTTTGGAAATTGTAATACTTTCTACAGACAGACGTTTATACTGTTCGGCTACCGCTTCCTCGCTCGCTTTACCAATTCCTACTACCATGATAATTGTAAAGGTTCCCATAATAATTCCAAGAGAAGTTAGGAAGACCCTTACTTTATTATGAGTTACACTCAGTAAGACCGAACGTAACTGTTCCACTATCTTCATTTAACGACACCACCGATAATAATCGTCTCTCCCTCTTTCAACCCTTCCATGACCTCTGTATTCACTCCGTTTGACAGTCCTCCAGCTACAAGTCTTTTCTCTATCTCTCCCTCGGAGGATTTAACATTCACATATTGCTTTCCATCATCGATGAAAATCGCTTTATTAGGCACCATCAGCACATCTTTCTTTTCTTTCTTCAGGTAAGTTAGAAACGTTGTCATCCCCTCTTTAATAGCAGGATTCGTTTCGGTAAGTTTACCAACCACTTCATAAGTTACAATTCCTGAACTGTCGATATTCGGAAGTTCACTAACACGGATTACTTCAGCAGCAACATTTTCCAGAGATAAAGGGTCAATTGTCAGTCTCATTTGTTGTCCTAGCTCTATCCCAGAAATGTCCGACTCCGTAATGTTTGATTTCACATAGATGACTGAAGGATCCATTAATATGACGGATGCGTTAGAAGACGTACTGGAACCAGAAGATGACTGCGTTTCTGTTTTGCTTCCTGTCACCATCTCACCAACCTTAAAATTGATATCCAATACCTTTCCCTCAATAGGTGCTTTAATATAGACTTTGTCCGAATTAGTAAGCGCAACATCTGCACTTTCAAGCTCAGCAATGATTTCCCCAGTACTTACTGTCTGCCCTTCTTCAACATGAATCTCTTTTACAGTACCCGACATCTCGAAATTTAGATTCGTCAATGAACGGCTTATTCTTCCATCAGCAGGCAACCCCACCTCCAAATTCCCTAGCTGTACCTTTTGCTCCTTTGTCTTCATAGGTGTTATCTCTACTTCCTCGAAACACCCTGTCAATAAAACCGCCATTAACGAACCTGTCAGAATAAATCCCATAGCTTTTCTTCTCACCATACACTCTTCCTTTCACTTTTTACTTTCTTTAGTTTAGAGGGGACATGTGATGGTTATGTGATGTGTAACTTAAATGACATGGTTATTGGATCAAAAAAAAAGCCTAATCTCTATAAAAAAGGAGAAATTAGACTTCTTAAGTAATACAAGAACCACTGTTTCATTCTTTACTTAAAATAAACCAAAATGACGGACCATCCGCATCGTTTGTCACCCCATATTGTCCACCATGAGCGCTAATAATCGCCTGGACAATAAATAGCCCTAGACCTGATCCGCCATATTCACGAGTTCTTGCCTGATCTATCTTGTAAAAACTTTCCCAAATCCTCTCAGTTTGATCTTGTGCAATCATTTTACCTGAATTAAAGATACTAACTATCACTTGTTGCTCCATCTCTTTGCCATGCACTATAATTTCTCTTTTTAAATCGACATGATTTAATGCATTCGTGAGATAATTCGTTAGTGCCTGTTCCACTCTTTCAGGATCTGCCATGATCATACAATCGCCTTCATAAGAAACGGTTAGTTTAATTTCCTTATCTGCAAAAACAAACTTATACTTTTCAAGTGTTTTGTCAATTAGCAAAGATATATCAAAGGCTTGCCGATTCATTTGTTTATAGCCAGCCTCCACTTGGGAAAGGTCAAGTAAGCTTAAAACAAGTTTATTCATTTTCTGAGTTTCATCCATGATCACATCACAATATAGATCTTTTTCTTTTTCATTAATATTTACTTTTAGACCTTCTGCATAACCACCTATAATCGAGATCGGTGTTTTGAGTTCGTGTGAGATGTTGGCAATAAGTTCTTTTCTTGACTGATCTATTTTTTCTTGTAGCATTATGTCCTTCTTAAGTTGCGTATTCGCTACAGCAAGTTGGCTAAGAGTCTTATCTAATTTCTCAGAAAGGAAGTTGATATTGCGCGAAAGGTCTCCAATTTCATCGGTAGATTGTACTTCCATCCTCTGTGTGAAATCGAGATTAGCAATTGCCTCTGTTACTATTCCTAACTTGACAATTGGTTTCGAGATACTTCGGGAGACATAGTAAATGACTACTATACCAATGGCAGCGACAAATAAGGATACATAAAGAATAAAGTCACTGGCTGCCTTAACGCTATCTTTCATCGCATCCACAGATGTACTAATGACTGTATATGCTTGTGTCCCATCAGGGAGTCTGATTGGAGCATAAAGACTGAGATATTCTATATTTGTCTTTCTATCGGTTCTAGTTACAATCGAAGGACTGTTTGAAAATCTGTCTATGTCATCCTTGAATAATTCCTCTTCATGGGGAAAAATATACTTTGGAGGCAGATCATTATTGCGATACTGTTTTCTCACAAAAGCCGGACGAAAGATAGTCGCATAATCATTATCCACTAGTACCATAATAATATTTTTATTTTCTTGAAGTACGGCAAGTTCCTCTTCAAAATCCAGGTCCTTCGAGATGATTTCCTCGGCTTGAGTTAAACTTTCTTTTAATAACTTCTTTTTTGATGAAAGGTAGAAATCTTCTAATAAGAAACTGCTAAATAATTGAGTCGTGACTACAAATAGAAAGATGATAGATCCAAGGATAAGAAATAGCTTAACCCTAATTGATATCTTCACGCTTGCACCTCATTCGATATCCTATGCCTCGTACCGTTTCTATATAAGAACCATAGTCGCCTAACTTAAACCGTAGTTGTTTCACATGTGTATCCACTGTACGTAAATCACCAATATAATCGTAATTCCAAACAGCATTAAGAATGTGATCCCTCGATAATGCGATTGTTTCATTTTTAGAAAAATACACGAGTAAATCAAACTCTTTTGGAGTAAGCTCGACATATTTATCATCCATATAAAGAGAACGTTCAGCCAAATGAATAGAAATATTCCCTATTCTCATCACTGCTTGGCCTAATCCTCCCTTGGATTTCAGAAGGTTCTCTACTCTTGCAACAAGGATACTTGGAGAAAATGGTTTGCTCACATAATCATTCGCTCCAAGCCTGAATCCCGTTAACTGATCAGCTTCTTCTGTACGAGCTGTTAGCATGATAACTGGTTTGTCTGAAATTTTTTTAACCTCTTTCAAAACTTCCCAACCATCCATTTCTGGCATCATAACGTCTAGAATAAGCATATCAATTTCTTGGCCTCTCGCTAGAAACAAATCTAAGGCTTGCTTGCCATTCTCAGCACTGACAACATTAAATCCTGCATTTACAAGAAAGTCTGAAACCAGCTTCATCATTCTTTTTTCATCATCAGCCAACAGTATAAGTGGCCTTTTCATTACATAGCACATCCAAACTAAGTTTATTATAATATATACCAATTGAATGTGATGATTCTGTGATGGTTGTCAATTAGTCCATTATTTCAATCACTCTCAATTACTAACTATCTTGAAATCTAGAGATATCTGACCTCTTTGATATCAGTGGACCTTTTGAATAAATGCGTTACTCTGTCTTACCATAGGGTACTTAAACATATTTATATTAACGAATAACATTCTTGCAAGATACAAATGTGGATTTTGTCACCTCGGTAACAAAATCCACAATGTATTACTGTTAATTGCAGTTTCAATTCCTATTGCACCTTGATGTTGACGCTCCACAATTTCCTTAGATATCGCAAGCCCTAATCCTGAACCACCATTCATACGGTTACGAGAAGATTCTAGTCGATAGAATCGTCTAAATACTTTTTCTCTTTCTTTGGCTGGGATAGGTTTACTAGGTCCTGTAATAGAAATATAATAATCCCTTTCTTGTTTTTTTCCAGTTAATATTATTGGCCCATTACCTTCATAGTAGCGGATGGCATTATCGATCAAGTTAGAGATCACCTGTTGTATTCCTTCAATGTGAATCGTTAGATTGCATGATTCGACTTCTAATTGTATTGAAACATTCTTCTGCTCCCATGCTCTTTCGAACATCGCTACACTTTGAATCAGTAAATCTTTTATCTCATGTGGTTCCTTTTTAACAATGGATTGGGCAGATATATAGTCCCATTCTTTCAATTGTTCGATTTGCTCAACTAATTTTGACAATCTTCTTGATTCCTGATAAAGAGATGCAAATAATAGTTGATCACCTATTATATCTCCATCCTTTAACGCTTGCAGATAACCTTCTAAATTCGATAAGGGTGTTCTTATTTCATGAGATAAGTCAGTCACGAGCTTTTCTCTTTGCTGTTCATTCGTTTGCAATTGTGAGATAAGGCCATTGTACTGTATAACTAATTGACCGATTTCATCGCGTTTGTAGACTTCCACTGGTTCAGGATAAATCCCAAGCTTCAGTTGTTCAGTAGATTGAATCAAGCTTCGGATTGGCTTGATAAGATGTTTAATCAAATAGAAATGAAGGACACTTCCAACAACGGCTGCCATGGTCATAAAAATCCATAAGTATTCTAAGAGTGTGCTATTAAATTGTTGCTGTCGTTGTGCATCTAATGCTCCTGCTCCTGCCACTAGAAAACAAGCTGTATTATAAACAGCCCAACTACTGATAGCAATTGCCGCTACAATAACTAGGATATTTATAAACGTCAAACGCCAAAGAAATCCAGAAGGCATGAGATATGTTAAATATTTATTCATTCGCAACAAATTTATACCCCATTCCTCGGACAGTTTGAATGCGCTTTGGTTTCGAAGGGATATCTTCAACCTTCTCCCGTAATTTCTTTATATGCGCATCGATCGTTCGATCCATGACGGTATTCTCCAGATTGGGGTAAATCTCCATGATGAGTTGTTCTCTTGATAAGACCATGTTTGGATTTTTCATGAAGTAATAAAGAAGGTTAAATTCATACTTTGTTAATTCTAATTGTCCACCATAAAGTGAGACTTGCCCTTTTCTTGGCATAATACATAGCCCTTGGCGTACAATCTTCTGACAAAACTGATCAGTACGGCGTAGTACAGCCTCCACTTGTGCAATAAGTTCATTTGGATCAAATGGTTTGGTCATGTACGCATCGGCACCTAAATTCAATCCGGATATTTTATCATACACTCTTGCTTTAGCTGATAGCATAACAACCGAAACTTCATGTTGCTCTTGCTCACGAATCCATGTGTAAAATTGTTCGCCGGTTAATATAGGTAGCATTAAATCCAATATGATTAAACAGGGTAGATATTCAAGGAAAACGGCCTTAGCCTCTTCTCCATTACTTGCTTCTACAGCTTCATAGCCATTTTTCCTCAAATATATAAGAATAAGCTCTCGCATCATTTTGTCATCTTCAACGACCATAATGGTTTGTTTCATAATAATCACCTCATTATTAGTCTACATGACAATATGAGTTATTTCATCATTTCAAACTCTTGTACCATCATGTCATAATTTATCGCACCTCTAAATCTAGAATGGATGCGGCCGCTTGAATTAATCATAAGCGTGGTTGGATAGGCAATGATTTCGTAGTGCTGTGACACAGCCGATTGTTCATCTAATGGAATTGTAAAGGTGAGTCCAAATTCATCTGCAAATTTTTGAACATCGTCCGGATTGGATTCTGTTTCAAGTAAATTTACAGCCACAATGGCCACATCCTTTTTCTCATAAAACTTTTGCATATCAGGCATTTCTGAACGACATGGTGGACACCATGATCCCCAAAAGTTAAGCATAACGGGTTGACCCCTGTAGTCTGACAACCTTACCACTTTTCCATCTAATGTCGTAAGTTCGAAATCAGGAGCAATGTCACCTTCATTAATCCCTATCTGATCACTTTCATCCATTGTATCGGATATGGTATTATCGTTACCTTGAACGAGCGATTTATCAGTTGAAGAAACGAACTCGTATACTGCCCAACCGAGCATTCCCACTACGATCACAATAAGTATTGCCTTTTTCATTGAATTATACCTCCATTTATTATCCTAATTGCTCGAACCATGTACCTTGTACTAAATTAAGTAGAAATGCGGTGATGCGTGGCATTTGACCGGTAAACAGAACCAAACCCATAATAATCATAATAACAGCACCTATTTTCATAATCACTTGACTATGACGGACAATCCATTTCGTCGACCCTAGGAAAAAGGTCAACACAAGAAATGGTAGAGAAAAACCAATGACATACATCACGGTATAAAACACGCCTTGCCCTGGGTTACTTGCAGCTAGAAATAAAATAGAGCCAAATATTGGTCCAATACACGGTGTCCATCCAGCAGCAAATCCCATGCCGACGAAAAATGTTCCTAAATAACCAACGGGCTTGCTCGAATACTGGAACCGTTTCTCTTTCATTAACGCAGTAATATTAATCCAACCCCCAACGAAAAGCCCCATAAATATAATGAACACTCCTGCTATACGTTGGATCAGCAAACCTGAATCACCTATTAATAATTGCTGAATCCATTGTCCCAAAAATGAAGCACCGACACCTATACTAATAAATACTAGCGAAACCCCTGATAAAAAGAATAAAGAATGACTCAACAACTTCTTGCGTATTGTAAAATCTTGATTTCCTTGCAGCTCTTTCACACTCACACCTGTAATATACGATAAGAATGCTGGGAAGATTGGCAGTACACAAGGTGATAAAAAAGATAGCGCTCCTGCTCCAATTGCCAGAAACATCCCAACAATTAACATTGTATCTGTCTCAATTCCACCCACTTACGCCACCTTCTTTCTTTGATTAAATATAATTAATATTAAATAAGTAACTAAAAATAAAATTAAAAACCAAGGTCTCATTGTATAACCAAATACCATGGCAACAGGCATAATCAAGGACAATGCTAATGTCCCCACACTCCAACCCAACAATATGATTATAATTAAATTATGTGTTACTATGCGATCACGGATAAGTAGAAACACGATGAAAAGTAGAGCCAATAAAGTCATATAACCGATTGAATACGTATCTTTATCCCACACAATTCGAATGAATTCATATACTAATGAGGCGACTAGAAACACTTGCATAAATGCATTCGAAAATAAAAGAACATCAACTTGTTGTCGTTTAGCCTTATAAGCAATGGCTACTGTACTAAAAAGTACAGCAAGATAAAAAGCTAATGCATTGCTTGGATAGGCTAATACGACCAGTGGGTCTTTTACGAATACAGAAAACTTCAAAATAATTTTACTAATCCAAATAAAGATAACGAAATTAATGAGTTGAGATGTTATTTCATTAACATGCTGTTTCTTTTGTGCCGCTGATTCATTACTATCTAGTAGATAAAATGCTAGAGTTCCCACAATCACACTTATGATGATCTTAATGATTGGTGCTAATACACTAACTATTCCCATAAACATCCCTCCGTCAACAATACAATATGTCTTTTTCTTCTTCCAAGTTTATTACCTTTATATATTAATGAAGATAGGTTTGCCATTCTAGAATATTCCAAAGCTCATAGTACTATAATTGTGTGAAAATTTGATGAAAGCTTGAATTGAATTTTTTGAAGTTGATATGGTTAGAACTTGTAATTATGTTTGCGCCCGCTATAGGATCAACATTATCTGGTGTTATTGTTGAATATTTAGGATGGCGTTATTTATTTCTACTCGTTATACCGTTCTCGTTATTTTCGATTGGCTTTGTTTATAAATTTTTAATCCATGTAACAGAAGTAACTTATTTCATTTCTTTTGCGATGTCCAGAAACGTATAATGAAGGGGTATTACCTACCAATTTGGCATTCACAAAAAAACCTAATGGCATATGGTCAACGAATCCTTGACAAAAGGTCACTTTCATATTTTTTTATTCTGGACAACAGAAATACAGAGCATTTCTTATCACAAAGAAATGCTCTGTATTTTATTATTACAAAGTATTCATAAGACTATCGACATAAAGATGACTATGCAACCAAGTCTGTTTGTCGATCGTTATCTACACAGTTACGGTCTCCTCAATTAATCTTTCAATACGTTGGCATGCTGTCTCCAAATCCTCTAGACCAGACCAATAATACTTTAATTCTTGTCTAATCTTCTCTAACTCATCGAACGAAATATTAACGTCCGATAATTGTCGGTACGTTGGGATGATATCGCGGAACATTCCGTAATGGGATGGTCGCTTTTGCTTCTCTTCTCCTTTCCATTCTGCTATAGATTTGACGCTTGGAATACTCAAAGTGTTCTCACGAATATGCAGTTGGGCACTCTCAGACAATAAGTAATTAGTGAATAGATTAGCTGCTTTCTTCTGCTTACTTTTTGAACATATAGCTATACCTATGCCCAACAGTAGTGTTCTTGATTTATTGTCATAAGGAAGTGGAGCTATATCATAATCAAAAGCCGCATCACGCACAGAGTTTAGACTAAAGTAACTGGTTATAATCATAGATGCCTTCTGCTCTAGAAAGAACTTCTCTATGTCCTTATCCTGCCATGCAAACATAGAATTCTGATTGGCAAGAAGGTCAAAGCTAGTTCGAATACATGTCTTAAATAGTCTCTTTGAATAGCTCAGTTGTCCATACGAATTACGTTCAAATTGAAAGTCATTCTGTAATAGAAATAGAGGCCACCGATTGGCTGAGAACAACTGATAGAGAAGCCCAAACCGTTTTTTTTGTTCAGCAAGTTTCTTGGCAACTTCAAGCGTATAATCCCAAGTCCAGTTGCTATCAGGCTCTGGAAGATGGCATTCCTTCAGATGATCCCGATTATAACAAAGAACAATGGGCGAAAAAACAAAGGGTTGCGCATACAAGAACCCATTGCTCGTGAAGGATTTGAATAAAAAGGGATATACATTACTTAGTGGTTTCTGTTCAACTAGTAAGTCAACACTTCCATGGTCATTAATGAACAACTCGAAATTATGCTGATTAATCGTCACTACATCGAGTTCGCCATTCTCTACCATATCTTTTACGGAAGGTGTACTTTGACGATCCGTAATCGGAATTGCTTGTAAATGAATCGTTGGGTACGTTTGATGAAATTTCTGTAACAACATTTCAAGGTTTACTTCATTCATGAGCGATGGGTAGTATCCAAATTTCAAGTTAATGACGTTTCTATCATCTAAGCCTACTACGCGGGACCCTACTCTAGGTATTTTCTGAATAAGTCCCTCTTCAACTAATAAGTTTAGCGCATTGCGTACGGGATGCTTGCTCAATTTAAATTGCTCAATTAATGATGACTCCGAAGGTAAATAATCACCATCCACATATTTTCCTGTTAATATATCTTCGCGTAAAGTTGTGATCATTTGATCCAAACGAAAACGAAATGTATTACGACCAATTTTTGTGTTTGCCAAGGTAAGCTCCTCTATTCTCCATTCATTCATAATCATTCCATATTCAAAATCATGATGTCATTATAATTGAAAATTGTGAAAAAGTCACAATATAATACTATTTACAATGACAGTTGACAACGCTTACATTATAGCATAGAATCCCAGTAAGAACTAGATAACAACCAGTATTGACTGTTTAATTGGAGGGAGGGTATGTTTTGGGTTGTTTATATCAATCATCTCGCAGTGTGTCTTAATAATTGGTTCTTATCAGGTTGCTATAATAAAATTGGAGGGTGATCATGATTCGTTTATTATTTGTTCGAAGGAATTACGTTAAAAGAGTCTGTTCCTTTTTACTTGTCCTAGTGTTGTTATCGTCTTGCATTGCACCCTTACGGGTAACAGCAGCACCCGTACCTCAAGCAGCTGTAAATCTGGTTACACACAGCTCCTTTGAAGAAGTATCTTCTATACCCACATCGATTTGGAAATTATACTTGCCTGCATCCAATCCTATTCAAGCATCCATCCATACCTCTGATGCGAAGAGCGGTACGAATGCGCTAAAGATCACCCTTGATACTTTGGGCAAATCTGGTTCCGTGTATCAAAATATTCCTGTTATAGGTGATCAAACATATAAAATCTCATTTTGGATGAAATCCGACTATTCAGAAGGTACCCGCGCAAGCTTCTATACAAGAGATACAGCAAGCGCTAAAAATATGACTGCCGTTGCGATGGGACGTTTATCTGCTTCGGAAATAGATCAGTGGATTTATGTGGAAGACACTGTAACAACCCCAATAAATACAGCAACTCTTGTTATAGGGGCAGTTCCAGAATATAACAATGGCGTAGGAACGACATTGTACGATGACTTCAAGGTAGAAGCATGGATTCCAGTAACTGCAATTTCCTTAGACCAAACAAATGTTGCTATGGAGCCTCATCAGACGGTGCAGTTGCAACCAACTGTTACGCCTGTTAACGCTAGTAACCCAACACTTACATGGAGTAGCTCCAATCCAACTGTTGCGAGTGTGGATCAGAGTGGTCAAGTGACTGGTTTACAGTCAGGATCAACCATCGTTACCGCCACCTCTTCTGATGGCGTGTCAGCAACTACTTCTATTCAAGTGACAGAGAATAACTCACCAACACCAACTGTCAATCTTGTAACGTACGGTTCTTTCGAAGAAATCTCATCTATACCAACAGCGAATTGGAAGTTATACTCTCCACCTCCCCATTCTGTTCAAGTATCCATAAATACTTCCGATGCAAAGGAAGGCACTCATTCGCTAGGAATCACGCTTGATGCTTTAGGGCAATCTGGATCTGTATATCAAAATATCCCTGTTACAAGCGAACAAAAGTATAAAATTTCGTTTTGGATGAAATCAAACTATGTAGAAGGTTCCCGTGCGGGCCTATATACAAAGAATACAGCAGGCACAAAAAATATGACTTCTATATCCATGGGACGATTATCACCTGCGGAAGTAGACCAGTGGATTTATGTAGAGGAATCTATGACGACTCCTCCCGATACAGGTACTCTTGTTATTGAAGCCGTTCCGGAATATAACAAAGGCATAGGAACGACATTATATGATGACTTCAAAGTGGAAGCATGGATTCCAGTAACTACAATCATCCTTGATCAAACAAATGTTACTGTGAATCCTCTTCAGACGGTTCAGCTACAAGCAACGATTACTCCGCTTAACGCTAGTAACCAAACACTTGTATGGAGTAGCTCCAATTCAGCAGTTGCAACTGTCGATCAGAGTGGTCAGGTGACTGCCTTGCAATCAGGCACAACCACCATCACCGCCACCTCTTCTGATGGTGTGTCGGCAACTAGCCAAATCGCCGTTGATGGTACATCTGTCCCTGTAACGGGCGTGGACTTCTATCCAACAAAACATATTTTGGCTGTAGGAGATTCATTGGCTATCACACCTATTGTTCTACCATCTAATGCGTCGAATCAAGATATGATCTGGCTATCTTCTAATCCCCTAGTGGCTACTGTTATTAATGGTCAAGTGACAGCTGTTGGAAAGGGTCATACGACCATATCTGCGACTTCGGTTGACGGGGATATAGAATCTCTTGTAGACGTTTCTGTTAGCAACCTCATTAAGGATGGCACAATCGAAACATCACAAGATTTACAAGGTAAATGGCGAAGTTATGATGGAGGCGCAGCACAGAAATTTGAAGCTTCTGTTGATTCAACGGTAGCTCGTTCCGGCCAAAAATCACTTAGAGTCTATAATAATGTCGGTGGATCAGGAAGTGTGTACCAAAGCATCCCCTTAACTGGCGGCAAAAACTATCGATTAAGCGCTTGGCTAAAATCAGCTTTGCAAACAGCATCTGGTGATCGTATAACTTACTATTTCAAAAATGCCATTGGCACCAAAATTTCTAGCACAACGTATCTTTCATTACCTGTGGAAGAAGATCCATATGGATGGAGATATATCGAAAAGTCAGATATCTTAGCACCTAGTAGTGCGACTTCGATGACACTTGCCGTCTATCCAAATTCAGGATCTTCTGTAACTTGGTATGACGATCTGGCACTTGAAGAATGGAATGCTGTATCGTCAATCGTAATCGACCATAATAATGTCGTCCTCTCTCCCAATGAAGAGTTGCAATTGTCAGCTACAGTACTCCCTAATAACGCTTCTAATCAGACAGTACAGTGGATGACCTCTGATGCAGCTGTTGCTAGTGTAGACCAGACAGGTAAAGTGACAGCTCATACGAATGGGATGGTATTTATTACAGCGATGTCAGGCGAAAGAGGCATTCATGCTATCACTTATATACAGGTAGGCCAGGCAATCAACCTAACTGCCATCGATCAGACTGTTGTAACCCCCTTTGGTAAAGAAATTAGCGGCATTGTAAATGCCACTAACTCGAATGCGCAACCGCTTATTTACAGCAAACTGGCAGAAGCTAGTCACGGAACAGTAACGGTACTTCCAAACGGACAATGGACGTATACACCTGAAGTTGGCTTCGAAGGGACGGATACATTTCGAGTAGCTGTTGCTGATAATGCAACCAACTTCACTAGCTCAAAGGTAACGGTTACTGTTGTATCTATGAACAATATGCTGTTGCCATTTGAGAATCAGCATCCGCGCTTGTATTTGGATGATTCCAAAATCACATCGTTACAATCATCTGTCTCTGCACAAGGTATGCATAAGGACCTATGGACAGATTTGATTGCAAGGGCTGACTCCAATCTCTTTAACAATACGAACTATCGGGCGCCTGATGCTTCAGGTAGCCAAAATTGGATGAGGGATATAGGAAATCAAACCGTTGATTTTGCTTTTACTTATCTACTAAGCAATGATCCTAAATATTTAGTAGCTGCGAAGAAGTTTGCGCTTGCTTCATCAAGTTATCCAACTTGGGGTGCCGGTGAGCTTGCGAATGCAGATCTTCCAGCAGGACATCAGCTGTTCAGCTTGGGTGTCACATACGATTGGTTGTATGACGAACTGAGCCCCGCTGAGAAGAAAAGTATTCGAGATGCCATTATTGCTCGCGGAAGTGAAATGTATGCGAAGGCAATAGGTAATGAGTACAATAACAATATCGTAAAGGCTTACTGGGAAGAGTCCTATTTACACAATCATTTGTGGGTAAATCTAGGAGGTCTAACAGCTGCCGCACTTGCTGTTTATGATTATGATCAAGAAACAAGAGATATTGTTCTACCTTGGCTGAAATTAGCTTATGAGAAATTTGACAAAACACATCAAGTACTTGCTGATGATGGCGCTAGTCCGGAAGGATTCTCATACTGGCAATATGGTATGGAATGGCTCATTAAATATGGCATGCTGTCGGATACATTCTTTGGAGTGGATACGCTTCAGAACGAATGGTACAAACAAGGATCTACCTTCGCATCTTATATGATGATGCCCGAAGACAATTGGGTTGATGGAGTACATCATCTAAATCTAGCCGACGATCCCGGGGTAAGTTGGTATGGTCCGAACTACTTACTGCACGTATTAGCAGCTAAGCATCAAGACGGAGTAGCACAGTGGCTTGGCAATAAAGTATTTGAGAAAGATATAGGAACCAGAGCTTCTAGCTGGTTAGGTGTACTATATTTCGATCCAACGGTGATTGAAGTTCCAAGAAGTACTCTTCCAACCGCACATCGTTTCAATGATATGGAAATTGCAATTGCACGTTCGGATTGGTCGAAGACCAGTTCCATGGTAGCTTATAAAAACGGTCCTTACCTTGGTCACAATGAAATGCTACTCAATACAGGTGCTATCGAGAACTGGGGTTCAGGTCATGTACATCCAGATGCGAACCATTTCATGGTGTATAGCAATGGAGAATATCTTCTTCGGGATGATGGTTATGCAGACAAAATTACAGCGAACCATAATACACTCATTATGAATGGCCATGGGCAGATGGGTGAAGGTTCTAGATGGTTCCAAATGTTTGATCCTCATGCGGCTAAGGCAACCCCCTCCATCAGCGCAGAGATCAACACGGAAGAGTTCGACTACTGGTCTGGTGACGGAGCAGAAGCATACAATCTTGAGGTAACTGGATTAGAGAAATTCAGACGTCATATGATATTTATTAAGCCTTCGACATTAATTGTTGTCGACGATATTGCTGCAGATCGAACTAGCCAGATGGCTTTGCAGTTCTTCCCAGAAAGCGAGAATATTATGCCTGTAGGAACAAATGGCGATTCATATTTGGCAATCAGCAATCATAATTTAATGAAATTCCAATCTCTCACACCATCCGCTGCTGATGTACGAATGGAAGCTGTACCTTATCGACATGATGACTCCAGTGCAACCACACGCAAAGCATTCAGAGTTATCGGTGAGAATAAGACCAATTTACAAAATGCAGTAGCCTTTACTTGGTCCAACAAACAGGGATCTCCAGAAACGGTCCAGTCATCCCGTGTTGGTAACCTGTGGACCTTCGAAGTTGGTGGAAAAGCAGTACAATTGGATATGACCAGCCATACGGTAACAAGCGTCTCCCCTTCTGGCTCAGGTCAATCCTCTGCATCAACAGAACTGCTTGCCATTTCAATGAATGGTCAACCTTTGGAGAACTATAATCCGACAGTCTTGAACTATCAATTAGAGAAACAAGACAAAAATCCTAACACCGTAATCGAGGTTATTAAAGCTTCATCGACCGCGATAGCTAATATTGACTACAGTGGTAGCGTTCCGGGAATTGCCACGATTACCGTTTCGGATGAGGGTCTGCCTAATCGACAGTACACTATTCATATTTCCAAAGGGTTATTGCTTCCTGTCGTCTCAGCACAAAGCAATGGTACGACAGGATTTGATCCTAATCTGGCCTTCGATGATGATATGACAACGATCTGGTCAGCTAAGAAGGATCCTGTTGCGATTACGGATAACCCCGATGGATACGCTTGGCTTATTGCGGATCTAGGTAAAACAGAGGAGATTAACAAAACAGCCATTGCTTGGTATCTAGGTCATCAACGAGTATTCAATTTCGATGTTGAAGTTTCCGAAGATGGTCTCACGTGGACTAACGTTGGGGCATGGAGCAGTAATGGCCTCACAGATGATTATGAACAATTTAATTTCGATACAATCCTTGCACGCTATGTAAAGGTATGGACCAAGAGCAATTCTACAGGTGGTGCATTTAACAGCATTAAAGAAATGAATATTTACAGCACTGGAAATGCATCTGTTCCTGAAGAGGAAGAACCTAATGTAGATCCACCTGTTGTTAATCCACCGAATGTAGACCCACCTGTTGTGGGATCACCTGATAATTCAACGGGTCATACGCTTCCTGTGGATAGTGATAAAGACTCTAAGCCGACTATGGTGAATGGTTTCGCTGAGGTTACGATGAATGACAATACTTCTATATCACTTCGACATTTAGTAGACTTGAATAAGTCAGATCCGAATGCTGTGATTCGAATTGTTGGAACGCATGGAACAATGACATTCCCTATCGCCGCCATTAATTTCAAACAGTACGCTGAGGATGCCAAGCTTCATGCCACGATCGTACCTGTAAAAGAACCTTTAGTTACCCAGGCTGAAATGTTGGGCATGCAGTGGTTGAATCAACCTGTTAATGTTACATTAACCATACAGACAGGAAGTAAACTTCATGATGTATCCAATTTACAAAAGGCTGTGACATTTAGTTTTAATCCAGCCAAAGAAATGGATCATCAAAACGCAGTTGTCGTGTGGCTGAATGAAGACACAGGTGAAGTATTCCCTATTCTATTCAAAAAGAATAAACAAGGTAACCCAATGACATTGTCGTTTTCTATCCACAAATCTGGTAGTTATGGTGTCATTATCAGAAACAAATCACCATTAGATGCCCTTAAACATTGGGCAAAGAAAGATCTAGCTATGATTAGTAACAAACTGATATTAGTTGGAAAATTGGAAGAGAATATTAAGCCTAATCGCTTAGTAACTAGGGCAGAATTGGCCGAAATGATGTCACGATTGCTTGGTATGGCAGGCATGCCGAATCCTAATCCAAGTCCATTCAAAGATATAGCTGATGGGTATTACGCAAATGCGATCCATCAACTGTACGCTAACCAATTAATGAATGGGTTCACTGACAATACATTCCGTTCAGATGAAGGAATGACAAGAGAACAAATGGCACTATTTATTGCTAGAGTAACCGCATTCGCTGGCAAACCGTTGTCTGATTCGAATGACAAGCCATTATACAAAAGATATCAAGACCATGCTAACGTTGCTGGTTGGGCATCTAGTGCCGTCTCAGATGTCATCTATTATGGTCTCATGGTTGGGACTGCTCGTAACGAGTGGAAGCCGAAAGAGAATCTGACTTTAGCGGAAGGCGCAGTCATTCTCAATAGATTATTAGACTATCTAGATTTGAAATAGGCTTAATGTAATTCACATGCTATACGTAATTCATGAAAGGGGCTGTCCCATAAGTAGATCTTCTACGAGCGTAGACAGACGCTATTCATTCTCAAAACAGTAAAATCAATAGAGCAGCGATTCTCCGGTTATTGGAGGATCGCTGCTCTGCGTTTTTGATCATTTGCGACTTGATTTAGTAGATTATGAGCAAGTGAAAGCCAACCGATCTCATGCGTCACTTTTTGCATGCCGCGAAGCAGAAATCTTCGGAATTCCCGGTTGTTTTTCAATTGTCAAAATACACTTTCCGGCTCAATCATTCGACGTACGGCCAAGGCGTAACCTTCCTCGCTTCTCAGAATTTCCCGAGCCTGATTCTGATACCGCAGTCGTTCCAAACTGACAACTACTTCCCGATTTCCTACTGCCTTCGTGCAGCGTTCCTTTAGCGGATAGCCCTCGCAGTTTTGACTTCGGTAATGACGTTTTTGAATTTCATATCCACTAGGTTGAGTTTCTTTGCTCTTCTCTTTGTGATAACTTCCGTATTTCACTACGGCTTGAATTTCTTCCTTTTCCAGATATGCGTAGTTTTCTTCGCTGCCATATCCTGCATCTGCAATGACCGTTCGTGGGAGTTTGCCAAGCATCTGTCTTGCTTTTTCCATATGCGGCTTTAAGCAGCGAGTATTGGTAGGTCTTGGGTGTAGACTGTAGGCCAAAATAAACTGATTTTGGGTCCCAATCTATACATTGAAACCTGGTTTGAGTTGACCATTTCGCATGTGGTCTTCTTTCATCCGCATGAAGGTTGCATCCGGATGGGTCTTGCTGAATCTGTTCCGATTACCCAGCAGCGATTGGTAATGTTCGAGGGAAACATATTTTTCGTCAGCTAGAAATTGAAGGACGGCCGTAAATACCGTTTCGAGCACATCCCGCATCCTTTCGCAACGGAAACGATTGATGGTGCGAAAGTCTGGACGTTGTCGTCCAGCCAGCCATATAAACGGAATTTTTTCTCGGATGGATTTTGCAATTTGAAGGGGCATAGATTCGCTGAGTATAGGCGTATAGGATGACTTTGGTAAGCATTTTAGGGTGGTAGCTGTCACGGGATAAGCTGCGTCAAAGATGGTCCATGGTATATTGAATGTACAAAGAAATCGCTCCTTTGGAATGGTTGTTGGTACTTCCATTTTACCAAAAAGAGCGCAGAGGACGGAACGATTTAGTAAAAGCAATAGCGGTCGCCTAGGTCTGCGAATTCCAACCGCTGAGCGGTTCTAATCCAGAAATTTGGAGACCACAGCGATTGGAGAAATGTTACGTTCGCGGAGCGTCCTCTCAGATACCTTATTTTCGAGTGTCCAGACTATGGGGTACCCATGTATAAGATGCCATCCCCTTCTTTACTTACTTTGTATGTGTACTTAAGATCGGCACTACTCAATAGATACGAAATTGATTTTTTCTCATATAGGACTATTAGAGCATCTTTACTCCATGCGTATATCACTTTAATCGCCAACTGACCTCTTCTGTAGTGTTACCCACACCACACCGCCGATAATCAGACATGAGCCTGCAAGTTGTACCCCAGTAATGGGCTTATGCAGAAGAATAAATCCTGTAATCATCGCGATAAAAGGTTCCAAATTCGATAATATCGAAGCTTTGGAAGCATTTATGTTTCGTATGTGTACATTCCACACTAAATTACAGATGCCATGTACTGCAATGGCTGAACATATTAACAGAAGCCATGAGCTATAGGAGGATGATGATGCCAAACGAATCGGCTGATCAACCATAAAAGCAACGGGTATTGAGACTAATAGACCCACGACATTGGAATACAATGTGGTCTGTAGTGGAGGAAGCCGGTCCGCAAGTTTTCGAGTTAATACAATCATGATGGCGAATGTCAGCATCGTCAAGAAGATCCACATAAGCCCCCAAGAAAAAGCAATCTTCCCTCCTCCACCAATCACCCAATAGATACCAATCATGGCTATGAATGAACCTCCGATCGCCCGAAGCGTCACTCGTTCCTTCAGAAAGATCGCTGCCAACAATCCTGTCGCAATGGGTGTGGTAGCCAAGATGAGGGCTGCGATAGTCGAATCTACCGTTCGCAATCCCATGAAGAAAGTCCATTGATTCAAGAACACTCCTACGCAACCAAGCAGAACCAAGTGACGTAGTTCTCGCCAAGCTAATGGAATAAAGGATTGTCTACTCACCAAGCCGATGAGAGATAACATCAATACGATACATATTAATCGAAGCATCGTTAATATAGATGGCGAGAAGGATTGTAGTAATATTTTGCCGAGAACAAAGTTACTTCCCCAGACCGTGACACATATAATTAACCACATATATGAATGCTTCATGCTTGAACCTCCAATCTTTCGATACCAATTCAATCAAATTAACCTTCTACCTTCTCCTCAAAAAAGAAAAATGGAATTCCCTTGAAGAGAATTCCACCTTCACATTTCATTCCCAAACGTTAAACCAATGCTGCCTTGAAGCCATTATTTATTTATGCTCGATAACATCGGGAACAAGACTTTCATTTCATCACCATCTGGTCTCCTGCCATAATTAGCAATTTCGAACGGCTCTGCATAATGAACTTTTTCCGCATGTTCTTGTCCGAAATGTTTCTCAAGTGTTGGAAGCATTTCATCCGACACGCTTAGGAATTCATCCCAATACTTTAGGATAAATTCTCGCTTACCTTCCCATGTATCCGGCACTTCATGTAAGAATCCGCGTTGCCAAGGTGCAAACTCATAGAATTGTGAAGCATGAGCATCACAAGCGAGTAATTTCTTCTCAATTACACTATCTGCATCAATGACAATATCCGGCTTATAGATTGTCCGTGCAGCATAGTCCGGCATTAATAAGAATACCGGTGATTTCGTTAAACTCGGAACATCTGGCACTGCGTTTGGCACATTGGCTACAAAATCTGCTGCATCTCGAACCACTTTTCCTGCATTACGGTTATCAACATGACCTGGACCATCAGGATGGAAGGTAATCACGATATCCGCTTCCCACCCACGAATTTGGCCTATCACTTCTTTGCGTACTTCAGGAGTCGGCATTAATTCTCCATCTGGAATGGGTAGCACCACGTATTCCATAACTCCCAGACGTCTCGCTGCTTCGTAGGCTTCTTGCGTACGACGTTCTATTAATTTCCGCCCATTCATCTCATAATGACCGCAACATCCATCCGTTAATGAAACGAACTTCACACGGTGGCCCATTTCTGCGAATAAAGCTGAGATGGCTCCTGCATATATTTCCGGTTCATCTGGATGAGCTGCAATCACAATCACATTTAGAGTTTTTGACATGTTGTTTGTTCCTCCTGTTCATTTCCTATCTTCTTATATAAAATTTTAACAATTATCCTTTAATCGCTCCCGCTGTCAATCCTTTAATAACAGTCTCTTGTGATAACAAATATAACACTAGCAACGGCAGAATTGAGATCGATATTGCTGACATCATAGCGCCATAATTGGTACCATAAGCATTCGAGACCAAGGATAAGAGCACCGAAATTGGCTGCATTTCTCTATTCGGTAGGTAGACTAACGGCAATAATAGTTCATTATAGGACCACAAGAACACCATGATGGATACCGTCGCAAAGACTGGAATTGACAAAGGTACCGTTATCTTATAGAAAATTTTCCATATACTACTTCCATCAATAACAGCCGCTTCCTCTAATTCCGTGGGTAATGATACCATAAATCCTGTCATCATCAAGATAGCAAAGCTTAGATTGCTTGCAATCTGCGGTAATATAACCGACAAATATGTACCATTCAAATGCAAATTTTTGATGATAATAAAGTTCGGGATAATGACCGTGAATTGTGGTAGGAGCATACATACAACAAAGATCATATTCATATATTTCTTTGACTTAAAATCAAACCGAGCCAAAATAAACGATGCCAGTCCGCCAAAGAATGCCACACCTAGCACCACACCACCCGATATAATAAAACTATTCATGAAGCCGCGGATCATATTGATATTACCGTATTCATTCAATTTCAAGAAATTATTAAAATTAAAGCTCGTTGGCAATGCAAATGATTGTGTGAGAATTTCATCGGAAGATTTAAAACTATTTAGGAGAACCCACAATAATGGTAGAATCGTTGTGCAGGCCCAGAGAATTAGTATTACATAGATTACCGTTTTGTTAACGATACCCGAAGATGGTTTTTCACCCGGTAATGCTGTTACGTTTGTCATCATCACAACACCTTCTTTACCAAATAATTGATTGCTTCTTAGTCGTTAATTACATCTTTTTTGGTCAATTTATTAAGTACAGTGGTAATCACCACACCCACAATCATCATTGCAATAACAATGGTGCTCGCGTACCCGACATTTTGGCCATTAAAGGCCTTATTGTACATATAGGTACTCAACAACTCACTTGAATTCAACGGACCACCCTTGGTTACAATGTACACAACGTCGAATACGCGTAATGCGCCTGCTGTTGCCAACGTTAAGGTCACTGCAATGACATCTCGCAGCAATGGAATCGTAATATATATCGATTTTTTGAACCCGGTTATACCATCAAGCTCTGCGGATTCATAGATTTCACCTGAAATTTTTGAAATTCCTGTTAAAAAGATCACAAAGTAAAATCCAACGTATTGCCATAGAATTGGAATGAGTACCAAGTAAATCGAACTCTTCTCTGTCAACCATACTTTCTCTGGCAAATGAAGCATCCTCATCAATGCATTCAACAAACCGTAATCATAGTTATATATTAAGGAGAACATCAGACCAATTGCAGTTCCAGAGATGATGATGGGGAAAAAGAATACGGTACGAAAAAACTTAAACCCTTTTTTTATGCTATCAACCAACAATGCAAGTACAAGACCTATCCCAACTTGGAATACGAGTGCTCCCAAAATGAGCACCAATGTATTCTTAAATGATATCCATACAATAGGGTCATCAATCAATTGCTTATAATTAGCTAACCCTGTAAAGGTCTTATGTTGCGAAAAGTTGTACCAATCCGTGAAGCTGTAGTAAACCGTCTGCAGCATCGGGTATAAGAGAAAGACACATAGAAATAGAATCGTAGGTGCTAGGAAAAGAAAAATATACCTTTTGTCTTTAAAAATCACTGCCGCTTCTCCTCCTTATAAGGAAGTCCTGCAGGAAACGGGTTGTTGACCCGTCTCCACAAGCCTTATTTCTCCCCTTATTTATTCTTATCGTTTATAACTTTCGCTTCTTCCAGTATTTGTTCTGCCGTCTTCTTACCTGCAGTTACGTAAGAGATGCCTTTCAAGAATGCCTCATACGATTCACGAGAAACGTAGGAATCAATCGGCATGACAAAGTCTTTCGCCTGACTCACCATGGTGTTACCTGCTTGAAGTAAATGGGGCATGTTTGTGCCCGCCTCCGTATTCACCGCATAGCTACCGCCAATAACAGCGAATGTTCCAGCTACTTTAGGAGAAGTCATATATTTCACAAATTCCAAAGCCATATCATGCTTAGCTTGATTATCGTCATTCTTCTTCATGTACCAACCGGAACCGAACCCAGATATGATTACATTCTCTGCTACACCGCCTGGCACAAGCGGGAATGGTGTAATTTCGATACCATCGACCTTAGATAACCCAGCAGCTGCCCATGATCCGTTAAACATCATAGCTGCTTTCCCGTTAGCGAACAACGTTTGAGCTTTATCATCATCTAACGTTAGCGCATCTTTTGGGAACGCTTTCAGATCTGATAAATCTTTAATTAAATTGATGGCTGGTGCCCATGATGGATCATAGGCCTTCGCCTGCCCTTCTGGACCTACAAGAGAAAGGATCATCGCTTCTTGAATGTAAGGCGTTGTTAGAGATGTGGTGATAGGAACAATATCATTCATTGCGAATGTGGTAACCGCTTTCAATAATGCGTCATATGTGGTAGGTGGTGCCAAGTTATATTGATCGAATAATTTCTTGTTATAAAACAGTCCTTCATAGAAACCGATATAAGGAAGCGAGTATTGTTTGCCTTCATACTTCACTTTCTCTAAGATAGCGCTATTGAAATTTGATGCCCAAGTAGCATCTTTCTGTAGTTCATCTTCCCAAGATACAATTTGATTACTTTCTGCTAATACCTTCGTCTCACTTCCGTTAAAATAAAACATCACATCAGCAAGGTTACTTGTTGCAGCATCTGCTTTTATTTTTGTACGCAGTGCTTCTTGATTAACCGGTGTGGATTCATCCACAATTTTAACGCCGGGGTGTAATAATTCGAATTGTTTCACCGCTTCTGCCCAGGGCGTAACCCATGGATCTGATCCAGCAAATGATGTAGCAACGCGTAGCGAAACATCCTTTCCTTTGCCCGAATTGGAGTCCTTAGCCGAATTGCCGCAAGCAGCAACGACAAGAGACAACATACTCGACACGAGCAGAACTGCGATTAACTTATTAGCTTTCTTAATACTCATCGCTAAACACTCCCTTTATTTGAATAATATATATTAAATCTTGGACTCTAGATTTAAAGAGCCCAAGGAATAATTACAATTGATTAATTAACTTGATTAACTAATTAAATGTCTGGAATCACCCAGATTATTAATCAACCAATTCATTAAAAATATGCTCTAATGCAATAGCGATTCCACCCATAATCACAGCTTTACTGCCTAAGGATGTGTTTACAATCATTGAATTCATAGAGATTAGTCTCATCACCTCGTTTTTCAAGGTCTCAGTGTAAGCTTCTCCGATCGTAACGAACCCTCCGCCAAGTATAACCTGCTCTAGATCAAGCAAATTCATCATGTTAGCTACCGCAACTGCCATAATGCGGGCACTTCTACGAATATGGTCTAGACATAACACATCGCCTGCTTGCGCTGCCTTGATGACCATATTGAAATCCACTTGATTCACATCGCCGTTGGACATCGTCAAGAGATCACTCGACATTGACATATTACTAGATAAATCTGACTTTATGGCACTTAGCAGAGCACCAATAGAGACCAAATCTTGTAACTGTACTTTATCGGTGTTACTCCTGTATAAGGAATCCAAGTTCATAACAAAGCGATCAATATCCCCTGCGTTATTCGAGCTTCCTGCATATAATCTACCACCAAGCACAATACCTACACCAAGTCCGACATCTACACTAACGAAAATGACATTCTGACGTCCAACAGCCACACCATAATTCAATTCGCCAACGACAGCCGCATTGATATCATTATGAACATACACAGGAACGGTGAATTTTTTTTGAATCCATCCCTTTATATCCAGTGTTTGAAGCGATTTCAAGTACGAACCACATTGAACAATGCCACTGACACTATCTACATTTCCCGGAATCGATACAGAAATAGCCAATAACTTATCTACGTCAATCCCGCTCACTTTAAGCAGTTTATCGATATTTATAAGCAGTAACTCTGGTAACTTCTCTAATTGATTTTTTTCAATATCAAATTTCACCACTTGAACTATTTCGGGTATAATTTTAGATAATACCACGCTAATACAAGGATTACTCAAATCGATTGTTATCAAATAACCATAGTGTGGATTCAATCTCAGGACACTTGCCTTCCGTCCCACCCCTGAACCTTCCCCACTAGATTCAATCAGAATTTCTTTCTCAAGTAACTGATCTACATTAGAGCATACACTCGGAACACTTAACTTCAAAAGTTTAGAAAGGTCTCTTCTGGTGGTTGACTCTTGATTACGGATTGCTTGGATAATTAAATTTTGGTTCGTCACTCGAACTAAAGTCTGATCACCAGATAACTTCTTTGACACAAAAAACTCCTCTTTTCTACTCGGAAATTAGGATAAGTCATATTATTTACCTAACCTAATTAATTAGAATTATACATAGCTGAGGAGCAACTGTCAATTATTACTTTCTATTTTTTTGTATGGATTTAGAATATACTCATCAACAATTAGGCTATTTACTTCTATTCACTCTCTCAACATTCAAGCATTGTAGTGATTTCTTTAAACGAACCGCTCACGAGTCGACCTTCATAACATACGACTTGACACTTCGGTCTTCGCGCCACTGCTTCCGCTGAGCAACTTGCAGGCACCAATACAAAGTTCGCATTGTCTCCTATCTTGGGCCACAACTGCTCACCTTTATGATTGAGAGGCGTTATTCCGCCAGTAATAAACCCAAGGGACTGAGACAACGATTGTTCATCATTATACCCATACAATTCTGCAAAACGCCCTGCCTTCTCCAATTGATCTCCATTGCCAAACGGAGACCAGTGATCTGTCAGACTGTCTGTTGCAAGTTTCACCTTCACACCTTTGTTATGAAGCATAGGAAGCGGCATCATTGTTCTGCCAATCGGGACGGTTGACGCAATAGACATCTCAAGCGATGCCATACGTTCAGCTAATTCTTCTGCTTCTTGTGGAGGAGCAGATGCAAACCAGAAAGCATGACTGATAGTCACTTTCCCCAGCAGCCCCGCTTCTTCAGTCAAGTTAGCTAGTCGAGTCAATGTTTGCTTTCCTACGTCTCCTCTATCATGTAAGTGAATATCAATGCCTGCCTTATTCATTACTGCGAGTTCTACCATCGTCTGTAGTGACTTCTCAATATCTCCATCCACTGTATAAGGATCAACACCTCCTACGTGGGTTGCACCCTCTTCCAGAGATTGTTTCACTAGTTGGACCGAATCCGAACGAAGCAGTCCATGCTGTGGAAATGCAACAATTTCATATGAAATTTTACCAGAGAACGTGTTCAGAGCTTGTTTCGTTGCTTCTAATCGATGTAACCCACTAACCGGCTCGATATTACAATGGCTACGAATATGTGTAGACCCGAAGGATTGTATAAGCGTTAAGATACTTTCGGCTTGTTGTCTCGCCATCGGTAAAAGTCTAGGTAATAATATCTTCTCTTCCTCAATCCGTTCGAAGATGCTGGATATAGGCTTTACAGCTTTCCAGGGGCCATCGAAATACGTTTTATCCAAATGAATATGTGCCTCTTCAAAAGAAGGAAGCATCAATAACTCTTTACAGTCGTATTTTGGAAGATGACTATGTAGTTCTTTGCGCGCAACACTCATTTCTGCGATCTTTCCATCTTCAATTCGAATATGACAAATCTCCGTTTGAGTACTAGCAACTTGCCCGTCTTCCACGATATAACCTTTCTCTAATCTCACATTCGTTAACCAATATGAAGTGTTCAACATATCATCCCTACCTTTTCTCTGAATAATCGAACATGCAAAAATTGAACTAAAGTTTGCGCTCACAAGTTCAATTATCTCTAAAAGAGAATCGTGAATATATGCGCTCATCTTTAGTTCAATCTATCTATTTACCACCCTTAATGGTTAACATTTCTATCATTTCTCGATAACCATTACTTTCCGCATGTTGTAAGGGGCTCTTCCCTTCCGAATCTGCAAGATTCACATCTGCACCATATTGAATTAACAGTTGAACAATCACCTGATGATCCTTACCTCCATCACCCAAGATGATAGCTTCTAGGAGTGCTGTCCATCCAAGGTTATTAATATGATTAACATTGACGTCTGAAGTTGTAAGAAGTTCTTCCACAATGTCCACATGACCACGGTCTGAAGCAGGAATCAGTGCAGTCCCCCCAAATCTATTCAGGATAGATGTATCCGCTCCTGCTGCAATCGCCACCTTTACGAAATCAAGCATCCCTTCTGCTCCAGCATAGAGAATAGGATTGTCCATACGGTTATCTCGAATATTTATGTTTGCACCTTTTTCAAGCAATAATCTGAATAGATCCAGTTGTTTCGTGTGTACGGCGATCATAGCGGATGTTCTACCTATGTAATCTGTAGCATCAATATCAGCACCGTCTAATAGTAGATTTGTCACACGATCCTTATCACCTTGCTTAACAGCAGCAAATAGTTCTTGATTCAACTTGTCCATTCCATCGTTCACCACCTCAGTTGTTACCTGCTCTTCGTTGTTTAACAGCGTAGCATAGTCTAGCTGACATCCTGAAATAAAGAGGACCCATGACAACATGAACAAGCGCATAGTGAACCAACACCTTTTCATATGATTATTGCGTAATTAGTGTCACTTGAGAAGCCGTCGCCCAAGCGCCCACTGGAGTTACAATATACGTTGTTCCAGCTATCATTATACCTTTATTGACAATATCGAACGTACCTACAGCACCTTTACGACTGGAGAATTTATACGTTGCAACCAACTTTTCTCCGTTGGAGGTTATCAATTCTACACTGCGTCCTGAGAATAACTCATCGCCCGGATCTTGAGCCAAGGTTAGATGAATTGATGTTTCGCTGACTGCCTCTGCAGCAGAAAGCTGCAACGACGCGATTTGTTTTGCTTCGAATGTTGGATTCACTATTGTCGCCCAATCGGATGTTACGGTATATTTCACGCCTGGTTTCAATACTTGTCCTGCAGGTAGTCGGAACTTTGGCTCCATCTTACCATCTGTCGATTGTGTGAAGGGTACATATTTAGCAACGATCGATTCTCCACCTTCTGGTGTTATCGTTACTTGTCTTCCCTGCATGGAGGAGATGATTTGATACGTTGTGCTATTTGCTGTGTTGTTCTCATCCAAGACAAAGGCATTCGCACCACGACCGCCACTATAAGCAGAAATGACATATCCATAGTCAATTACACCATTAACTTTTAGCACTTCGATCTCAAATGTATCATTCGCAACCTGATTTGTGGTCATCATATCCACCTTCGATGTATTCCCAACAAATGAACCTGATTTCTTACCTTTGTATGTTAAGGTATAATTTGTTCCAGCTTGTTGTACCGAAGTAGGCACGATATACGTTGCAATGGAACCTGACTTCAGCCGCGGCATATTTGTTAATGTTAGACCATCATTAAACACGAAATCTTCTTTCGCTTTAGCGAATACTTCATTCTCACCTGTCAACGGTGCATCCAATGTCACAATCACAGTCGTGTTGTTAATCGATTTCACACTTAATATTTGAGCTTGAACCGAAGGAATAGCTTTGCGTGCTGTATTCAATAAGCTTGCTACTTCTCCACGTGATGCGGATTCATTAGATGAATAGAATGGTTTAGCCCAGTAGTTTACGGATAACATATCCCGATTCAATGCTTTGGATACCACTTGTACAAGCTCTTCATCTGTTACCGTTTCTTTAGGATTGAATGCGCCATTCTTCGTTTCCATGATACCTAGACCAACAAGTTCCGATGCATATTTGTAATACCATGCGTTCGAATTGACATCGGTCATTTGAATATCTTTCTCTGAGGTACCCTGTAGTTTAAAAGTCAATACAATCATTTTCGCTAGTTCAGCACGATTGATCTGATTGTTCACACCCATCGAGTGATCGATATAACCATGTATTATACCAAGACCAGCAAGTGCTTCAAACGCTTTTTGAACCTCTATATCTGATAATTCAAATGATGATGAGGATACCCCTGCATTGCTTGGAACTGGTGCTGCTTGTACATTTAACACCGCGAAGGGTAAAGATGTTACGCTCAGTGTTGCTGCTACCATCATTGCCGCTACTTTTTTAGAAACTTTATTCATTGTATTTCCTCCTCAGATCATTAAGTTATGTGCTACTGATGTCTATAACTAAATGATATAGGTAAGAAATGAACGCCCACGAAACGAAATATTAACAATTTATTAACTAGGCATTACAATTATCAAAATTCCACTAGAATAACGCCATTACACAGTAAATCTATACCCTGCACCCCAAACCGTTTCAATAAACTGTGGATTCGAGGGGTCTGATTCTAACTTTTCCCTTATTCGGCGAATATGAACTGTAACCGTTGAAATGTCTCCGCTAGCATCCATCCCCCATATGCGTTCGAATAGATCATCTTTACTAAACACCCGATTGGGATTACTCGCTAAGAACACCAATAAATCGAACTCACGTGTCGTAAACACGACTTCTTTATCACGTACAAACACCCTTCGAGAATCCTTATCTATATGGAGTCCACGGATTTGGATCTCATGCTTCACCACAGGTTCTAGCTTACTGAGCATGCGTTCATATCTTGACAGATGCGCCTTTGCTCTAGCCACTAATTCACTTGGACTAAATGGTTTCGTAATATAATCATCCGCTCCAAGATTAAATGCTCGAAGTTTATCGATCTCTTCTTTCTTCGCAGAGACGATAAAGATCGGTACTTCCTTCGCCTCCCGAATGCGACGGCACAATTCAAAACCATCAATGACCGGTAGCAACAAATCTATGATAATAAGATTGTAGTCTCCTTGAAGAGCTCGTTGTAACCCTTCAGAACCTGTATGACATACATCAACTTCAAATCCGTTCAGTTCAAAATAATCTCTTTCCAATTGAGCGATCGTCGTCTCATCTTCAATAATTAGAATCCGTGTCATGTGCGTTACTTCCCTCCTTCATTCTCCGTTCGCTTTAAACTAAAGAATAGGCTTGAACCCACACCTTGCTCGCTTTCCATCCATATCGTTCCACCATGCCGTTCAATAATCTGACGTGCAATCGCAAGTCCTAGTCCGCTACCGCCCGTCGATAGATTTCGAGAAGGTTCCGCTCGATAAAATCGTTCAAAGATATGTGGAAGAGCGTTAGCATCAATACCCATACCATTATCCTTCACTTCTACAGTCACCCAGTTGAGATCGGATTGTAGCGAAAACCGTATGATTGGATGAGGCTTGTCCATATACTTAAGCGCATTTTCAATGACGTTCAGCACCATTCGTTTTAACTTATCCAAATCTACTAGAACCTCAATAGGTCCTGAAATATGCTGATCCCATAGAAATGTTACCCCTTTGTTCTCCAAATTGTATTGCATTTCTTCGCTACAATCATCGAGGAATCGTACAATATCAACTGGCTCGAACGTAAATGGCACTTGATTCAAATCTAACTTGGAGTAGAGAAATAATTCATCAACCAATTTGTCCATCCCAACAGCTTTGTTATAAATAATGTCGACGTACATGTCCATCTTCTCTGGCGTATTCGCGACACCATCCCGAATGCCTTCAATATATCCTTTTATATTCGTAATCGGCGTACGTAGATCATGTGAAATATTAGAGATTAACTCTTTACGATTCTCCTCATATTGCAGACGAAGGTTAACGGATTCTTGCAATCTCAGCCTCATTGTCTCGAACGCTTTATTCAACTGCCCGATCTCATCCGTGGATTGTAAATTAAGCTCAAAATGAAGGTTACCCTCTTGAATCCTTTCTGCGGAGTCCCTTAACAAGTTCAGTGGCTTAATAACACTTCGTGTAATCCACTGATACAATAGCACATTCGCAATCACAAGAACGCCAATAAATATGAACGAAAGAATCGGTAACAGCCTTCTTATGATTTCCGCAAATGGACTGTGTTCTTTAATAACGAATACACTACCTTTTGCACCATCCGAATATTTAAAGTCAAATTTGGCATACCCATAAAACCTTTCATTTATATTAAACGTGTTGCGAATCTGATAATTATTCAGATCATAAGAAGGTAACGATTCCTTTAATTCAGGTTGATTGAGTGTAGGCGATTCAAAAATCGGATAACTAGCCCGTCTTACAAACAGCCCCGCTTTTTCTGTTTTTAACTTAAAATCATATTCCAGTAACAATTCCTTGTTCTGCAATTCATCTGGGTCTTTCTTAGCTAAATACTTCAACTCTAAAAAGATAGATTCCTCTTGCTCCGATAGCGGATTTAATTGATAGTGTACTTTATAAAAGTCTCGAAGACTATGAATATCACCTGTCGAAGCAATTGTAAACAAAGCTGCAGTCATGACTAACATAAGTAAACTAACAACAAGCATTCCCGTATAAGATAGCAGTAGTTTTATACGAATGGACACGACTTCTCTCCTTTCACTAGCATTCTATAAGATCTCTGCGAAATCCAATGATTCATTTGAGTGAATACTATCATACGAAGGGAGAGTTTGCTAACGGTGAATAAAAAAGGCTGTGTTTGTTCGAGGCCACTGAAAAAGGTAAGCTTTTGACTTTGTGAAATGCCCAAAATAGATAAAGGCGAATTTCCATTCAATTTTGAATGTGAATTCGCCTTTATTGTATGGTTTTCTTTTTCCCTTCTACTTCAATAGAGTCAATATTCTCTTGAGGTTCACAGTGAATATAGCCATAGCTCCTTGCATCTGCATGCCAACAAGACCTGAGGTAGAGGCCACACCATACGCGTGTCTATGCTTTAATTCGCTATTCTTCGCTTCTATCTTATAGCGCTCTTTCGCTTTCTCATTGAAATGTTCACTTTCTTGAAAAGCTTTCTGTTCGTTATGTTCCGTTGATTTAATACTCACCGAATACGTTTTTGATTTTGCTCCTTCTTTATAACAATCTTCTTTGAGGGGGCATCGCTTACACTTGTCAATATCAAAATAATAGGTATCTGCTTGCTTCTTCCCTCTATTTTTCTTACCTTGACGTGCCTTGCGAATCGCCATATATCCAGCTTTACAAACATACATACCCGTTTCGCGGCTTTTTTCAATCCATGTTTGAAGTTGCTTTCCATCACTTTTTTCACCCGTTGTAATCACAGCAGCTGTAATAATACGCTCTTCATTCATTGCGATATGTGTTTTATAACCAAAGAAAGATAAGTCCGCCGTTTTGTGACCTACACGTGCATCTGGCTCATTGGACAGTTGAAGATGCTCATGATGATCAACTACGATTTCCTTCAAATAGTTCAGTTCATCTTCTAATGCAATATCCACTGTTTTTTGAATTAGCTATCGAGCAGGTTCACATCTTTCAAGCGAAGTTTACGAAACTTCGTTAGTGAACTGGATTGATGACCCCATCTTCAGGCGCCATATCTAAGAAGTATTTGAACATACGAATGGGGGGGACTGCATTACGACCATTATCGAGACAATATTTATTTTGTAATTCATCTTGAACAAAGGAGAAATCAACGAGCTCATTGATTTGACGTAGCATATTATCTTTAGGAACAACGATATCGTAAATGGCTGTGTATGGAATTAGATTAAGAGTTTGTTGGTTTGGAATCATGACGAACACCTACCTAGATTTGATACCTTTATTATACGAAAAATAGGCATCCTTCGCACAAATAGATTGTGTGAAGGATGCCTGAAAACCAGAATAATGTATTAAGTTCGAAGTAGCGAAGAGATCGGAATTGTCCTGAAGAAGCGGTAGCATTCGTCTTTGCCATCGGATTTCAACCGCTTTTGAGGTTATATAATCAAAAAATCTGAGGGCATCAACGATCGTAAGGAAAATCCGTTATCGTAGCGACCACACTAACAACTGTTTCTGGACTTTTTCATTGGCCTCAGAAATTCTCGACAGCCTTTTTTCAAATGTAATATTCAGAGAAGTACACTTTGATAATCAATTCAAACTTTTTAAGCACCTTGTCCGTCGAATAACTATAACGTGTTCGCGACATGTTAAACATTAGAAAGGGTGATTACTTTTGTCATGACAAAAACAGAAAAATTTGAACTTATAGAGACATTTATAATTGAAAATCGAGAATCCCATTATCGCCTTGCATATAGCTATGTTAGAAATAAGGACCTGGCGCTCGATATTGTACAAGATTCTATATTCAATGCACTTAAGTCAATTGACCGTCTCAAAGAAATCCAATATTTAAAAACATGGTTCTATCGAATAGTTATCAACACATCTATTGACTTTATTAGAAAAAATCACCGTATAACGTTCATGGATGATGATATTCTGAGTGTACATTTACCGCAATTAGAGGATGAAATGACCGATATGGATTTGCAAGATGCCATTGATCAGCTTCCTCCAACATATAAGACACTTATCATTCTTCGCTTTTTCGAGGATTTAAAAATCGACGAAATCGCAACCATAACTGGACAAAATGTCAGTACCGTTAAAACTAGGCTTTATAGCGCATTAAAAAAATTACGAATTAAAGTTGAAGGAGATGTTAGATTATGAAAAAAATAGATAAGTTAAAAGAAAATTATAACGAGATAGAAATCCCATCAGAGTTGGAATTCTTCGTAAAGGACACCATTTCTCAGGCAAAAGCAGCGCAGAAGAAACGTCCAATTCTAAAAATATGGTCCATTGGAGCCGCTGCAGCAGTTATTTTATTTATTGGCAGTATCAACATGAGTCCAGCTATGGCACAATCAATGGCGAATATTCCTGGTTTAGGAGCCATCGTGGAAGTCTTCACTGTTCAAAAATTGGCTATAGATGATAAGACATATCAAGCCGATCTTGATACACCAGCGATTGAGGGCTTAGACAATAAAGACCTACAGGCTTCTTTAAATAGTAAATATATCGAGGAAAACAGAGCACTCTTCGAACAATTTGAAGAAGAAGTTGCTGAAATGAAGAAATCAGGAGACGGTCATCTTGGAATTGACACGGGCTACGAAGTGATGACAGATACCACCCAACTGCTATCGATTGCTCGGTATGAGGTAAATACTGTCGGCTCCTCCTCAACAACGATGAAGTACGACACCATCGATAAACAGCAGAATATATTAATCACACTTCCTAGTCTATTTAAAGATGACAAATATATTGATACCATTAGTTCATATATAACAGGTGAAATGAAGCGACAGATGTCGATAGATGAAATGGTCTCTTATTTCTCATTCGATGGATCCGAATTGGATTTCGTAGTCATCAAACCTGATCAAAACTTCTATATTACTGCTAATCATAAACTCGTTATTTCATTCGACAAATATGAAGTCGCACCTGGTTATATGGGTATTGTGACGTTCGAGATCCCGTCGGATATATTGGGAAATCTGTTGGTCAGTGACACGTACATTAAATAATCCCTTTGCATTTCAAAGTAGCAAACACGTTTAGGTGTTTGCTACTTTTACAAAATTTATGGAAAACGAAAGTGTCTAAAAGATCATCGGAGGATATAATCACAATGAAGGAAATACAAAGTATACAACGTAAACGCAGAAATAAAATAAGATTGCGACTCATGGTAATTGTATTAATTATGCTAACTTCTGCTTTTCTTATTGGGTTTATTATAGGAGAGTCGTATGCTGACAGCGGGAAAAATATCGAGCAAAATATCACTTACGGAGTTGAGGCTCCAACCATCACCATCCCAGATAATATAGAAACGGAAACAGAAACGGATTCAGAACCAACTACAGTAGAGACTTCAGTGAAAGAGGTATACCTCACATTTGATGACGGTCCTAGTAAACTAACTAACCAATTTCTAGATATCTTACACGAGCAAGATGTGAAAGCAACCTTTTTCATGCAAGGAGCTAATCTGAAAAAGGAGCACCTCCAAAAAAGCGTGAAACGTGCAATAGCAGAAGGGCATTATATCGGCGGCCATAGCATGACGCATAATTTTAAAACATTATATAAGGATAACCAGTTAGTACCTGAAATGAAAGCAACGTTAGCACTAATTGAAGAGATTACAGGTACAAAGCCAAATCTAGTTCGCCCTCCTTTTGGTTCCGCACCTGGAATGAATAGCGAAAAGATTCGCAACCAACTTGTAGACGTAGGCATTCATGTTTGGGATTGGACAATTGACTCCAATGACTGGGCTTTAAAAGATAACCCAAGCCAAATTGTAGAAAATATTAAAAAGGGCACAAAGAAGGATAGAGAAGTTGTACTGATGCACGAAAAGCCACAAACTTTAGCTGCACTTCCAGAGATCATTTCATTTTACAAAAAACAAGGATATACGTTTGTCGTATATGATGAAACGAATCATTTCGCCCTCAACTTTCAAAATGATATGCGTTTGTAGTCATCTTAAAATTATTTTCAAATGTCTATAATTGAGACCTTCAGTTCATAAATTGGCCTTGTAATCGGAACGAAATACATTAAAAAATAGTCGGTATCATTCCCCCATCCATTCGGATTGGAGAACCTTTAAATGTAAATGCATAAGGACTACATACAAATGTAACAAGTCTACCTATTACAATCGGCTTAATAAATCGCTGTATTTCAGATTGAGGTAAATTTTTAGTCATAAAGTCTTTCTCTTTTTCTGAAAAAGTCATATCTTCATTCGTGTAGATACCCTCAATTATTTGCTGTAACTTCTATTCCTACTATTAATTCAGATAATCCATTTGCAGCAAGAACATTAGTATGAAAGTAATTTATCCATATTGTTGACTAAAATATCGATATTGGGGTATTTTTTGAATAAATCTTCTCTTTGTTGAATATTCATAATATCGGCTGTAGCATATTGAGGAGAGGTCGCCGGGTGATTTGACTTAAATTCATTTATAGTTCGTTCTACCTCTTCATAATTCCCCCCATTAATTAGCACATGAACGCCTTCCCAAAGATGGAAGGCGCGATAGAACGAGTTCTGAACCTCTTATCCAATGAGGAAGGCCACTTCTTTAATATTGAGCGAGGCATTTTTCAAGTACTCTCGTGCCTGCTCATATCGGGTTTGTGTTAACAGATCCTTGAAACTCATCCCCATCTCGGTGATTGAGCGGCTACCTTGTTGCTCGCCCAACGATCGGTCCAGTACGGGATTTAGAATTTCCAGTAACTCTGCATTGTACGAGACAAAAACACAGTCCAGATCTTTTCGATGTAGCGTTAACCGATCGCAATTCGAACCCATCTGGACGAAGCAGCTGAAGCAATCTTCAAGTGCCTATATATCACCCAATGGGTGTGAGAATTCAACCGACTTGGCTGTCAAAGGTTGACCTGTCCCCCGGGGCCCTAACTCTAGAAGAAATGTAAGCGTGATACCCACCAGCATCGGCAGACCGGGTTGCTCGGTATACGACCATCCCAGTTCAATTGTACAGTACTCGCCTTCCTCGGTAATTCTTAAATTTTCGAGAGTACACAGTTGTTTGAATGGGCCATTCGGTATAGAGCATCGTGGTAATCACGCACGTGGTAAGCCGCTAAGACGGACGGTGAGTAATGTGCTGTTTCAAAGACGGTCGCAAGCTTGAGGATACCTTGGGAAATGTCCAGCTATAAGATCAGAATAAGCCTGCCCAGAATCCTATCGGCATTATAATACGAGTCTGGGATGTCATACATACGCCCTCCTTTAGCTATCTACATATTCACTAGTTTTGGTTGTGACTGCGTCTTGCCTTCTTGGCAGGACATTTATAATATCAACTTCCGATTGTCATTTTGTAACTAGCAAAAAACGACATGTTGCTTGCCAATCACGCCAAATAAGGCCATAAGTAATAG
Source organism: Paenibacillus sp. CMAA1364 (assembly GCF_054373195.1). Taxonomy (NCBI): domain Bacteria; kingdom Bacillati; phylum Bacillota; class Bacilli; order Caryophanales; family Paenibacillaceae; genus Paenibacillus; species Paenibacillus sp. CMAA1364. The sequence goes on along the minus strand of NZ_JBITNB010000006.1, from coordinate 67,119 downwards.
GTGCCATTAACATAAGGTGTCCAAGGTGCTGCTTATAATGCGTCATTAGTTGAAGTACGCTTATTCACAATCTCCCTTCACTTTAATATAATCTACTGATTATTTATTGTGATGTGAAAAGGAGCGAAACGTCTTCATCACAAATCTTGTATCCTTTGATGAAAATATATGTATATTTACATTTGGTATTCTAGTTAACTTGAGAAAATGTACTCGTATAAATCTAAGTGAAATACAATTTTTCTATACAGATGAGTGTAGCCGATCTAAAGTTTTACAGCGTATATTTAGAATTTACTAATTGTGATTGATGTTTGGATATGACATGATAAAAGATGGTAATCAAGTTGCGGTGACACTAGTTAAATATAGAGGAGAGGAATGTCAATGACTTATTTATTACAACGGAGTAAATTATTTATTTTTCTAATTTTCATCCTTATGCTGGTTGGAACTTATACGTTTTTAACGCTACCAAAGCGGGAAATTCCTGAGACCCCTGTCAATCTTGTGATGGTATCAGCTATTCTTCCGGGAGCAGAACCAATGGAAGTAGAAAGAACAATAACGAATCCACTGGAACGGGCAGTTAAGAAAATAGACGGAATCGATACAATGAATTCTGTTTCTGCAAATTCTGTATCCATCATTACACTGTCATTAAAAGATGGAATCGACAGTGAGCAAACATTCAGTAAGTTGCAGCAAGAAGTGCAGGGATCTGCTAGTCAATTACCTGAGAAGGCACAGACTCCTGAAGTAAAAAAACTTGATTTAGCGTTCCCGCTCGTTTCTTACATGTTTACTGGAGACGATAAAGCACTTGCAGACTTGGAAACATCGCTTAGTACGCTATCAGATGATATCCAGTCTATAGAAGGAGTTACAGGAACAACAGTCAAAGGGTTTACGGAAAAGCAACTAATGATTACGCTCGACCCTGAAAAACTGGCTGAGAATCGACTGCAACCCTATGATGTACTCAGTGCGTTGCAACAAGCCAATCAACCTCTCTCTCTTGGCACCCACGATGACGGCAAGGAACGCGTCGTCTTGACAGTGAAACAGGATGAAGGAATTGAAAAGCTAAAACAATTACAAATCGGAAATGCAGCTGTGCCGTTGGCTAAGTTAGCCGACATTGGAGAAGTGGCAAAAGATGCGAAAGACATTGTCACGTTTGACGGACAATCTGCAATATCTTATACGATCTTCCTACAGCCTGGGCAAGATATCCCTTCTATGGATAAAACCATTGCGAAGAAGATGGATCGTTATATTGACGAACTTCCCACAGAAATAACGGCCCACACATACGAATCGCAAGCAAATAATGTGAACTCAATATTCAATAGTTTATATATTTCACTACTCATTGCAGTCATCGCGGTACTCGTTGTGACAACTGCTGGACTCACATTGTTCGGTTCGTTTGTAGTAGCATTGACCGTTCTTGCATCCGTACTCATTGGCCTCATCCCAATTCCGTACATGGGGGTCGACTTGAACCAGATTTCAGTCATCGGGCTCATCATCGCAATCGGGATTCTCGTTGATGATAGTATCGTCGTGAATGACAATATTCAGCGACGTTATAAGTTGGGGGATTCACCACTGAATGGTGCTATAAATGGTGTTAAAGAAGTCTATACATCCATTATTTCTTCTAGTTTAGCGATCGTTGTAACCTTCTCACCATTACTTTTACTATCTGGTGGGAATGGTTCATTCATCAAAGCACTCCCAAGTATCTTGATCACGACAATTATTGCATCGACTGTATTATCTGTGACCCTCGTTCCGATGCTTCAGTTCATCAAGACCACACGGAGCAATAAAAAGGTATCAGATACACCAGGATTTTTAGGCAAGCCTTTAGAAAAAATTGCAGTATTCTACTCAGAGAAAGTATTGCGTAAAGTATTGAAACGTCCTTTATTCGTAGGAATAGGTGGTCTGGTCATAGCCACAGGACTACTATTCTTAGCATTTCTAACACCGTTTGAATTCTTCCCAGCTGCAGACAAGGAAGAAGTGACAATGAATGTCCGACTTGCAGCAGGGACGACGATTGACGAAACGAATAATGAAATCCAAAAGATGATAAACGAAATTTCAGAAGAAGATGAAAACGTAAAAGAAACCGCCCTTTTCGCAGGAAGCGGATTACCTAATTTGTTTGCCGCTTCGATGAATAACACCGGTGAAAACACCGGGCAAGCGGTGTTTCGTATCAAAAATGATAATACGAGCGCCTCTGAATTCATCGACAAATGGGAACCAGAGTTGCGAAAACGCTACAGTGATGCGGAAATCTTCTTTGGAACAATTGTCCAAGGGCCGCCTGTTGGAGCACCGGTTACCGTAACGATTACGGGTGACGACATCGAAGAGCTCGCTCGGTTACGCGATAACTTGAAAGCTCGCTTGCTTGAAAACGGTGCGGACATCGTCACAGATAACTTAGGAGCACCTATTCCAGCTATCCAGTACCTCCCGAATCGTCAAGCACTTGAGGATAATGGAATATCCTTGAACTTAGTAACGAATCAGCTACAATTGCTTACGCAAGGCGTCCCTTTGTTCAATTTGTATGAGGGTGATACTTCAAAACAAGTCGTGTTAAAGCAAAAAGGTGTGACTGCGGGGGAACCTGTAGATCTTTCAGAAAGTGTCGTTCCTTCCATGACAACTCAAGGTCCACCTAACTTCGTTCCACTGGATGAACTTCTCACTTCAGAGAAAACGTCATTAATCGCACAAGTACCTCATGAAAAAGGTGAGCGGGCTATCACGTTAAAAGCATATGGTGATGCCGATGGATTTAAAGCTAACATGTTAGATGCTGCGGAAGCAGAAAAGAAAGCCTTACCTAAAGGGTATACAATTTCCACTGGTGGGGAGGATTCTGATCAGCAGGCATTCTTTGCTGAAGTCGGTATTCTATTTTTAGTAGTCTTATTACTTGTTTATTTGGTCATTGCGTTCCAATTCAAATCGTTCAGTCTGCCGTTCCTTGTGTTGTTCGCGGTGTACCTTGGTATTTCGGGTGCGATTCTAGGCTTGTTCATCACTCAGACACCTCTCAGCTTTCTAGGTGTCATGGGGATTGTCTCGTTGACCGGTATTGTTGTGCGGAACGCGGTTGTGTTAATCGACTTCGTGGAAGCACGCCGACTTCTAGGCAATATGGATGTCATTGAAGCAATTGTCGAGTCAGGATACGCACGTATCAAGCCAATCATTTTGACATCACTAACGTCCATTGTAGCCTTGATTCCAGTTGCTGTATCGGGTGATCCATTGTTTGAAGCACTTGCAATTACAATCATTGCGGGGCTTACATTCTCGAGTTTGTTTACATTGGTGATGATTCCATCGTTGTATTTTGTGTACTACAAGCTGATTGGACATAAAACAGAACGTGTATAATCACATGAAAAATCCACAGCGAATTTAGGCTGTGGATTTTTCATGTGATCGTTTGTCACTGTGCAACGCGCTTCTCATAAAGTCATCACTAATCGGTAAGTGCTTTTTTCAAAGTTCTGATTCCGATGGTGTCTTCTATTAAACAGCAAAGAATAATTAACTCCCATTTTTCAGGAAACTTATGGGCTGGTATGTAGTTATGAAGTAACTTATTCATCAGGCGCTTATTGAATCTTATGTGCGCACAGATACCTCCGTAGTTGCGTTGATTCTATAACAAAACACTACGGGGGTCTTTCCGGATGCCTCGACGTCAGTGAATTTTTATAACTATCTAAGTAGAAATTGCAATTGATGTGTTTTCATATTGCGCATCCTTTAATGCTTTTAGGATAAAATGTGCAACGTCAGCACGTGGTATTGACCTTGATCCTTTTGGTAAACTCGTCGTAGATTCTCTATACTTTCCTGAAAGGGGCCGATTGGTTAACCCCATAGGTCTAACAATTGTATAGCTAAGTCCATGTGCTTCAATATAATCAGTGGCAGCCCGATGATCTGTTAGCGTATTCTTAAGTACTCTCATGATCAGTTTCCCGCTTATACCTGATAGTTCTTTATGAATTCCCGCTGAAGCGATGTAGACGATTCGTTTCACATCATGCTTCTGCATGCCAGTAACAATATTTTTCGTCATCTCTTGCAATTCTGTCGATTTTTTCATCCCTTGACTAGAGCCTAAGCATGACACGACAGCATCATGACCAGCAATTGCCGCTGCGACTTCTGCTTGATTGAAGGCATCTCCTTTTATAATAGTTAAATTCCCGTGTGTAAATTCTAGCTTTGTTGGTGTCCGTACAAAAGCCGTTACCTCAAAATCACTTTCTACTGCCTGCTTCAAGACAGATTGACCTACACCGCCGGTTGCGCCAAAAACAATAATTTTCATAGCACTTCACCTTTCTTTCCCATCATTATTCCAAACTCATGAATAAAATAAAAAAGGATCCCATTACTGCTTAGGTTAAATCACCATAAAATAATCAGTTGAAAGGATCCTTATGATGACTACTTTAGCGAAAATCTGCCTGAATTTCAATCAACGTATTGAACCGATTTGTCTATTGGTATAACATGGAGCATCCCATCTTTGCTATCGTGCCATCTCTTCATTTACAGATTTGTAGATTTGTTATTTGCTTATTTATTTCTAGTAGCCTAAATGAGCGTCCACCTCACCTTCCAACATCTCTTGCAACGTCTAGTAAACAACTCTTTCAATGCATTATATACATCATGTGCAGACACTAGTCTTTTCTCTTAACTAAACTCTCTTCATTGCCGTGTCACCCATAATCCCTTGTGCCTTTCCAACCTTTCTTATACTACTATTATTATAGATTCTAGAGTTTACACAATCTATTGTACAAGCTCACCAAATCGATTATACGTGCAGCGAACGGTAATGAGAACGTAAAGACATCATAAAATAAAACAGATGCCTATCTTCACTTGCTTCATACGTCAAGTATTGTCATACACAACCTACACAAATTTTAAAATTCGGACAAGCCGCATTTATCACGTCGGGCTTGTCATAATTACGAAAATGGGGCAAAATAGACATGCACTTCTTATAAATTCAACAACATGAAGTGTGCTGGGTAAAGGAGGAGATCATATGAGTAACGAACATAACTTTTGGCTTGATTTACCGAAGCCGTTTTTTATATTAGCACCCATGGAAGATGTCACAGATGTTGTATTTCGCCACGTCATTCGTGAGGCTGCAGCACCCGACGTCTTTTTCACAGAATTCACAAATACAGAAAGTTATTGTCACCCGGAAGGTAAACACAGTGTACTGCGACGGTTAACGTTCACAGAAGATGAGCAACCGATTGTAGCGCATATTTGGGGGGATAAACCCGCGTTTTTTGAACGGATGAGTATCGATATGAAAAAGCTTGGTTTTCGGGGGATCGATCTAAACATGGGGTGCCCCGTACCAAATGTCGCATCCAATGGACAAGGGGCTGGATTAATACAACGGCCTGACGTTGCAGCAGAACTTATTCAAGCAGCCAAAGCAGGTGGATTACCCGTTAGTGTGAAAACAAGACTGGGTTACAATGATATTGACGAGTGGCGCGATTGGTTAGAACATGTATTGAGACAAGATATTGCGAATCTCTCCATTCACCTTCGTACCAAAAAAGAGATGAGTAAAGCAGATGCACACTGGGAGCTCATCCCTGAAATAAAGAAATTACGCGATGACATTGCTCCAAATACGTTGTTAACCATTAATGGAGATATTCCTGACCGCGCAACGGGAATGAAATTAGTAGAACAATACGGCATTGATGGTGTCATGATTGGCCGTGGCATTTTCACCAATCCATTTGCTTTTGAAAAAGAATCGAAAGATCACAGCGTGAAGGATTTCCTCGAACTATTACTTTTACAGTTGGATCTTCACGATAAATATTCACAAGAAACCGACCCACGTCCATTTAAAGCACTTCATCGCTTTTTCAAAATCTATATTCGTGGATTCAAAGGCGCAAGCGATCTAAGAAACCAATTAATGGATACCAAGTCAACAGATGAAGTACGTTATTTAGTCAAACGTGTATTGGATGAGCAATTAGATTGAGGCATACCCCCTATATGAGAAAAATGAAAGACCTTCCATAAGTTCAATGAACTCGTGAAAGGTCTCTTATTTGTAAAGTTCATCTATAACTCGTGTACAATAAGTAATGCCACTTCGCCATTTGTCATGATTTCAACCAATATTTGTTGTGTTCCCAATTCTAACGGAATCAGAAGACCCTATTTACTTAACATTGAAGCAGCTAGAATTCTAACGGAACTGGATGACGCTATTACGCCGAAATGGATGATCGTAACCCTAAAAAGTAAAAATAAGCGTTGTCACTTCCGTTACAAATATATGCAACACTAAAATCACGATATAAGGGCTCTCATTTCCCTTAGAACAACGGAATTAGTTTAGCTGACCACATACAGCGATGTTACCCCGCAGAAATGATCAAAACCCACTATGCAGATAACCTAAACTTCGATCTTTAGCATGCAACGATGTTACTTTTATGTGATTTAGTTAATCATAAAAAACAACCCCACCGACCAATTAAGGTCGGTGGAGTTGTTTAATCAGGAAAGGCTTTCTTACCAATAATAATGGCTATCCATGTGCCGCGTATTAATTTAGATACAAAACGCGCTAGTGATAATAACCAACAATATGAACAATACTAATATCCCAGCTGAACCCATTCCACCAATTCCGCCTACTCCGCCAACTCCACAACCCATTGTAATTCCTCCTTTAATTTAGCTTACACCTTACTATATGGAGAAATATAAAATTAGGATTGGGTTTAATGGCAATGAAGATTTAAGATTTAATTCATGGGATCGACTAGGGCATAAAAACGATGACATAACCAACACGTATACCTTCATGTCACCAAGCGTAAAAAGAAAGAAGCCTCCCGCAAGTTCGCTTGAACTCATGAGAGGCTTCTAACTAACAACTATATGTTACCCAAGGGTTACCCTTGATACATTCCATCTGCGGTAGCATAAGGGTTTATTCCCCTTATTACATCATGCCGCCCATTCCACCCATGCCGCCCATATCAGGCATTCCAGCAGCACCTGCTGGTTCTGGCTTGTCAGCGATAACAGCTTCCGTAGTCAAGAACATTGCTGCAACGGATGCAGCGTTCTGCAATGCGGAACGAGTTACCTTCGCAGGGTCAACGATTCCAGCTTCGAACATGTTTACCCACTCATCCGTAGCAGCGTTGTAACCAATGCCGATAGCTTCTTTTTTCAAGCGATCCACGATAACTGAACCCTCTTGACCAGCGTTTGCAGCGATCGTGCGGATTGGTTCTTCAAGAGCGCGCAATACAATGTTCACGCCAGTTCTTTCGTCACCTTCTACATCCACAGCATTTACTGCGTTATATACGTTAACGAGTGCAGTACCACCACCGGATACGATACCTTCTTCAACCGCAGCGCGAGTTGCGTTCAAGGCATCTTCGATGCGTAGTTTACGCTCTTTCAATTCTGTTTCTGTTGCAGCTCCAACTTTGATTACCGCTACTCCGCCAGACAATTTAGCCAGACGCTCTTGCAATTTCTCTTTGTCGAAGTCAGAAGTGGTATCTTCCAATTGTGCTTTGATCTGGTTCACACGAGCATCGATGTCAGCCTTGTTACCAGCACCATCCACAATGATTGTGTTCTCCTTCGTTACACGTACTTGACGTGCAGTACCCAATTGCTCAATTGTAGCTGTCTTCAGATCAAGACCAAGTTCTTCCGTAATCACTTGTCCACCAGTCAATGCAGCGATATCTTGCAACATTGCTTTACGACGATCACCGAATCCTGGAGCTTTCACAGCAACTGCGTTGAATGTTCCACGCAATTTGTTCACTACCAACATTGCTAGCGCTTCGCCTTCAATATCTTCAGCGATAATCACAAGTGGCTTCGCTTGTTGAACAATCTTCTCAAGCAATGGTAGAACTTCTTGCGTGCTTGAGATTTTCTTATCTGTGATTAGGATGTATGGATTCTCAAGAACAGCTTCCATTTTATCCGTATCAGTAATCATGTAAGGCGAAATGTAACCGCGGTCGAATTGCATACCTTCCACGACTTCCAGCTCTGTTGCGAATCCACGAGATTCTTCAACCGTGATAACACCGTCATTTCCTACCTTTTCCATAGCTTCAGCGATCAATTCGCCGACTTCATCGTCACCAGCAGAGATCGATGCTACTTGAGCAATAGATTGTTTGCCTTCGATTGGTTTAGCAATGTTCTTCAATTCAGCTACAGCTGCTTTAACAGCCTTCTCGATTCCCTTACGAATAACCATTGGATTAGCACCAGCAGTTACGTTCTTAAGACCTTCACGGATCATCGCTTGAGCAAGAACAGTTGCTGTAGTTGTTCCGTCACCGGCTACATCATTTGTCTTCGTAGCTACTTCTTTAACCAGTTGAGCACCCATGTTCTCGAATGCGTCTTCTAGTTCGATCTCCTTAGCAATGGTTACACCATCATTTGTAATCAATGGGCTACCGAATTTCTTCTCCAGAACAACGTTACGTCCTTTTGGTCCCAAAGTAACTTTTACTGCATTAGCCAAAGCGTCCACACCACGAAGCATGGAACGACGAGCGTCTTCACTGAACTTAATTTCTTTTGACATCGTAATATAAACCTCCCTATGAATTATAAATTACATATTTAGAATCTTCGTAAGTTCCAGGTGTATTAACCTAGAATTGCATGGATGTCGCTTTCCTTCATAATCAAATACTCTTTACCTTCATATTTGATTTCTGTTCCAGCATATTTAGAGAAAAGAACCTTGTCGCCTTCTTTAACTTCAAGAGCAACACGAGCTCCATCTTTAACAGCTCCGCTACCTACAGCAATAACTTTGCCTTCTTGCGGCTTTTCTTTAGAGGAATCTGGAAGAACAATCCCGAATGAAGTTGTCTGTTCTTGCTCGATTGGCTCTACCAATACGCGGTCACCTAATGGTTTGATCATGAAAAATAGCCTCCTTAAACGAATATAGTATATTGTTGTGCAGTAACATCTTGACGAAATATGTATTAGCACTCAACAAGCATCAGTGCTAACAACCAATTTTTATGATACTCAATTTGGGCACTTTTTTCAAGTCCCTTTAGCTATTTTCTCAAAAAAAGTTATACGACCTCTATCATTCTATCCAGTCTTTCGTGAAATATGCTTCTATTTGGGTGAGTTTAAGTTATCTTCCATCCGATGCTTCCGAATAACGTTCTTCGAGCGCCGCATCTGCTGCTAATTGCTTGCGATATATTAAGGATGATAGGAACACACTAAATTCATATAACACAACGAGTGGGATCGCGACCAAGAAATCGGATATGAAATCTGGCGGTGTAATGACCACAGCAACAAATACAAGGACAAAGTAAGCGACTTTGCGCATTTTTCGTAACCGTAGCGGATTGAGAATTCTGATCTTGGTAAGGAACATGATGATAATAGGTAACTCAAATAACAACGCAAGAGGAATAACTAGTGAGAATAAGAAACTGAAATATTGGGTGATTCCGTACGTTTCTTGAAGTCCCATGCTTGCAGTCACAGCTCTACTAAATGATAAGGCCATCGGAAATACAATATAGTACGCGAAGCTAAGTCCGATTAAGAATAGAATACATACAAAAGGTACATATCGAAGTGAAGCCTTTCGCTCTTCTTCCCTAAGTCCTGGACTTACAAAAGCCCATAATTGATACACGATAGCTGGTATAGAAAGAACTAAGGAAATCCCCATCGCTATCTTCATATAGATACCAATACCATCCCAGAAGGAGAATGCGTTGAGCACATAATTCTTCGCATGATCTGCGTTCACTAAATAATGATAGATTGGATTGGCAAGAAACAGACCTATGACTAGACCTGCTAGGAAAATAATTAGTACGTAAATGATTCTCTTACGCAATTCACCCAAATGATCGAATATGGACATCTCATTACTTACTTCGGACATACTTGCCACCTCTAATCTTCATACGTTTTTGGACACAACAAGAAACGGCTAATCCGCACCTAAGTGAAGGGCGGTATCCGTCTATACAAGGAGTATAAGGATAAAGTATGCTACTCACGCTATACTTTATCCTTAATAAGTAAGTGCCAGATTAGCCTTTACTGCGTTATTCTGGTAAACGTCTGTTATCCTTCTCCTTAGCTACTACATCTACTTGTTGCACATCAGGTGCAGCATTAGGCTTGTTCTGTTCTTCCATCAACCCATTCGCTCCCGCCTTGAACTCACGGAATGTCCGTCCAACCGCACGGCCTAATTCTGGTAACTTATTCGGTCCAAAGAGCAATAGCGCTAATATCACTAGAAGAACAATGCCTGGTGTTCCAATTCCCATATCATTTGCCTCCTCCATATTGATCTATATCACTTAAGAGCTGGATGAACACGCCTGTCTCTATCCAACAAGATAAGGTCATTTCTAATAAACTAATTATACCATAACATAAATCACATCACACGATGATTTTAGAAGGATTTGATGAGATAAGGCTAGATTCTACTGGCGATATTGTCCTGTCACCATTAAGAGCGCTTCAGGTAGCTGATCCATAAGCGAGGCTAAGCATTCATGCACACCTCTTGGTGTACCTGGAAGATTAACGATAAGTGTACGACCTCTTATACCACAAATCCCGCGAAATAACATGGCTGAGCGATCCCGCCCCATCCAAGCACTCCGCATCGCTTCTGACATACCAGGCACTTCACGCTCAATGACTAGACTCGTGGCCTCCGGCGTAACGTCTCGAATCGCAAGCTCCGTTCCCCCAATGGTTAATATGAGATCTGACTTGAAATAATCCGTAAGTTCAATAAGTGAGGCCATGATTTCATCTTGTTCATCGGGGACGATTCTGTATTCTACAATCTCGCCACCCAATTCCTCTTCAACCAACTCCCGAATGACTTGTGCACTCGTATCTTCACGCTCACCCCTAGCCCCTTTATCGCTGGCTGTTAAGATTGCTGTCTTCCACAACATATGATCTCCCCACCTATCTATTGATATGAGTCACATACCCTCGCTATCTTCCTTAGAACAATCCATAACACCCTTCTCTGAGACTAGCAGATTCAGTCGTGTGTCATGCTCGCCCATAGGCACCTTGTCCACAATCTGCATATGAAATCCAAGTCCGATCATCACTGGCGGATTATTGGATTCGAACCATGGTTGTAATCGCTCATAGAGCCTGTCATAGTAACCACTTCCGTAACCCAATCTTCCCCCATTTCTATCAAATGCTAGTCCGGGGAGTACAATAACCTCTGGAACGAATGGATCGCTTAAGGCTGACGTATGTATAAGATTTGGTTCCTGTATCCCATAAGCACCGAAAGATAACTCATTCCAATCTTTGAGAGGACACAACTGCATAGAATAATCATTTGGATTACATTTCGGTACGAGCACTTGAATGCCGTTATTCCAACCCCACTCAACCAATGACCTCGTATTCAATTCTGAACGAAAAGGAATATATACTGCGAAGTTCTTGATCTGCATCGTACGGAATATATCTGTCAAGAATCCAATAGCCCTTCCAGACCACTGTTGACGCTGGTCCTCGGGTATGGTATTGCGAGCTCGTATTAATTGTGTGCGCATCTCTTTTTTGTGATTAAATATTGAATCATTCGTACCACTCATTCCTATACAACTGCCTTCTATATACATTCTTTAAATATCATTATATGGCCATGATTATCGCATGTTTCTTGACAATTTGTTACTTGTATTTGTCATATAGTGTATCACTATTGCCATCAATTCGCCAAGAATATACCGATCTCCTTCTCATAAGTCGCGTATTGCCTTGAATTCATGTAAAATAGCCGTTATATAAGGATATAGATGGAGGTTTCTAGCACATGTTACTTCAAGCTTCTGGTATAAAAAAATTGTACGGCGTCCATCCCGTTCTTGATGGCATTAATCTACAGGTTCTGGAGAAAGAACGCATCGGACTTGTCGGTGTCAATGGTGCGGGTAAATCCACACTTCTGCAGATTTTAGCTGGGGAGATCTCCCATGATGGAGGGCAAATCTTCAAAGCTAAGGAAACAACGATTGGATACCTTGCTCAGAATAGCGGTCTTCAATCAGATGGAACGCTTTGGGACGAAATGCTGAGTGTATTTACACCCTTAATTGAAGCAGAGCAAGAATTGCGTTCGATGGAGATCATGATTGCCGATCCGGATGCTATGGACAACCCTAAGAAATATCAGGACCTATTAGAACGGTATGCCTTTCGTTCCGATTGGTTCAAAGACCAAGGTGGATATGAAATGGAGACGAAGATCCGTAGCGTACTCCATGGTATGGGATTTGGGGATTTCGCACCAAATACACCTATTCATACACTTAGTGGCGGACAGAAGACCCGTCTTGCATTAGCACGCATTCTATTGCTAGCCCCAGATCTACTTATGCTCGATGAACCTACGAACCATTTGGATATTGCGACATTAACCTGGTTAGAAGATTACTTGCGCGCCTATTCCGGATCAATCTTAGTCGTCTCTCATGACCGTTATTTCTTAGATCGTCTGGTCAACACCATTGTAGAAATTGAGCGTCATCAATCTAAGCGTTACACCGGGAATTATAGTCGTTATATAGAGATCAAGGCGGCAGAGTACGAAGCCGAATTGAAACAATACGATAAACAACAAGGCGAAATTGCACGTATGGAAGAGTTCGTTCAACGTAACTTAGTACGTGCTTCTACAACCAAGCGAGCTCAAAGCCGTCGTAAGTCGCTTGATAAGATGGATCGTCTTGATCGACCGCAAGGTGATCTGAAGAAAGCTTCCTTTTCATTCGGAATAGAATACCCATCTGGCAAAGAGGTGTTGCAGGTGCGGGAGATATCTGTCGCCTTCGACCCGTTGAATCCTTTATTTCAGCATGCATCCTTTGATATGCGTCGAGGCGAGACCGTTGCGCTTATCGGACCTAACGGAATTGGTAAATCCACGTTGTTCAAATGTATGCTCGATACACTTACGCCTAATGCCGGTCAGATTCATTGGGGCACCAAAGTGAAGATTGGTTATTATGATCAGGAGCAGACGAACCTGAACTTTAAGAACACTGTCTTAGAAGAGTTGTGGAGCGAATACCCACATATGGAAGAGTCACGAATTCGAACGGTGCTTGGCAACTTTCTTTTCAGTGGAGAAGATGTTCTTAAGAAAGTCTCCGCACTTAGTGGTGGCGAGAAAGCTCGTGTAGCCCTGGCTAAACTTATGCTTCTAGAAGCCAATATGCTTATCCTCGATGAGCCTACGAACCATTTGGATCTAGTCAGTAGAGAAGTGCTTGAATCTGCCTTAATGGACTTCGAGGGTACCCTTCTATTTATTTCACATGACCGTTATTTCTTGAATAAAATGGCTGAACGGATTGTTGAGCTGTCATCTCATGGAACGGAGCAGTACCTTGGTAATTATGATGACTATATAGACAAGAAACAAGAACTCGCAGAAATACAACAAGAAGCAATGGAGTTAGCCGCCAAAACGTCATCACGTATGGACACAGCGTTGGATTCTACCGACAAGCCAGGAGCCTCTTCATTTGAAGCAGATAAATTAGCCAAACGTGAAGAGCGTAACCGTCAGCGCAGATTAGTTACACTAGAAGAGGAGATTCACACGTTAGAAGAAGACATCGAATCCCTTGAGGCCAAGATGGCTCTTCCTGAAATATTCCAAGACTATATAGCTTTACAAGAACATCAAGAGATGGTCAATACAAAGAAGAATTCTCTTGAGATTATTTATAGCGAATGGGAGCAACTTGCGGTAGATTAAGATTCCATACGATCATGACCAAATTGACCCGTTATGCAATGATAAATATAATAAAAAAAATAATTTAAAATCATAAAATTAGTTATGCACAATGTTATCCACTGAAATCCTGCATAACTCTCACTTTAAAATAGCCATTAGGGCTATTTTTTTAGGTTTTATGGGGATTTTAATAGAATTGGTCTTCTTATCCACTGAGTTATACACACTATCCACAATTTCAATGAAAAAAGTATCCACTGTTTCAAGATTCACTCAAAGCTATATATATTCCTAAATGGCTCCGTTTACACACAATTCTACTTGGATATGTGGATAACTTTGTCCACATCTTGACAAGAACATCTATCCTCCTACGAAAGCCCTTGATCGCTGAGAGTATCCTATACTAAACATTTATTAAACAAGAATGACGAACAGTCAAGCTTAGAATTTCCCCGCTTCACTATTCGTCATTCATACCTATTTGGTCTAACGATTATTCAGTTGGGTACTCACTTAAGTGCACTATTACAAGCAGCCACATAAGCAAGTCCAGCAGCCATCACGATATCTTGATGAATAGATGTGCCACGATACGTCTGTCCTTCCCACTTCACCGTTATAGCAGCTTCAGCATGTGCCTCTTCTCCTGTACTTAGAGAATGTAGTTCCAACTCTCCAAAAGTTATATCTGCTTCTATTCCTTGACCGATTGCAGAGATTAATGCTTCTAGCGGTCCCTTACCAACAGCCGTGTGCGTGGATTCTCGATCCTCATGTAGATGGCGTAGTGTGACCGTTGCGATACGTTCCTCTGCGCTACCCGCCTGTACCTGAACTTCTCCCAATTCAAGGTTCTGTATCCTTTGTCCTGTTGTTTGGCTGACCATCTTCAATAACATATCATCCGTAACGACCTTCAAGCGGTCTGCTGTTTCTTTAAAAACATCGTAAAGCACTTCCATCTCATCTTCATTCAACGTCATCCCGTACCGTGCTATACGATCCTTCAGTGCATGACGACCCGAGTGTTTGCCTAGAATGATCATATCTCGTGAAATACCTAGTGATTCAGGATTCATAATCTCATAGGTGCTTAGATCCTTCAGTAGTCCATCTTGATGAATACCCGACTCATGCTGAAAGGCATTACGACCCACAATAGGCTTGTTATATGAGATTGGAAAATGCATAGCATTACTAACCGCCCTTGATGCACCATATATCTTTTCCATCGAGATCCCGGTTGAGTAGTTCAACGAGTCCTTTCTAACTTCCAAAGCCATAACCAGTTCCTCGAGTGCACAATTACCAGTTCGCTCACCCACCCCATTGATAGTTACTTCAATCTGTGATGCACCATTCTGAATGGCAGCCAGACTATTGGCTACCGCAAGTCCAAGGTCATTATGGCAGTGAGCGCTATATAAGACGTCCGATCCACCTCTTGCACCTTCACGAACTCTACGAAACATATCCCCATACTCCTGCGGAAGTGCGTATCCTACGGTGTCGGGAAGGTTAATCATTGTCGCCCCTTCTTCGATTACAGCTTCTACCATCTCAATAAGGTCTGCTATGCCAGTACGAGCAGCATCCATCGCAGTGAATTCAACGTGGTCACTGAATTGTCTCGCATAGGCAGTCATCTCCCGAGCCTTCGCTACCGCTTCCTTACGACTTATACGTAATTGATGCTTCAAGTGGATATCCGACGATGATAGAAAGAGATGAATTCGACGTCGTGCAGCATCCCGTGTTGCCCTTACGGCAGCATCAATATCTCCTTTCACAGCTCTGGCGAACCCACAAATCTCAACTTGCTGGAACGCTCGGGATATCGCTTCTACCGCAGCAAATTCTCCTGGACTAGAGATGGGAAATCCCGGCTCTAACACATCTACTCCAAGCTCTACAATTTTGGCTGCAAGCTGTATTTTCTGGTCAGGATGTAGACTCGCCCCTGGTGCCTGTTCCCCATCACGTAACGTTGTATCGAATATCATAATCTTTGGTGCTGTTGTCATTGAAAAAACCTCCTAAGATTTATTGAAAAGCTATACTACTGAGCTATTACTTCGTTTCAAAAACTAGCTTCGAAAGCATACGCTTAATTTTTTTTGAAGTCATGCTCCTTGGCCAGTGCGTTTATGGGTCACATCTGACATCTTGTTCTGCCAACGACTTTAACTGCAGAACGTACAGCTAATTACTGTCAAACCCTCACTTTACGCCGTTTCCCCATTTTTAAGTGGAGGTTTTGCATCTATTTCTCTCGATCTCATCTTTACGCGTGAAACAACTGCATTTTTTGCATCTACTGACAAACGGGGACTTATATTTCCATTGATATGGGATATCTCGGAACTTAGTGGGGTAGGGATGGGATCACCCATGTTAGTTGCAAATTTGTCCTCTAAAATCACCACTGTTTCTCTTTCCCCACTTTAGCTGCTCAAACGACATCTAATTTCTCAAAAAAACTAACTTTCCGTGATTTTTGCAGTTTTAACTGTCATCCATGCACTTATTTCTCGCAAGCCAGCCTATTCTACTAATTTAAGTGTCATTTAGGTTCTTATCCCGTTACCGCGATCTTCCTCCTTCCGCAATTCACTTGGATACATCTAGAGGTCTCCCCAAAAAACTTAACCGTCCTATCTTCTATCATGCTGATATAACACAAAAAGCCTGCCATCTCTAATAAATAAGAGACGACAGGCTTTCACCTTCCGCGGTACCACTCTTGTTGGCGCATCGACATCATCTATGTCTTAGCACCCCACTTTGTTCTTTATGTTCGGTTGCTTCACCTTACATAAAGAGATCCATATAACGTTGGATAACCGAATCCATGTACACTTCTTATCGAAGTTCCAAGGATTAGACTCCCGGGCGAGATTCAAAGGGGCCTGTCACTGTGTCGCACCACTTCCACAGCTCTCTGAAGACATTATCCTTTTACTACTCCCGTTCATTGTCTGTTTCTATGCAATTCGTCCATAAATGTATACAAAAAAGCCCGTCATCTCTATATCAAGAGACGACAGGCTGTTCACCCTTCGCGGTACCACTCTTGTTGTCCTTCCTACCCACATGTAACATAGGATAATCGGAAGAACCACTCAAACGCCTGACAGCCATGACTTATCTTACTTAGAAATGGACTGTTAAGCTTGCCCTCTCACGGAGGCTAACGTAACGATGTACTTCCCCGGCGTGCACTACCGAGACTATGACGAATCGATACCCGTCATGTTCCATCGTTCCGCTCCCAAGCGAGTTCAGGCTCCTTCGACTGCGTCGCACCAACCCGCAGCTCTCTTCGTATTTCCCGGATTACCTTACTACTCTTGTTCATCGCGTTTACCATAATCTAAAATTTTTATAAGTATATCCATTTCATATTATTAAGTCAATGGGCTCTTTACCTATTCCCTTTAATCTACGTTATTGTTACCCCACTCTTCTAGCGATAGTTGGGGATCTGCTTTCATTTCAAGTGGTGTGAAATATTGCTGGCGCCATTTGATATACGCTGCTGCACCAATCATGGCTGCGTTATCTGTACAATATCCAAATGGTGGAATGCATAGATCGATTCCTTCCTCCACACATCTTCCACTTAGTTCCGTGCGTAACCCCTGGTTGGCAGCCACTCCACCGCATAATAACAATTGCTTCACATCGTAAGCTTTCACAGCAAGAATGGCCTTGGTAACTAACACATCTATAACCGACTCTTGAAATCCTTTGGCAATAGCAGCCGTAATCGGTGGGTCACCACGCATCTTGCGCTGATTGACCACATTTAATACGGCAGACTTCAACCCACTGAAACTAAAATCATATGAGCCAGATTCCAACCATGCACGCGGTAGTACTATTGATTCTTCAGACGCTATAGCCATACGGTCTACATAAGGACCCCCAGGATATGGAAAACCAAGAGCTCTTGCTACTTTATCGTAGGCCTCACCGACGGCATCATCTCTCGTTCTTCCGATCACTTTGAAACTTCCCTCTTCAGCTATATATACAAGTTCAGTATGCCCACCGGATACAACCAATGCCATGCAAGGATATTGAATATCTTGGACTAAGCGATTGGCATAGATATGTCCTGCAATATGATGTGTACCAATCAATGGTTTGGATAACGCGACGGAGAGACTCTTCGCGGCTACAACGCCTACTAATAGCGCACCTACAAGTCCCGGCCCTTGGGTTACGGCAATCGCTGATAGATCCGTCATAGGAATTCCAGCTGTTGCAACAGCTTCTTCAATCATAAGCGTAATACTCTCCACATGCTTTCTTGAAGCCACTTCTGGCACAACACCACCAAAAGCTTTATGTGTCTCAATCTGACTAAATATGATATTAGATAATACCTCAGATCCATCCTTCACAACGGCTACAGCCGTTTCATCACAGCTTGTCTCAATTGCTAATATATAACATGGGGTGTCGCTCTTCTCTTCTATACTCATGGATCTATACGCTTCCTTCCCTACTTCCGTACTCCTACTGCTGTGGTAAGTCTGCCCACATAATCATCGCATCTTCGAGATTATCTGAGTAATAACCTTTACGAACACCCACCGATTTAAATCCCTTCTTCTCGTATAAACGTCGAGCAATGTCATTGGACACCCTCACTTCTAGCGTCATACGCTCCATACCTTGATGCATAGCTGACTTCATTAATTCATCCAGTATACTCTCGCCTAATCCGCAACCTCGGTATGCTTCTAGGATCGCTACATTCGTGATATGGGCTTCATCTACAATCGTCCACATGCCCGCATAACCAATGGGATGTCCGTGTTTCTCCATAACGATATAATATGCAAAAAGATTGTTCATCAATTCATTACGAAATGCCGTTTCGCTCCAAGGTAATGTGAATGCATCATGCTCAATGATCATGACATCGGGAATATCTTCTAGACTCATCTTGCGAAAAGAGATTTCCTCTTGGACTACTGACTTATTATTATCATTATTATTCTGCTCCATCGTTCATCGACTCCCTTCACGGCTTCCGAAGGAGATTGACTTCGGCTTCCGTAAGTTGGGTATAGTTCGGAACCAATGTGTGGATATTATCCACTTCACCCTTAGAAAACCTTTGTTCCCCTAACATACCAATATAACGTGCCTCTAGATCATATGGAATAATATGAAGCCCCTCGCCAAGAATATCTTCTAGACGTTCTGCAGCTTCCCTATGAAGTTGAACATCTCCAACGAACCAGACATGACGTGGTTTCTCATGAGCCATTGAAGACTGTAGTCGATTCACTAGCTCATCAATCCATGTCTCCATCAGACGGATCGCATCCGGTTCAAGTCGGCTCGGCCTGCTTCCATCGGAAGAAGAGAATAAGGCTGTGAATACTTGACCACGTCTCGCATCCATTAGCGGAATCACCCATTCGGGATGATTCCGATTCTCCTGAACATCATGAGTATCTATTCCATGAGAATACCCACCATAAGCTAATGCATGTAAGCTGGATATGCCAACAATAGGTGTCTTAAGGGCCCATGCTAATGTTTTGGCTGCGGTGACAGCAATTCGTGTACCCGTATAAGAGCCCGGCCCTATGCCAACTGCTATGCCTTCCACCTCTGACGTTAATGTCCCTGATGCTTTTAGAACTTCGTCCACAATACTCAATACACGGATAGAATGATTTCGTTCGCCTAACTCGCTAATCTCATGCTTCACTTCTTTTCCAACCATCACTGCTGCCGTTAATGATGTTGTAGATGTATCCAATGCCAGTATTCGCATATGTAATTCTGGTGTATGTACGATATTCATGCTTACAAGACTCCATTCTTATTCAAGTTACGGCACCATTCTTCATAGGGTTGTCCATACCCTCGAATCGTGAATTCACGAGTTCCAGATACCATCGTCTCTATGGATAAATGCAAATGTTGTGCAGGCAATAAATCGCTAATAATATGAGACCATTCTACTAAGCTCACGCCATGACCATAGAAATATTCATCTAGTCCAAGCTCATCCGCTTCTTCCATAGATAGTCGATACACATCCATATGATAAAAAGGTACTCTACCTTCATATTCCTTAATAATTGTAAACGTAGGACTATTCACTATCCCTTTCACGCCTAGATGCTTAGCAAATAGTTGTGAGAATGCCGTTTTCCCTGCTCCTAAATCGCCATCTAGTCCAATCACTGTACCTGGTATCGCAACGTCAGCCAGCCAAGCGGCAAGTCTTTCTGTATCTTCTAAATCATCCGACGTATACATATATTGCTCTACTTCATTAACTCCCACGTTGAACCCACCTTTACGTTCATTTCCAACATCACATGACCTTTATTATATCGGTCTATGCTAGGAGCCGCAAGAATTGTCGTTCCTAAATAACAAAAGAACTCGAAACTGCTATAATACGCATTTCGAGTCCTGTTATTATTCTATACTTATTTCATGATGATGATGTTTCTTCACACAGACGATCTACGCTCACCGTATGCGTGTTGGTCGGACGTGCCCCTACCTGAACGGTTGCCATGCCATTTGCTTCATCTACATGTTCAATCCAGACGGGATCACCATCTAAATGAACAGCAATGGTATCTTTATCATGGTATATATCTACCGCTCTGCTTATATCCATCAGGATTGCTCCTTCTCATTATTATAGTCTAAGACGTTAGAACCCTCTGTTTCTGTTGAACCTTCAGATAAAATCAATTCCTCTAATGGAATGTCACCTACATACCCATTATTAATTGTGACTTGTCCACCTCCTAGTCCCTCATTTTGCATCCGATCAATCTCTTGTAAATAGGCTTCTTCGTTCACAACTTATCATTCCTTCCTGTTGATATGACATGTGATGGTTCGTATTTCATCCTACTCAATATACCCTGCATGATGAGCTGTCATTCATTTCACGTTATACCTGCGCAATCCAACACAAAAAAACGGTTATACCACCCAGCTTAGGAGTAGCACAACCGTTTTTTCGTACGATATTGATTGAAAACATATTGGATTTAATGGATGTCATTCTTCTTGAATCGTCCACCTTTGACATCATGAATGTTCCCAATGGCGACAAATGCATTGTTATCCCAATCCGATACAATTGATAATAATTTCGCTTCTTCAAGTCGAGTAATGACTACGAAGATCACCTTCTTACTATCTCCAGTATAGGCACCTTCACCTTCAAGATAAGTTACACCACGTCCGAGACGATGATTCAGAGCATCACCGATATCTTTATATTTATCACTAATAATCCATATTGATTTCGATTGATTCATACCTTCATTGGTTACATCAATTAATTTGAATGCTATATAGTATGCAATTAGAGAATACATCGCATGATCCCATCCAAAGAAGAAACCAGCACTGCTCAGAATAAATACATTAATAAACATAACGACTTCGCCAACAGAGAACGGAGACTTCTTACTTAATAGTATCGCTATAATCTCCGTACCATCCAATGATCCACCTGCTCGAATAACAAGTCCTACACCGAATCCAAGAATAACACCACCAAATACGGAACTAAGAAATGGATCATCGGTAAAGGGTTGGATTGGATGTAATAAGTACGTTCCAATGGACATCACGATAATAGAGAATAACGTGGAGAGTGCGAACGTCTTTCCGATTTGTTTGTATCCTAGAAATAGGAATGGAACGTTGAGTAAAGTTAGAAAAATACCTAGTGGTAACTTAGTGAAATACGAAAGAATAATGGATATCCCTGTAATTCCACCGTCAATAATATCATTCGGAACTAGAAATATTTCAAGTGCTACGGATACTAACCCTGCTCCTATAAGCATCATAATGATTCGTAATAACATTCTTCTTGTTGATGGCTTAGTGTTAGGTAGACTAACTTCAGCTATTGGAATATTGTTGTTAAGGACATCTTCCTGCGTTATCACACATTCCCCCCTGTCATCCATATCCTTCATCACAGATTTTATTTCTAATATTATATCACAGTCTTTTTCTTATAATAAGGGGGATAGCAATCTGCATAAAATTTCTAATCCTTTTTGCCAACGAGACCTTAAGCTAAATTCATGTGGGATAATTTCTGAACACACTTCAAGATCATTTAAGAAGTCTTTCTCAACACGATCTATAGACTCTTGATCAAATAACACTGCTGCCAATTCGAAATTACAGAAAAAACTTCGCATATCCATATTTGCTGTTCCTATTGTAGTTATTAAATGATCAATGATCATCGTTTTGGCATGCATAAATCCTTTGTGGTACTGATACACACGTACACCCGCATCTAATAAGTCTCCCACATGCGAGAGAGATGCCATATGGACCCATTTAGAATCGGGTATGTATGGAATGATAATACGCACATCCACTCCACTAAGCGCGGCAGTCTTAAGTCCCTGACTAATGCCACGATCTGGAACAAAATAAGGCGACGTGATCCAGATCCGTTCGCTTGCTACCGTAATTGCTCCAAAACACAATTCCTGTAGAGCATCTCTCACCTGATCTGGGCCACTGCTAAGAAGCTGAATTTGCTGCGTGCCACAGCATTCATGCACGGGAAACATGCTAGCATCTTTTACACGTTCACCGGAAGCCAGCATCCAATCATGAAGAAATATCGTCTGCAGATCATATACAACATCACCTTCAAGTTCCAAGTGAGTATCTCGCCAATGTCCTATTTCTGGATATAGACCTAAATAGTCATCTCCCACATTCAAACCACCTGAGAATCCTTTTAGACCATCGACAATGACAATTTTACGATGATTCCGATAATTAATTCTTCGTCTTAACATAGAAATACCGAAGGGTAGGAAAAAGTGAAATTCGATACCTGTATTTTTAAATTTCCGAATAAATGAGCTTTTCAAATGATAACTTCCTATACCATCACACATCACACGTACTTTGACCCCTTCACGTGCCTTTCGGACCATTACTTCTTGAAATTCAGTTCCAATCATATCTGCTCTAAAAATATAAAATTCTACATGTATATGGTCCTTCGCTACTTCCATAGCTGCAAGCATAGCTTGATAAGCGGCTTTGCCATCCGTAAGAACTCTACTGTCATTGCAAGATGTTATCGATCCACCTGGAAGATGAGTCAGTAATTGAAACAATCGCTTTTGATGTCTGAATTGGTTGTTCTTCAATACTTCTACATCATGATTAGCATGATCTTCCTTCTTCGATTGTAAAGGTTCCTCTTGTTTGATCTTAAATTCTGTTGTGTGCTCATGTGTAAGTCTAATGTAGTCTCTACCCACAAAGTAATAGATTACAAATCCAACGATAGGGCAACAGAACATAATAAATATCCATGAGAGCGCTTTGGTTGTATTACGAAACTCCAATAGTAGAATGACTGCGATTTGAACAATAAAGATAGATAATGCAACAACCAACCATATCATACAGCGTCCCCTTTTCTTCTTTTTCTTCTTGAAAAATATTGTACTAGTGATCCGCTATCTAGACATCTATTTCTAATATTCTCTCAACAAAGTAGACATGTTTAGAGAATACACAGAATAAATAGTATATAAGCGAATTTATCCATTTCTGAATCAACGAATAGAAAGGAGTTGCTTATGAAACGCTTAAAGACGAAACAACCCTTGACTCTATTGGTCCTTCGAGATGCACAACATAGTGTTAAGCAGATGCATGTATCGAAGCCTTTATTAATTATCGTGCCTACTGTTGCTATTCTATCCATTACCGGACTCATTATTTCCTTACAAGTTCATTCTTCCCAGATCATTTCGAGGATGGAGAACGAATTGCAATTGCAGCATATCTCTAATCAGCAGATGGAGATCACGGTCAGTGATCGAGAAGAAGCTCTCTCGAAATTACAGAATGAAATTATGCAATTATCTACAGATGCTTCGGATATGAAAGCGAAGATGAAGCGTGTAAGTGAACTAGAGCAGGAGTTGCAACAATTTATTTATAAGAATGATACGACGAGTATGACACCACGACGTGTTGATGCTAAAGGTAGCCCAACCATGACTATCCATGATTCACCTTTACATGTCGGTGGCGAGTTTATTGCTGTACACACAAACGAGACCCTCGATCTCTCGCAAGAAACGAAAGATGACTACAAGGAAATACGCGAACTCATTCAATCGATGGAGAGCCATATTCCAAGTATTCTTGAGAAGGCCCAAGCGACACAAGATACGTTGGCAGGTATTCCAGATATGTGGCCAACCACTTCTCACGTAATATCTTCAAGCTTCGGTTATCGAAAAGATCCATTTACCGGTAAAGCAGCGTATCATGCAGGTATCGATATTTCGGGTAACACTGGGGATCCCGTCTATGCTGCTGGGACAGGTAAAGTTCTACAAGCTGAACGTCTCGGTGGACGAGGACTATATATTCAGATTGAACATCCCAATGGATTAAGAACTTCTTACATGCATTTAAGTAAAATTGAAGTGTCTGTCGGTGATGTCATTTCTAAAGGCGATGTTATCGGAAAAGTTGGCAGTACAGGTCGAAGTTCAGGAGCTCATCTCCATTTCCAAGTTGAAAAGAAAGATCAAACAGTCAATCCCCTACCCTTCATTGAATAAGTGTTGCTCTTCAAAAACTAAGTTTATGCTTTCGAAGCCAGTTTTTGAAACGTAGTTGAATCAGGATGTAATGCTCTTCAAAAACTTTTAGGAGGTCATACCATGGTGAGATCAAAAAGGAAGGAAAAGGAATCCCTCGCAACAGACACGCTTATTGGACAAGGATCGGAGATGACTGGCAAGCTAAAGTGTGAGGCTAATCTGCGCATTGAAGGGAAATTTAATGGCGAAATTGAAAGTACTCAAGACGTAACGGTTGGAGAATCTGCGGAAGCACGTTCGAATATATACGCTAGAGAAGTCATCATTGCTGGGAAAGTATACGGAGACATTTCAGCAACTGGCAAGCTGACAATTACACCTACGGGACAAATGTTCGGTGATGTCTCTTCATCTTCTCTCATCATTATGGAGGGTGGCGCTTTAAGTGGCAAAAGCACCATGAGTCCTACCGTAGATAATCCTTTGTTGGACAAGTCGAAGGTTGGTTCACCCCGTGTGTTACACACCGAGGTTGGCTGATGCCAACAAAGCCCTGCAGGTTAGAGTTACCTCCACGCTGCAGGGCTTTGTTGATCACAATGTATAGAACATTATGTAGCAACATCACGTTTCTTAAATACGTACCATGATAGGAATATGAATATAGCACAATAACAAGCCAGAATTACAATCGAGAAGGTCAACGTTGAGCCTGCTGGTCCTTGCGAGCTATGAATGTATCCTTTTAAATCCATATGCGTAAATAGTACGTACTTCATCCATTCATATCGATCGGGACTTAGAATAGTCAGAAAGATATCTTTAGTGAATAAGATAAACAATGACATCGCAATAGCAAACGTGCTAGACCGAAATAGTGTGGATATCATAAACGCAATCATCATAATGATGAGAAGCTGGATATAACTACTTCCAAGAGTTAAGAATGTATACGAGCCATTACTCCAATCACTAATGAACATTCCTGAACTGCCCTCATAGTTAAACCATATATTCGACGAAAGGAAGGTAAGCCCGAACAGTACCAACGTACTTAATAGACTGAACATGATCACAGAAGTGAATTTGGACAATAGTATTTTAGAGCGACTCCATGGTCTGATTAGCAGTAATTTAATCGTTCCACCAGAGAACTCGCTTGCTACAGAATCTGCTGAAATGACTACCACAAATATAATATTCAGGAAAAAGGTTATCGTCATCGTTAACATCGTCACTTCCCATACGTTGGGTAGTTCACTGGATTGAGATGAATAGAAAATAATAGGCATAACTATACTGAATATTGCCAGAATACTAAGCATGATCCAAGTACGAAGTCGACGATAAATCTTGATGTTCTCATTTAATATCAGATTATAAAAGTTAGACAATATGTTCACTTCCCGTCATTTCCAAAAATTGATCTTCTAACGTACGCGTAACCTCGCGAATTCCGTATACTTTAATCCCCGCTTGAACAAGACGTGCATTTATATCTGCGACTTCTTCACGTGATATTTTCAAGATCAAGTGACTGTTTTCTACGCGATTCACACCTAATAGTTCTGCTGCACGTTGGGGTTGATCTACTTCAAAGGATGTCTCTGTTGCTGATACAGCCACCCCATCGATATTCTTCAACTGACGAACATCAATTAGCTGGCCATTCTGAATAATAGCTACGCTATCACACATCAGTTCCATCTCAGATAATAAATGACTGGATACAAATACTGTTGTTCCTTCTAGTCTACATAGTTCTCTTAGATAGTCTCTTAATTCTCTAATCCCTTGCGGATCTAATCCATTCGTTGGCTCATCCAGAATAAGAAGCTTCGGATGATGAAGTATAGCCTGAGCTACCCCTAATCTTTGTCTCATACCAAGGGAGTATGTTTTTACTTTGTCATGAATTCGCTTATCTAACCCAACAATTTGGATAACCTCGTCAATCCGTTGCTTCGTGACGCCAGGCATCATCCGAGCGAACTGGCGCAAATTCTGATATCCACTTAGATATTTATACATTTCCGGATTTTCAACAATAGCCCCCACATGAGCAATAGCTGCTTCGTAATCATCCTTAATGCTGTGTCCATCTATCGTGATGTCACCCTTGGTCATCGATATCAAACCAACCATCATACGAATGGTCGTCGTTTTGCCCGCACCATTCGGACCTAGAAATCCAAATATCTGTCCGGGCACAATAGCCAGATTGAGGTTATCTATGATGACCTTAGATGATATAACCTTCGATACATCTATCAATCTCACAACCGGTTCTTGCTCCATCTTGATCACCCCTTAATCGTAACGAGAACATCATTAAACGATTGATCTCTACACATAAGTATAGCATATTGCTTGAATGATTTTCCTTTTTAAGGATTCGTTATCTGTCTAAATGCTCCTCAATTAAGTTATGGACACGTTCTTTCTCCGCTGCTTGAATGATGTAGTAATAGATACCATTTATTCTTTTGCCTTGACCCTTCAACTCTAGCGTCTCAATCTTGTCTAGGTCGGCTCGGTAATCTGTCATGAATTTCTTCATTTCGTCAAAAGTAATATCTGTCTTCACATTGTTACCAACTTGCTTAAGCATGGACTGGACGCGAACGATATTCATGATTTGTAAGGCATTCTTCATCGTCTGCTTCAGTACCTCGCGTTGCCTATGGTTACGTCCTAAATCCCCACGTGGATCATCATATCGCATCCGCGAATAAGCAAGTGCCTCCGCACCGCTTAATTGTAAGAGTCCTTTCGAGAAATTATGACCTTCATATTGAAAAGCGAACGGATTATCCACCTTAACTCCACCCAGTAAATCTACAATCTGACTGAATCCTTCCATATTCACCTTGATATAATAATCCATTGGGATCGTTAAGAGGTTCTCCACCGTCTGAATGGACATGTTCACGCCACCAAATGCATACGCATGATTAATCTTATCTACCTTGCCACGTCCAATAATCTCTGTACGAGTATCCCTAGGAATATTAAACATCAAAATCGATCTTTTCGCAGGATTCACACTGAGTACAATCATCGTATCCGACCGACCCACATCATATTCCCGTTCATCCACACCTAAGACTAACACCGTATAAGACTCTCTCTCATCCAGTCTTACGGGTTCTTGTTCATGATCTTCTGGCGTTGGGTTACTGGGGTTTATTATCACCACAGGTTTCTTGGCAATCTCGGAACGCACTCTAGGTTCATAGATGGCTTCAGCTGTCGATTTCACTGATCCGTACAGATACATCCCATAGCCAACTGTCGTCATTACCACTAAGAATATGACTACCCATGTTACTCTCATCCAACGTTTCATAAGGAGTACCTCTGTATCTCAGACCATACCATACTTAAGCGAATGACATCTTCTTCTACTAGTTCACTACCTAGTTGTATTTCGATAATCTCTAAATCGTGAATGGCTCTTACACTATGGCGACTATTCGCTGGAATTTCAAGAACATCACCACACTTGATCATTCGATGCTGTTCATTCAAGACGAACTCACCCTCACCTGAGATTACCGTCCATAGTTCTTTTCTTTTCCGATGATATTGATAGCTTAGATGATGACCCGCCCGAATACATATTCGCATGGTAAGCACTTCTAGCAATTCTGCGTTCTTAGAATGATCAAGAACTTGATAATGTCCCCATCTACGTTCTTCATACATTGGACGGTCACTCATTCCCTTCAATATATCTTTGATTCTCGGACTTGCTTCTTTATCACTTACCAGAATGCCATCAGGACTTGTCGCTACAACGATATTGGATAGTCCTATAATGGTTACTGGAATATTAAGTTCATTAATCAGGTGTGTATTTATTGAATCCGTAGATACAACGCCTTTGCCAAGAACAGGAGAACTCATCTCTTCGGTCAATGTGTTCCACGTTCCAAGATCTTTCCAGCTTCCTTCATAAGGCGATACGACTAATCGAGTAGCTCTCTCGACAACTTGATAATCGAAACTAATCTTTGGTAGTTTATTGTATTGTTTGAGCACTTCTTCATAATGTAAAGGTATATTCATGGTGATCAAGAGGTTGATTAGATATTCTAACTTGAATGCAAATACCCCACAGTTCCACAATGCCGACTCCTGTATCATAGCTATCGCTTCTTCTTGACATGGTTTCTCTTGGAATTGTCTAACGGCCAAATAATCAACGGAACAGCTATCGATATCACGAGATTCAGGGATAATATAACCATACTTCTCAGAAGGATACGTGGGCCTCACTCCAATAAGGGCTATATCTGCTTGCGATCGGTCTAGGATCGAATCGAGCTCTTGAATTTTATGAAAGAAATCTATCTCAACATATGGATCTACCGGAAGGACAACAACGGTATCCTGAAGACGAATACCTTTCATTGAATATAAATACGTGGCTGCTAAAACAATGGCTGGGAATGTATCTCTGCGCTCAGGTTCTACAATTAGTTTCGCTTGATTGCCTAATTGGTTCTGCAAGATTTCTACCTGTGTCTTACTTGTTGCGATATGCGTATCTTGAACGAGTCCGTTAATCTCAAGCTGTCTCCATACCCTCTGTACCATAGACTCCCTAGATCCATCTGACTTCTCCAGCATTCTTAGAAATTGCTTCGAACGTGAGTCATTCGATAGTGGCCATAAGCGCTTTCCAGACCCACCAGATAATAGAATTAGTTGCACGTACGGTTCACCTTCTTTTATTAGACTCTTGGGATTGTTAACTCCTTCAGACTATATATTCATCAGAACCATGTCACATGACGATCGTATGCCCTGGCTTCTCACGAGGCATATAATTAGCAGATTCTTGTTGAATAAGATTCAAATACGAATGAGCCACTGCATCCCATTGATATCTATCTCTTATTCTCAATTGCATACGAAGTGATTGATCTGGCATATCCAACGATTTCGTCAATATGTCAGATAAGAATTCGGTTCTAAACAATACACCCTCATTTCCAAGAACTTCTGAGCTGAATGGCCCGTCTATGGCGAATATCCTTTTGCAGGATTGCATAGCTTCTAATAATGCAGGATTCGTACCTCCCACTGAATTGCCATGTACATAGCCGAAGGCATTCTCTCGAAGAATGGATAATTCTTTATGGTCATAGTTAGCAGGAAGAACCATCACCCCATATTCATCGTTACATGCCATCAACTTCAAACTGTATTCGTGATCATCTTGGTAACCAATCAGGACATGCTTGTATCCACGTAGATATAGTTCTGAATGCTGGAACGCTTCTAAGATGTCTAATGGTAAATTATCAGGCTCAAATCTCGTGATTTGAAGAAAATACTTATCTTCTACTAGATTATATTTCTCTAGTACATTTCTCTTCTCATCGTCAGTAATCGATATTCGTTCGGGAGCTCCGTACGGAATAAACTCCGTTCTTTTCATAAAGACTTTCTTATAATATTGTTGAATTGAAATGGAGTCGGAGACAAGTGATTTACAGGTTCTGCTAATGATAAAAGAAGATAGAAAGTAAAAGGCCTTAAATGGAAATGACCATTTGGCTCGTCTCCATTCAAGACCATCGGTATTAATGGACATCGGAATCCTTGTGAATAGCGTAAGCAAGATTCCAAATACATTGGCGTTGTTGAACCATAAAATATAATCGAAACTTTTCTTGTGTTTCATTAGGTATAATCCCGTCTGAATAGAGGATACAAAGGTATCCATACGCTTCGACTTACTACCCTTTATGTAGATTAGCTTACGTCCATGTATGGCTTCCATTCTCTGATCTACACGATGCTCTCGACAGAACACATAACAATCCATCTGATCTCTAACGAATCTTTGACTGATTTCATCAATCGCCGTCTCGAATCCGCCATAATTGGCTGGTAGCCCACGGGTTCCACAGAATGCAACTCTTAATTGTTTACTCATATTCCACCTCACAACCCCTATTCTTCTTTCTCTCCTACCCTTATTGGTAGACTTCAGCCAGAGCTTGAACATAAGCATCCGCAGAAGACTTCCAGGTCCACTTCTTCACTTGCTCCAACCCTTTAAGTCGAAGACTCTCTTGTAATTCCATATTTGTAAGAAGGACTTCCATCTGTGCAGCAATTTCCTCGGCGTTATTAGGGTCAACAAGTATTCCCGCCTCTCCAATAACTTCGGGTATGGCTGTTGTGTTAGACGACACGACAGGGATGCCACTTGCCATAGCCTCTATCGGTGGAATCCCGAATCCTTCTGCGAAGGAAGGATAGACAAAGATTCTGGCTGCCCGATATAGATGAGGTAGCACCACATCATCTACCGAATCGATGATCAGTACATCCTTTTCTAGACCTAGTTCTTTCATTCTTTCGAAGAATTGTGTGAAGCCAAAGTCCGGTTGTCCAACAATCACAAGACAACCTGCATCATCACTTAATTTTTGCTTCAATATCATATACGCATCTAATAGCTGCAGGTGATTTTTTCTCGGTTCAATTCTACCGACCGTTAATATATAGTCCTTAACACCATACTTTTCATATACTAAATCTATCGATAACGCTTTATTGTCTGAGGAGAACCTGCTGATATCTACCCCATTGGGAACAACTTTTACTTTGTGCTCAGGAATTCCGTATAATTCTATGATTTTAGATTTCGAATATTCCGACACCGTATGAATTTGTTTTGCCCTTTTGGCAGAATATCTTACTAGAATCTTGTTCCTTAGCACTTCTCTATTGGTGAAGTACTGTGGATGGGTCTCAAATAGAACATCATGTATCGTGACAATCACATCACACGGCAACATAATCGGTGAGATATAGGTCGTGTGATATAGGTCAATTTGATGTTCTTTTACCAGTGGACTTGTCTGATACGTCAAACGCTTGATCTTAGATGTTGACTTGAAGTCTATATATTGAGGGTCATTTCCATACGGATAGCCTGCAGACCAGAATCCAAAGAAACAGTAATCATGATCACATTCTTGTTTCATAACTTCATGATATAAATTCAATAAATACGTTCTGCTTCCTTGAAACTTCCCTGCCAATATATGAGCATCTACCCCAATTCTCATGGTCAATCTCCTTTTGATCTAACTTTAGAATGCATTCTTACTCCCAAGTAACATTCTGATCGTCTTGAGAATGATGATGAGATCATATGTAATGCTTCTTCGATCTATATATCGAATATCCAACTCAACCATCCTCTCAAATCCGACACTATTCCTACCGCTCACCTGCCATAGTCCCGTACAACCGGGTGTTACGAGAAGCCTCTGCTTATCGTGTGCTGTGTAGTCTAGCACCTCTCTAACAAGTGGAGGTCTAGGTCCAACCATACTCATCTCACCTCGGAGTACATTCCATAATTGGGGGAATTCATCTATACTTGTTCTTCGAATGATTCTTCCTATTCTGGTTACACGTGGGTCATTCTTCATTTTAAACATGGCACCTGACACTTCATTACGATGTAGCAGTTCATCTAGTAAATCTTCTGCATTCGAGACCATGGTTCGAAATTTAAACATTTGAAATTCCTTCTCATTCTTACCGACACGAATCTGATGAAAGAATATCGGGCCTTTGGGATCCTCTAATTTAATTAGTAACGCAACCAATACGAACATAGGCGCGAGCAGGAACATGCCAAGAAGAGCCCCCATAACATCCATGATTCTCTTCATCCATAAATACATTCTTACAGATCGATTGTGATCGAGCATGAGATAAGGATAAGCTAATGGTTTCTCCATAAATACGTCAACTTCATTTCTTTGTGATGTTGGAATCATGTATACCCCCCTAAAAGCAATAGCCTTTTTCTTTATACTCGGTTGTTATTTATTGAAGCCGCCATAATCCCCTTCGTTTAACCACTTGAGGTTCCATTGGTATGATTGGGCGGTTCTCTAACACGTCGCGTGCATTTCGTTGCAATACGCTCACCCTATCAACACCACATAAGTCGGCAATGCTAGCGTAAGCCTCCTGTAACATGTATCTCCTTCGGATCGTATCATGAGCATCAGAAGCTACGAAGTGTATCTGATTCTTCTTACATAATTGGAAGCACCATTTCTGAATCCTTCTACCAAAATGTCCAACGAGTGATTGGGCGGTAATTTGAAATAATACCCCCTGTTGTAACAATTCATCCCTTATGCGATCAGTGTTAACAATGGTATAGTTTCTTTCTGGGTGTGCCACAATGGGTATAAGCCCATTCTTCTTCAATTCATGGATTACAACATGTACATGGTGAGGTATGATTCTAGTGGGAAATTCCAATAAAATATACTGGCTGTTTGCGAGTGTGCATAGTTGGCCTTTATATAATTCATCCATCCATGACGGATGAACATGTACTTCTTGGCCTGGCTCTACGTGAAGTGGAATCTGATGTTGACGCAACACATTATTAAATTTATCTACAGCGTTATGTATCTTGTAAGCAGGTGTGTTATATCTTCCATTAAGATGATGGGGGGTTGCTATCACGGTCGTCATTCCATTTGCCACAGCGGATCTAGCTAATTCAATCGCTTGTTGCACTAGTTGTGGTCCATCATCTATACCAGGTAGTATGTGGCAATGTATATCAATCATTGTTCTTCATCCTCAAGATTCTAATCACCTTAATTCCCACTGAAATGTTAATGCACTTCGTAATCATGTATAATAAATTGTAGACAAGTGTAATGGATCTCAGATGTTGTTAGATCCATAGACGCACTGTTCTTCTATGCAATAGCGATTTACCTTTAGGATTAGAAATCTTGAAATAATCTAGATGAAGCAACATTTTCTTCATGACACTTGTATAGTGTGTGTTGATCCCTTTCAAGTTATTGATTAGGCTGACACGATATTGGAATCGTTGCTCATACATCCCTTTATGTTGGAGTTGTCCGGTTAGCATGACCTTCGATTGCGTATTCTGTATATCGAATCCATACATGATATTTGGGAGTAACGGTAGATCCAAATCACTTAAGAAACATATGCTGTTCTCACCTAATTCCATTAAGAATATTGGACGGCTTTTACTGTATACTTTATTTCCGTTCACTTCCTTGATGTATATGTTGGCATGAAGAGATAGATTGGCCCAATCCTGTATTTGGGAAGTCATAATTTCATTCCTTTTTTATAAAAGAGTTGTATTTCTGATTAAAAATAAGGTAATTAGGTTATATAGATAAAGATACGTTTTGTATCTACGTAACCAAATCTACGATACATTTTGTATCGTGTCAAGTGCTTATTTTTATGATCACTCTTTATTTTCCATAACAACACACAACATATCGCACGACAAATATACTTACATTGCAACTGGAGGTTAATTTATGAATCAGGACAATCGTATTGCAGCGTTACGAGAGGCTCGAGGTTGGACCCAAGATGAGCTCTCCCGTGTGGTCGGGATTACAAGAGCGTCACTTTCTCACTATGAGAAAAGTCGGCGCAAACCAGATTTCGAAATGTTAACAAAACTAGCTGATATATTCGAAGTTTCTATTGATTATTTGATTGGGAGAACTAGTAATCCTAACCTAGTTATGGAGGAAGATGTACGTGAATTTGTAGACGATCTGGAGCTTTCCGATGATAAGCTATTAGAGCGATTTAATCTTACCATCGATGGACGCAGCCTTTCGGAGGAAGAAGCACAACGATTCATTGCGTTTATTCGTGCGGAACGAACCATGAAATAAATATAGTTCCATTTAATAGCTATAGCTATTATTCTACCTGTGTATACTCATTCCATCGATCTGGATGGATGTTACATTGTTCCATAATCTTTAGAATGTCTACATTCCGTTTCTTATCGATCTCTACATTTGCATATGTATCCGTTTGCATTTCCTTCTCACCAGTCATCGATGCCAACCTCGTTTACTATATAATTTAATATCTGCATTTCATATTATATATTAGGCTTTATTTATATGTTGTCGTCTTGTAGCTTCGTTTCATATTCATTTGCTTCTATTTTTGTCGAAAAAAAGTGGTGCAGTTCCACGCCATTTACAGGACTTGGAACTGCACCACTTTTCATTCAAACTATATTATGCGGTAATACTTTGTTCTTTATTAACATGTACCTGATCTGATTTACGCATGAAGAATAAGAATGTTGCCAGTAAGAATATGCCCGCAAAGATACCCAACACCCCAATTTGTGACCATATCATACCAAAGTCTCCTGTTGAGATAACAGCTTTATACCCTTGAACACTGTAAGTCATAGGGAACCATGGATTTAATACTTTTAACCAACTTGGTATAAGTTCTACTGGGAACGTTCCTGCACTTGTTGTAAGTTGAAGAATCAGAATAACAATAATTGCGAAACGCCCTGGTTGATCCAACCATGTCACAAATGCTTGTGCTAAGCACATGAACGAAATACTGGTAATAAAGCTAAATAAGTAGAACATAGGTACACTTTGTACTTCCAGACCTAGACCATACAACACTAATGTTGCAGCAAAGAGTGCTTGGAATATACCAATACTAAAAAAAGTAAGTGTCCGGCTAACAAATCTATTCAAACCTGTTGCATTAGGTACACTAGACTCTCTCAATGGAATAACAATCGTTGTAATCAATGCACCTACGAACAACCCTAAGGATAGGAAGTATGGTGCGAATCCAGTACCATAATTAGGCACTTCATTTACTTTCTCTTCTTGAACAGTAACCGGTGAAGCAAACATACTATACGTTTCATCCGTTCCCTTCACTTCCCCTGCCTTACCAGCAGCTTCGTTCAGTTTGGATGAAAGCTCATGTGAACCATCCTTCATTTTGACGAGACCATCTTCTAATTGAACTGCACCCTCGCTAAGTTTCTTAGATCCATCGGCAAGCGTAACAACACCACCATCTAATTGACTCATACCACCAACTAGCTTCTTAGATCCAGTAGCTATCTTCGCTGCGCCACCTGCTAGTTGCTGACTGCCAGATACAGCATCACCCATCTTCGATCCGAATAATTTCAACCCATTAACGAGCTGCGTCTGTCCTGCATCTAATTGATTCACACCTTCTTGAAGCTTTTGCTGCCCTAGATGTAATTGTGTGCTTCCTTGAAGTAATTGTTGTGCGCCTTGATTCAATTCGCCTGCTCCTGTTTGCAATTGTATGGAACCTGCATGAAGCTTCGTAGCACCTTGCGCTAGTTGTGTCTGTCCTTCGTTCAATTGTGTCGCACCAACAACTAATTGTTGCTGTCCTTTATGAAGCTTATTACTTCCATCTGCCACAGCTTGACTCGCCGCAATTAATTTCTGTACATCTGCATTCTGAGCAAGTTGAGGATTGGTAGCGACTAACTGTTTCAATCCTTGTGCAACACTAGTTGCGCCAGTAGCTACTTGTTCGCTACCTTTAACTGCATCTTGTAGTCCTTGTTCCAATTTAGAACTTCCAGCTGCTGCACTCGTAAGTCCATCTTTCAATTGAGATGAACCTTCCACAGAGGATTGAAGTCCGGCTTCCAATTGAGAAGTACCCTCTACAGAAGATTGTAAGCCAGCCATAAGCTTGGCACTTCCTTGTTCAGAAGTTGCAATTCCTGTCTTTAATTGGGTAGTCCCTTGTTGAACTTGTACAGCACCAGTCTCCAGTTGCTTCTGTGCCGTTTGAAGCTGTGTAAGTCCAGATACCAAGGAGGATGATCCATCATATAATTGTGATGCACCTTGCCCAAGGTCTCCGACACCTTTGGAGATCGGCTTAATTCCATCTTGTAGCTTCAATGTCCCATCTACCATTTTGCCCAAGTTAGTGACAAGCAAGTTCGCACCATCATCTAACATCCCAGCACCCTCTGATAGGACACCAGCACCCTCACCAGCATCTTTGAACCCAGTAGACACTGTCTTAATCTGATCAAATAGTGTCTTGGTATACACTTCAGTCACCTTTGCAGATACCTGTGTTCTAATACGTTCTACCGCTGTACCACCAATCTGCGATGCCAAGAAATTGTATCCCTCGTTAGGTTGGAATATAATCTCGGCAGGCTGTGGATGTTCATTAAGTAATGTGGTGGCTTTGGATGAGAAGTCCTCTGGAATGAGGATCGTCATATAATAGTTATTATGTTGCATACCCTCTTGCGCTTCTTGCAATGTAACAAACTCCCACTTGAATCCATCCGTTTCCTTCAGTTCCTTGACTAAATCTTCACCCACATGAAGTGATTTACCTTCATAGTCCGAACCTTGATCTGTATTCACTACCGCCACAGGTAGATCAACCATTTTGCCATAGGGATCCCAGAAAGCACCCAAGAACATCCCACTATACATCACAGGTATAAATAGAATCGCTATCATAGTGATCAATACCTTCTTATTTCTAGCGACAGCACCCATATCTTTGAAAAAAACACTCATTGATTTCATATTACAATCCACTCCTCCAAGGTATAGGTACATTATGACCAGAATCCTCATTCAGTCATAACACGACCAATAAAAACTTCTCTCCGAAATGGCGATGTGCTCTTTCACATTCATCGCTCTCAAAGGAAGTTATATTATATATATATATGTCGTTCTTCCACACTTAATGACGTTGTACTAATCCATCCGATAATAATAAACGGAAGTAATGCTTAATTTCTTCTTTACTTATTGGGTCATGATATTTACTGACTTCCGTTGATAAGGTAACATATAATTTCTTTATAATGATTGCTACAATCTTGGGATCACAAGGTTTGATTTCTCCACGATTCAGACCATTCTGAATTCCACGTTCCAAATACTCTAAGATCACACACTCCACTTTATCCAGCGCTTCTAACACTTGTGGTGTTCCGAAGTCTCTTAACTCATGCGACAATTTAATGAACAACTCATGTTCTCTGCGAAATTCAAGTAAACTGTCAACGACTCTATACAGAGTATCCAAAAATGCACTGTCATCACTAATCTCTCGATCTGCAATTTTCTTCATCTCCATAATGACTCCATATAGAATTTCATCGAATAATTCTTCTTTATTCGTAAAGAAGGTGTATATGGTTCCTTTACCAACGTTGGCAATTTTAGCTACTTGTTCCATCGTTGTCGCCTTGTACCCAAAAGTTGCAAAGGATTGGGCCGCAGCAGTAAGCACTTGCTTACGACGATCCATCACAGCCATTTCATCACTCCTTTCTGACACAAATTGATGTGTGTTTCTGACCGTTTTCCATTTGTGGTCATTAAGTCAATTTAATATAACACTTGTTTTCTAACATTTCAACTAGAATTTTATACACGTACAATCCACCCTATAATAAATACAGAACTAGTTATAATCGCATGAATTGTGTATATTATACTGAATAAGAAGGGAGTGGCTGAACGCATGGAAAAGAAACGAGTACTTCTGTTCTCAGAAGGATTTGGAACAGGACATACACAGGCCGCTCATGCCCTAGCTAGTGGTATGAAGAAACTTTACCCTAATCTACAGTGCAAAGTCATAGAACTCGGGAATTTTCTGAATCCTACGATTGGACCTTGGATACTATCCACCTATCGCAAAACCGTTAGCACATCACCAGCCATTATCGGCTTACTATATAGAAATCGATATGATAAATCGTTAACCCGACTCACCCAGCTTGCCCTGCATCGTATATTCTATACACATACGGCACAAGTGATCTTGCAATTGCAACCAGATGTTATTATTTGTACGCATCCCTTACCTAACAGCGTCATTTCAAGATTGAAACAACAAGGAATGGATATTCCTCTGATCACACTGATCACAGATTATGATGTACATGGCACATGGATTAGCCCGGAAGTAAATTACTATTTAGCATCCTCACCTGGAGTATATAATCTACTGCTTGAACGTGGGGTAACACCTTGTAGAATTCAAACAACGGGTATACCTGTACATCCTGATTTCTGGGTCAGAGGTAATAAGGAGCAATTACGTGAGGAATTCCATCTTGCACAAATGCCCACCGTGCTTGTAATGGGAGGCGGATGGGGTCTTACCCTAAAGCAAGATTTGTTACAACAATTCGTATTATGGGCAGATCAAATTCAGCTGATTGTGTGTCTAGGCAGTAATGTCAAGCTGATTGATAAGCTGAAATCTAACCCAGCATTTCACCATACTAACATCCATATCATGGGATACACTCGTGAAATTTCTAAATTGATGGACGTTTCTGATTTACTGATTACCAAGCCAGGGGGAATGACTTGTACAGAAGGACTCGCCAAAGGAATCCCTATGCTGTTCTTTCAAGCTATTCCAGGACAAGAAGAACAGAATAGCCAATTCTTCGTTAATCACGGGTTAGCTGAGACCATCCATTCCCCTGATGTCATCGATACGTGGTTCTCTAGATTGACGAAACAATATAAAGACCAAAAGGCAG
Source organism: Paenibacillus sp. CMAA1364 (assembly GCF_054373195.1). Lineage (NCBI taxonomy): Bacteria > Bacillati > Bacillota > Bacilli > Caryophanales > Paenibacillaceae > Paenibacillus > Paenibacillus sp. CMAA1364. Next base: position 28,148 of record NZ_JBITNB010000006.1, on the reverse strand, counting down.
ACCAACCACAAGTCAAACCTATTGAATCCTATTACCAACCTCAATACTGTGCACAAAAGGTAATAGACATTATAAATAGACAAACACACTCGTCTGAAAGTTCATCAAAAACCTCTGCGTTAACTGAATCTTACTTATAGAAGGAATGATTTCCAATGGTTTTACTAAACGTGCGTGTATGGTGTACGGTTAAATCTTGCGCTAATGTTAATGACAAGAAATAATACGTATCTTCACTAACTTCTTTGCGTCCATTCAAGGCTTCATTCACAGCATAAATAACATCCGTAGATGGCTTGACACGATCAAACCGGCCATTGCGAACTGGACTGAATTGATATTTCTGATAAATCACCTTATGAATTGTATTTGGAAAATTAGCTGACCGTAGCCGATTTAAGACAACATTAGCAACTGCTATTTTGCCTTCGTACGGTTCACCTTCTGCTTCTGCCATCACGATTTTTCGTAGCGTCTGCAGTTCTTTATCGGTTACAGTGTATTGTAAAGTCGATTGATCCTTGTCAATCTGACTAAGCATTTGGGTCCGAGTAAAGAATAACTCCTTGGGGGGTGTGAGTTGATGGTTAACTTCAATTACCGGTTCAACGAGTACTGCCGGTTCTTGCGCTTCTACCACTTGAACAACTTCAGTAATATTAGTTGCCGTGTTCTGTGATGGATCCTTCATTGTATTGTGCACGATGTTTAAAGTCTCTTGTTTCGTTGTCAGCAGACTGTAAAACGATTCCTTGCGTTCGATCGTGTACGTTAGCAATGGTGTAAATTTATGTTCTTCTTTCCCTTTAACTATATCCTGATTGTATAAATCCCCCTGAATCTCCGCTTGTTCTTCTTGTATCATAAAGCTAATTGCAGAGAAACACACTAGTATCACACCAATGAGTAATGCAATCCAGCGATGATGTCTAATCATATTCATATAAACCTCCTAAAATTCCGGCACTGCCCTAAATATGTAACCGAAAATATAGGTTTTATTAACCATTCTAGCAATTTTCGAAACATGTTCATTTACATTGGACATCAATCTAGTACATCCTATTTTGGAATATATTAATTTTTCTTATCTTTGTGATTATACTCATTCTCGATATAATGTACAAGCTTTATAATTCAAATAAACAGGTCAATAGACCTATGCACATGAAATAATCTACGCTATCTATTCTTCAGTCAATAGAATCAGAACCTAATCATATCAAGTGTTTGAGAGATTTATATAGGTTCTGATTCTTCCTGTTTCAAATGAGTATTTTGATCTATATATTTTTCTAATCTAAATCATAAATAGAACCCACTTTCAGTCCATAAAGCTCATTATATATCTTTTCTGCAAAGGAATCTGTCATGCCTGCAATATAATCAATGACCATGTGCTCCCAAGTCCAAATGGGGTTATCTTTCAATTGATCTCGTTCATAGCGCTGCAACCAATCGGATGGAATAATCGATTTCGACATTTCTGGATCTTGAAAAGCATCCCATAATCGTTGGATAATCCATTCACTTCTTTTCTGCAGACGTTGAACCCGTAAATCTTTAATCATAGTTACCCACGCGAAGCTCTTTAGAACACTGACGGTGCGCAACATATCTTCGTTCTCTATACCCTCTTTTATAAAAGTAACTTTTTTCCAATCCTCCTCACAGAGAACTCCCAAATTACTTACGAACAGACTAACCCAATAAGCCTTCACTTCACGTCTCGCACGAGAATAATCATGCTCACAGATTTGCATCTTATCTTTCCATACTTGTAAGAAGGAGGAGAGTACTTCTTCTACTTTCGGCTGAATCTGTTCTTGCTTCCAACCGTTCCAGAAGGCGTCCTCAAGTGTCATAATTTTCTCTACAATTAATTTAATCGTATTGGGATCGAACAAGAAATGCTCATGTACTTCTATTTTGCCTGCCTTAATCCCATCCTCCAGATCATGTGCCGAATACGCAATGTCATCACACAAATCCATTAATTGAGCTTCCAATGTCAACTTACCATCTGGAATTCCCCAACTTCTGCGAATCTGTGAAATATACGCCCACTCATGCTTATATAACCCTTTCTTGAGGACAGTTCCTGGAAATGGATATTTATTAATACCTAGCAATACAGCGTCTGATAAATTAAGCCCATCCACGTTCTCCCTTTTCTCCAGGAACATAATTAATCTGAAGTTATGTGCGTTGCCTTCGAAATGTTCATACTTCGTTTTCAGACCACTTTTAATTTTCATTAATTGTTCTGCTGAGCAGTATCTTCCTTTGGTTGAAATCCTTACCTTCTCTTCAATAAAACGTTCAAGGATGTCATCGAGCACCTCTTCGCCTTTATGTCCAAATGGTGGATGGCCGAAGTCGTGGGCAATCGATGCGCATTCCACTACCTCTGGGTCAATGACAAGTCCAGGATTACCCGCCATTTCAAGCGTAACTTCGGGATAAGAACGCACAAGACTTTTTGATGCTTCACGTGCAATCTGTGCGACTTCAAGTGAATGTGTCAATCGTGTGCGATAATAGTCACCCGTTCCCGCTCCGAACACTTGGGATTTCCCTTGAAGACGGCGAAAAGTAGGTGAATGAATGAGTCTTGAATAATCTCGTTCATACGTAGCACGAGAGGCGTCTAACTTGGTCTGTTCCGGATATTGTCGATGTTCTCTCTTTTCTTTAAGTGTCATAGTGAATCCCTCCATACTCCGTATTCCTGTTGTTTAATACTTCTTGTTATTTCTTTTTACGTCTAGTTAATGATATCCCTCCAAAGCCACTAATGATAGCAACATAGAATCCAAGGTCGTACCACCAGCCACTATTGTATATTTCGTAGATACGAATCTCATCCTTGAAGAATCCAATTATTAATGAAATAGGTGCCAACCAGCCGTGCCAGACTCCCCAGAAGAATCCCGCAGGATGATCAATGGTGGCCTTCCCATCCCCAGGAACACATCCTGTCAATGAGATTATAGTAAGTATCGCTAGCCCCATAAGTAGTATGACCTTCTTCTTCACTTTAGTCGCCTCCTAAATAAATAGTAATTGAATTTATCGTTCGTTCCAATAAGTTAGCCTTGCTTATATTTCCATTGTTATAGCGAGGGTGTCACAGTTAGTTGCAAATTTGTCCTCTAAATCCAGCACTATTCCCCTTTCTCCTACTTTAAATGCTCAAATGACATTTAATTCCCCGAAAAACCTACTTTTCCGCGATTCCTCCGAGTTTAACTGTCATCTAGACACTTATTCCCACAAGCTAACCTATTTTTCTAAATTAAGTATCGTTTGGGCACTTATTCTGTTCCTATGATCTTCCTTCCTCCGGAATTCATGCGGAATACATCTTTCGATTTCCGTGAAGAATTACACTCTCTACTATGAAAGAAAAGGCAAACCTCCCATCATAGGAAATTCGCCTTGTGCTTCAAGAAGTTATATTAATTTGATGTCATACTATAGAACTTGATCCTTAATATGCGTCTCCGCAAATTTCGGTGGATTAAACCAATTGCCTGTCTGTGCCCATGTAGGGTCAAGCGGAATCCACTTATTCTCGGTGCTTAGATAAACTTCATTCCATGCATGAGGACCGTATCCTCCTTGACCATTATACCCTAGTCCAGTCACGACTTTGACATCAAGTCCCTGGGATTTCGCCATCACTGCATACAATCTGGCATAGTCTATACATACACCAAGCAACGTGTCATACGTATCCCGAGGTGTCTGCTCATGCCATACACCTCTTTGTTCATAGTCATCTACTTTAGCATAATCATACGCAACACGTGATCCAACCCAATCATACAACAAGCGTGCCTTTTCTTCATCCGTCTTCGCTGTGCCAACAATCTGAGCAGCCGCTTCTTCGATATCTTCCGGAATAGAGCGGTCAATGATATCATACTTGCGTTGCAGAATACCGTTTAGCTCTTGCTCCACAGCCTTAGTGAAGACTGGCAGTTTCTCTTTCACTAAATTACCCGATAATGGCTCGATAATCATTCGAGCTGCATCTTGATATACTGCCGACCCCTCAATATGAACACTAAATTGACTTGATGGAAATACCGTGACGTAAATAAATAGGGCGGCGATAAGCATAATGCAACGTAATACCCCCATCACAGCTCCAATTCCCATACCAGTCAGCCTACTGATCGAATTTGCCGACTGACCCCTTTTGGAGGAGAACAGAGAGATACCCTTCCCGAATAACAACCTGATAAGCATACTGAATAAGAATCGAATGATAGAATAATTGATTATAAAGAGCACAGCGAACCGCATTAAGGAGAAATCCGCTATAGATGTAATGATCGTGTAGTATGTCTGCTCCCATCCACTCAAATCTGTGTGGGGTAACGTAGCACTATACTTTAATAGCCGTTCTTGTACCCAAGGCGACATCCATAAAGTGAATGGAACGGAAATCGCTAGTCCAAGGAACGTAAGCCCCACATCACGAAGTAACGTAAACAATCTACCTGCTGAATTCGAAGCCCCCCTACGCCAACCTTGAACGATCGATAGAGCCAGAACACAGACAACGATGACTGTAACGATATTGAAATCTTGCAAACTCTGAATCCATCTGTAGAACACGTCATTAATCTCCCCTTCACTTATACACAGGGACGGTCGGTATATCTTACTTCTTGGTGGTTGATGCGTTCGTTCGTGCCGTTTCAATGAACGTTATGATTGAATCGTTCACTTTCCACTCTCCCACGGATACCCCTTTGACGGTCACCTGCACCGTTTCAGTTCCAATCTCACCCTTCATAGTCATGTTAGGTGTAGTAATCTTATACGACCCATCTGTATTCTCTGAATATTTCGCTTCTTTCGCTTCTTCTAACATCATATCCATCGCTTCACTCTTAAGATTATTAACGGTCTCATCTTTCACTGTTGTTACAACTTCCCCAATCTTCTCGATAGAGATACCACTGTAAATGAGCAGTCCTGCGACAATCACTATAGCAAGTAACCATTTCACCATCGATTTCATGAGTTTGAGCACCATAAATAATACCACAAGAGCGATAACAATAACGAGCCAATTATCCTTCAAGAAGTCACTCCATAATTGTACGTCCATCCTTTAACAACACTCCCATCCATATATCTCACGATCAACCACTGTGTCAGTAGTCGATTATTTCCTAATTATACATGATTCCCAGATATACTGTCAGCCTAACCCTACTTGTACAAAATAATACGTTAAGCTGTTCTGATTCAATCCTCTCCAACGTACAAGTAGTATAGACAACAATTATCGCTTACGTAGAAAGGGGTCTTCATGTGAAAACGGCCTTATGGCTCTATATTTTTCTTTTTCTAGCCTTTTTCGATCTGCATGCTCAATACCCCATTCTCACACCATTTGCAGTATCCCTCGGTGCTACTCCTGTCTTCATTGGATGGGTCGTCGGTATTTATGCACTGACACACCTTCCGGGAAATATCATTGCGGGCAAGGTGATTGATCGTCATGGGAGCCGCCCTTACATTATATTCAGTCTGATATCTGCCGGGATTATTCTTCTACTACAAGCATATATCCAATTCCCTTTTCAGTTACTTATCTTGCGTGCTATAAGTGGATTCGTATTAGCCTTTCTGTCCCCTGCTTGTCTAGCCCTTCTAGCTTCCTTATCAAAAGATCCTGTTACTCAAGGGAAGTATATGTCCGGACATGGCGTCATTCATACGTTGGCATCCATTCTATCACCAGCAGCAGGTGCACTTATTGTTGCTAATCTAGGCTATTCTATAACATTTCTCAGCCTTGGCTGGCTACTTATCGCAACAGGTGCTTTCGCTATGTTCAGCGTACCCAAATCCCTTGGTGTATCTAAGGATGCTAGTGGCAGATCTAGAGATTCCATACCCTTTGGTCCTTTCACACAACCTGTCGTATCCAGCATCTCTTTACGTTATTACACACTTCCATTCGTCGCATCATGTGCTCAAGGTATTCTATTCTTTGAAATCCCTCTGCGGAACACCGATATATCTGGCGTGATGTCGACAGGCATTCTATTCTCTGTCGTTAGTCTTGGCGCACTTACAACCCTCTGTCTACTCTTTCTGAATCGATATTCACCTATGAAAAGGGTCGTGTCGGGTATCTTTCTGATGGCATGTTGCTTCTTCACGCTAGCTGCATTTCCTCAAATCCCAATAGTAGTCATTCTATTTATCATGGGTTCATCCAAAGGGATCATCTTCCCAGCTATGGCTTCCCTATTCATCAAGCTTAGTGGTGGTAGCCATTTAGGTCGAGTGTTCGCCTACCAATCGATCGCTATGTCTTTGGGCTCATTTGTTGGACCTGTCACTTCTGGGCAGTTACGTGATCAATTCTCTCCTTACTTCATCGCGTTCCTTATACTCATGATTGGATTAATGATCATTCCCATTTCTCGTCAGCCTGCAAATACGCTATACACGAACAGTACACATACCCATCCTGATGCGATATAGGCCATCACACAAACCATTACAATTGCCCCACATACAATACAGTGAGTCAAATAACTACTAACCAGAAGGAAGGGTGAATGATTATGGGTCATTGTTGTCCTAATCAACAGATTCAACCTATTGCAACTGCACCATGTGTTATGGGTAAATCTACAGGTATGATTTTAGTTCTTTATATTTTATTGGTTATTATCGTATGTGCATTCCCAATATTCTGCTAATCCATTGAACTCCACTTCACAACTAGGCTCTCATTTAAAAATGAGGGCCTTTCCCTTGTTACACTTCATTTGCAAATGTCAGACTAAACAAGATAGACTATAAGCAAACGTATGAAGATTTTCAACATTTCCCGGGGAATTGTGATATTCTCTCGACTATTTATGAGGTGATGATCATGGCTATCTATTTAATTGTCGAAGGCAAGAATGATCGAACCAAGTTACAACGCCTTCTTTTGCCAGAAATTAATATTCTATGCACTTTCGGTACATTAAACGCCACTAAACTTGAAGATCTGCGAGCACAAGTCATGAATGATAAAGTTATATTATTCATGGACAACGATAAGTCCGGCACAAGAATTCGTTCTGTATTACGAGATGCCTTTCCTGATGCCCTACATCTCTATACACGTCGTGGATATGCGGGTGTAGAAGGTACACCTGACGAATATCTCGTTGCACAATTGGAGAAAGCTTCACTTCATGAATATGTTATATATAGTGCACAACAAAAAGACTTCTCGCCTGAATGAACCCTATAATGGGTAGGCGAGAAGTCTGTCATTTTGTCATGAATAATTATTTTTTAGCAAGATCCTTAAGGTCATTAACTAATAATTCTACAGATACATCATCCGGATCATTCGCATTGTACAAATGACGAACTTGGTTATCACGATCCACAAGTGCAATTAAGTTAGCATGAGAATAGTTACCTTCGCTATCCCCTAGGATCATTATTTTGAACGATTTCTCTGCTAAATCCCACACTGTATACTTATCTCCCCTAAGGAAGTACCAACCATCATAATCGGCCTTGAAGCGATCACCGAATTTCTTGATTTCTTCCACCGTATCTACTTCGGGATCAAAGGATATGGAGACGAACTCAATATCTTTGTTGAACAGACCTTCTTCCTTCAGCTTGTCTTGCACTTGTGAGAGCAAGAATGTCGTCACAGGACATACATCAGGGCAACTGGTGAAAAAGAAGTAAAATAGTCGAACCTTACCTTTGGTATCATCAAGAGTCACTGTTGTCTTATCTACATTCTCAAACGAGAAATCCTCTACAGTAGAGATCACTGGCCATTTGTCTTTGCCTAACCCTAGTGACGATACCAATAAATAACCTGCGAGAATGATCAATATCCCAATCAAAGCCCATGTCCATTTGTAACGCTTAATCATTTGCATTCTTAACTCTCCCCCCAAATAATCATACAGCCATCGTTAGACTCACCTAATATTGTGGTGTTCTCATCTCTAGAATGTCGTATTGAGTACGAGAGCGATAAGACTTACCGTTAAATAATTGATTGAAAATAAGAATACTTTCTTCGCCCACACTTCATCATCTTTCGCTCTGAACCCTTGCACAGTCAAGTATAACCATATGAGGGACAATGCCAACGAGATGCTCATGTAATAAATTCCTGCATATCCATACACATACATTAGGATAGGCACTGGAATTAAAGCGATAAGATATGGAATCATTTGGTATTTTGTTCTTGTAATGCCTTTCACTACGGGAAGTAGTGGATAACCTGCCGCACGGTATTCTTCTACACGGCGTATACCTAATGCCCAGAAATGGGGAGGTTGCCACAAGAATAACATGGCAAATAAGAGCCATGCTCCCATATCTACCGTACCTGTCACAGCAACATAACCAATTACAGGGGGCATAGCGCCGGATATTGCACCAACGGATGTACTCCATGTTGAGGAACGTTTAAGCCATAGTGTATAGATTACTACATAAACAAACACACCAACCAATCCGAAAATACCTGCCAGTATACCTGAAAATACAAATAATACGATCTGACCGACGACCCCTAGAATGATCGCGTACCATAACACAACGGCTGGCTTTAACCTGCCTGTTGGTAGAGAGCGTTCACGAGTACGCTCCATCTTCAGATCAAGCTCTCTATCAAAATAATTGTTGAACACACAAGCAGATGCCATGACAAGGATTGTCCCAAGTAGGGTCATGATCATCTTCCCATATTGCAAATCCCAGTGAGAAGCTAACCAATATCCAGCAAAGGCAGCTATTACATTGGATCGAATGATCCCTGGTTTGGTTATATTAATAAAGTCTCTCCAAGTTCCTGATTCATGTGGTGGTGTCTCACTAACAGAAATCACTGTTGAATCTGAAGGAGCTTGGTAACTCATGTGATTATCCACGTGCTAAGTTCCTCCTCTATTTCCATCTTATTCTGTCTTCAATTGTCATACGCTATAAAGTTTATCATATTAACAGTGAAAAGTATCATGCAAACTGCTCCAATCGAATTCTCAATTTCGACAATTTGATGACTTTTAGAAATATTGATTTATGGTTAATGGTTTAGAAGTACAAAATTGAGTTATAGTAAGAACACAAAGGAGAGTTGTTTATGGACACAGGTACACATCTAGTCATGGGATTCACTCTGGCGGGCTTAGCTCATATTGATCCCGTCGTTAATACGAACCCTTCGCTTGCCATAGCTGTTACTTTAGGCACTGTGCTAGCATCGCAGGCCCCTGATATCGATAGCGTATTACGCTTGAAGAACAACGCTGTATATATTCGCAATCACAGGGGAATCACCCACTCAATACCCTTCTTAGCCATTTGGACTGTACTCATAACGACTGTCATATCCGTATTTTTCCGTGATATCAGCATTCTACATCTAGCCTTATGGACAGGTGTAGCAGTATGCGTGCATGTATTTAGTGACCTATTTAATACGTATGGCACACAAGCATTTCGACCATTTACGGAGAAATGGATCTCTTGGAATATCATTCACATTTTTGATCCATTTATATTCGGATCTCACTTAGTTGCCATTCTCTTATGGGTGCTAGGAATGGTTGATCCCGCTCCATTATTTACCGTTCTATATGCCTCAACCATTGGTTATTATATTTGGAGAACCCTCCATCATTATCGCAAGACAGTCCACGTAGCTCAAATGGATCCGAAATATCAAGAAGGAGATACCTATTATCTCATTCCTACGATATCCCTTCATCAATGGAACGTTGTTAAATTGCAACCCATCGGAAGCTACGATATTGGAACATTGAATCGAAACACGCTTAACTGGACCTTCGAAGATGTTACATCCTCAACACATGAGGCCGTCGAACACTCTAAGCAACATCCTAATGTAAAGTCCTTTCTGTATTTCACATCGTTCGCTATTGCAGACGTTCAGCATGTTAACAACGGCTATATCGTACGATGGACAGATGTAAGGTATCGTCATCGGACGCAATATCCCTTTGTATCCATCGTTATTATGGACAAACAATTCAAACCCATTGATTCCTATATCGGTTGGTTGAGCGACGAGAAGATGAATGCAAGGATTCCCATACATTATTCTACTTGACAAGAACCATTGTAGTGAGCTTAATATACAGGTAGACCTTCATGGCGATCAGCGACTGGTGATCGCCATGAAGCGTTATTATGCCTATTATTTTTAATTCACAAAAAACCTAGAGCAATTGCTCTAGGCTTTAAGCTTATAACCATATATCAAGTGATGAATTACATGTTTCCATTTTTCCCGGAAAGGGATTGTTCTGCGATCTGGACTAGTCGCTTGGTAATGTATCCTCCGAGCGAACCCATCTCTCGTGATGTGTAATTCCCGTAATAACCATCTGCTGGAATGCTAACACCTAGCTCTTGAGCAGCCTCCATTTTAAGTTGTTGAATCGCATTTCTGGCTTGTGGGACAACTAGATTGTTTGAGTTCGATCTTCCTTGTGCCATCATATAATCTCCTTTCACTTCTGTTTCTGTAATGAAGTGCAAGCTTGCAAGCTTAGTATGGCTTAGGAGATGAACATTATTCTTATTTTCGCTAATAAATCACTGGAGGTTTTTAACATGAGTAAAGGTCTTTCATTATGGTTCGCAATTTCATCCATCCTCATCCTTGCCGTAGCCGCAATTGCTATTAGCCATTCTGTCTGGATTGCCTTGGCTTTGAGCGTATTGGGTATCTGTAATATTGGCTATGGATTTGTGGTCAAGTCCAAACGAAATAAGTCCTCTATCCCCCACTAAACCTATTTATGTGAAGTTAGGAATCCCATACGTTGTTTCACATCATCGAGCGTCTGGCTTGCAAGTTCGCTGGCATTCTTAGCTCCCTGAGCTAAGATGTCTTGAATTTCGCCAGACTCACGAATTTCGTAATAGCGTTTCTGTAATGGTTCTAGCGTGCTAACAATGACTTCAGCCAAATCCTTCTTAAATCCTCCATACATTTGACCTTCATATTTCATCCGAATATCATCAAGGCTTAATTCCGAACACTGTGAATATATGCTCATCAGATTACTGATCTCTGGTTTTGTTGATTCATCATATCTCACTTCAGCACCAGAATCTGTTGTTGCTCTGCTAATTTTCTTGCGAATCACATCTGGTGGATCCAATAATGCAATGAAGCTCGCTGCAACAACACTACTCTTGCTCATCTTTTTACTAGCATCATCCAAAGACATGACCCTTGCACCAACTTGTGGAATATAAGGTTCAGGTATTGTAAAACATTCGCCATAACGATGATTGAATCGTCCTGCCAGATCGCGCGTGAGCTCCAAATGCTGCTTCTGATCTTCACCTACGGGAACTAGATCTGCATTATAGACAAGTATATCTGCAGCCATCAGTGACGGATATACGAATAGCCCAGCACCAATCGATTCCTTCCCCTGGGACTTATCCTTGAATTGAGTCATTCGCTCTAACTCACCCATGGATGTTAATGTTGTTAATATCCAGCCTAGTTCGGCATGTTGAGGCACGGCCGATTGTAAGAACACATTGGACTTGGCAGGATCAATACCAGCCGCAATGAACAGAGCCGCGTTAGCTTCCGAAAGATCTCGCAGTGTTGCCGGTTCTTGAGGTACCGTTATGGCATGTAGATCAGCTACCATGAAATAACATTGATGACTATCTTGTAATTTGACGAAATTCTTCATTGCACCGATGTAATTACCGAGTGTTAACCTTCCACTTGGTTGGATACCAGAAAGTACTCTTTTCATTTCAATCACTCCCCTATTTATCGTTTGAATTATTACAACAGAAATAGCCCATCATCCGCAAGGGACGTGAGACCGTGGTACCACCCTTATTTGTCGCAAAAGAAACTTGTCCATATAGAACAAGGATTCTGCAACCTCTAATATCCGTAACGTGGAATAATCGACTAGCCTATTTAGGAATCTAAGATCTCCGTTCAGCATAGCACTCAAAGGTCCATTCAACATATCAAGATCACTGGTTTGCATCAACCACCAGCTTTCTGAAAGATCATCTGATTACGTCTACTTATCCTTATCATCGCATTCATGATTTTATAGCTTACTTACATGCAATAATATGACGCATTGCACGTGATTGTCAAACTCATTTTTACTAAACGCACTGAAATCTGTTACGATGAATCTATATTCTCAAATTCACAACAGAAAAAGGAGCATATTAATGAATCAGATAACCAAAGGTACGTGGAATGCGTACGACACATATATCCTTCAGAACGACGATTTTCAAATCACCTTGCTCCCAGGTCTGGGCAATAATGTTATTGCCATCTGGGATAAACATGAGGAACGACATATTCTCAGAGAACCTAATGAACAAGATCTCGACTTCTATCTACTGAAACCTTATCACTTTGGTATTCCGTTGCTTATTCCACCAGGTAGAATTCGAAATGGCCAATTCCATTACGATGGTGTAGATTATCAATTCAATCGTAACACAGCAGGCGACAATCATATACACGGACTGCATAAGACACAGAGCTGGAATGTTATCGAAGTGGATGAGTTCGAAGGTGGTTGTTCCATCACGACAGAATTCCTCTCAGCAGATGATCCAAGTTGGAGTTCGCAATCGCCTACGCCTCTGAAGCTTCAGATTGTCTTCACACTGCAAGGAACACGGTTTACGCAACAATTAAAAATACACAATCAGGGGAAGAATGCCTTTCCGCTGGGTCTTGGTTATCACACATGGTTCCTTTTAAATGGAGAACCTCAGAATTGGACCTTGAAGGTTCCTGTAGAAGCGATCTATGAACTGGATGAGTCATTAATTCCATCAGGTGGACTTGTTCCATTAAATAATCTAGAAGGTCTGAATCGCGGATTGAATTTAGCAGGCACTAATCTAGATACGATATTAAGAATTGGTGATAAGAAGCCCGTTGAAGCGATTCTGACCCACACAGATGGTTATGGTATCAGATATGTAGCCGATGATCAGCATTTCAAGCATTGGGTTCTCTATACCAAAGGCGAAGCAGATGAATTCCTCTGTATTGAGCCGTACACTTGGTTACCTAATGCTCCAAATCTGTCACAATCAGATGATTTCACAGGATTAATTCGTTTAGAACCAGATCAATGTTTGGAGACAGAACTTTACATCGAAAGCATTCGTCGTCCTTCAAGCTTAGATATCAAATAATTACCACTACTCATTCACACAAGTTCCTGTATGTTTACCCATGTTTATATCCATAATAACCTCATTAAGTACAAAGGAGGTGACAAACATGGGTCAAGCAGGTCAACAATATCAAGGTCGCAGTAGTTCTAATAACCTAGTCGTGCCTCAAGCAACGGCTGCTTTGCAACAATTGAAGATGGAAGCAGCACAAGAGCTTGGTGTACAGATTCCTCAAGATGGTTACTATGGCAATTACACTTCCCGTGAGACTGGTTCTTTAGGTGGTTATATCACAAAACGCCTAGTCCAAATTGCTGAACAACAATTGTCAGGTCGTTCTAACTCGTAATCAGCTTCATTGAATAGCAATATATAGGACTCATCCCTGTGATCTATCTTTGGATCTAAGGGATGAGTCCTTTTGACTATCATTGTTTTACACATACGATACATAGATAACAATACATCTTTACCCAATGGTGTATATCTGTTATATTCATAATATAACAGATAGGAGGTTGTTAGTCCTTGATTATTAATTTAGATATGCAATCCGATGTGCCCATCTATACACAACTAATGAATCGGATCATTGAGGGGATCGCCTGCGGTGATCTACAACCGGGAGAATCACTACCTTCTGTCCGTGGTCTAGCTTCTGATATTGGTGTCAACTTACACACGGTGAACAAAGCTTACACGTTGCTCAAGCAAGAAGGATTCATTCAGATTCATAGGCAAAAGGGAGTCGTCATTCAACCAGATGGGATGCCAGCAATGGACCCTGAGAATCTTTTGAGGCAGTACAATCAACTTAAGCCGATTCTAGCAGATGCGATATGCCGAGGCATGACCAAAGATCAAATTCTACATATCACAGATCAGATATATAGCGAAATATCTAAACCAAGAAAGGAGAATGACTAATGGATTGGTTATCCACTCTTATTCTACTTCTCATGTTCCTACCCATCTCTATTGCTATTATCTTCATGCCCTACTTCACTCGAAATACCGTGAGTTTCGGGATATCCGTTAGTGAAGAAATGTATCACAGCAAGCCATTACGCAAGTTACGTAAGAAGTATGCCTGTAGTAGCGCCATTCTCTACACACTAATTCTTATCATCGGTCTGATTAGCGTCTTAGTTAGCAAATCGTTTACACTCGAATTGATTATCGCATGCTCTGCGGGAATACTCGTTGTAGGTTCAATTCTACTTCACCTGGCATTTCATTTTAAGATGAAAAAATTCAAGTTAGAACATCCAATGGCAGATGCACCTAACAAGACAATACTTTCTATTGATACAGGATTTAGACAGCAGAAGCTTATCTTCTCTAACACATGGTTCCTCCTGCATCTCGGAATTACGATAAGTAGCGCTGTACTGGCTTGGACATATTATCATCAGTTCCCAGATACATTAGCCATGCAATTCGACCTACAAGGAAATGTCACAAGAAGTGTGGATAAGTCCTATATCGCCGTATTGGGTCTAAATATGATGCAGTTCATCATGACACTACTATTCATCTTCATTAATTGGACTATTCACAATAGCAAACAACAGCTCAATATAAGTAATCCCCAAGAATCGTTACGACAAAATGTGATCTTTCGTCGCGCATGGTCGCTATACATGATCATCACAGGTCTACTGATCGTATTAATGTTCTCTTTCATTCAATTGAATATGCTATTTGAACTAAATTCCCAAATGGTTGGATTGGTTACTATTCTGATCACAACTGTTATGGTATTAGGTGCTCTCGTATTGTCATTTAGCTTGGGCCAAGGAGGTAGCCGTTTAGGTAGATCAACTTCATATTCTAATGCCCAACCGATAAACGATGATAAGTATTGGAAGCTCGGTAGCTTCTATTACAACCCACAAGATCCCTCCGTATGGATTGAGAAAAGAACAGGGATTGGATGGACAGTCAACTTCGCCAGACCGATAGGCTGGTTATTTCTTATAGCAATCCCTGCTGTCATCATCACTATTTCTCTATTACTGAACTAAGTTTCTCCCATGTATAAATACTAATAAAGAGGCAGGACCCCACACCATCTGTATGGCGTAAGGTCCTGCCTCTTTATTATGAGAACATCAATCCCATATCGCGAGCTGCTTCTACAACGACAGAAGCATATCCATCTAGTGTATCCAGAGACAAACGATTCACTGGACCTGATACAGATAATGCTGCGGCGATACATCCATCTCTTCTAAAGATGGGAACGGCGATAGCTGCTGCTCCAGGTTCTCTTTCTTCAAAGCTTGTAGCATAACCACACGCTTGGATTTCATGTAACTGCTTCATATAACTATTAAGATTTACAAATGAAGACCATTCACCATCTTTCAATAGAACAGCCTGTTCCTCCGCTGTAGCAAATGCCACAAGCACTTTACTTGATGCACCCACATATAACGGTAATCTTGCGCCTACATTGGCTACTCGTCGAATCGCCTGGTTACTCTGCACAGCTTGTATCCGAAGCCTTTCGTTTCCTTCACGTAGATAAAGACTAACCGTTTCGCCTAATCGATCTCTCAATTTCTCCATCGCTGGCAATAACAATATGGCCGGATCGTCATTGTGCGATAAATGTGTAGATAATTCCCACACCCGCATACCCAGTCGATACTTATCTGTGGATTTATCTCTTGTAACAAATCCCTTCTCCTCGAGTGTAGAAAGCAATCGATGAACTGTACTCTTATGAAGACTGATTTGTCCTGCAATTTCCGTCAGTCCTAGGTTATCATTCTTTGTGAAACACAATAATATATCAAGTGCCCGATCAACAGATCGGACCGTCAATTTGCGATTTTCCAAAATGAATCACCCTTTCTTTTGGTTTCATCACGTGAAACATGGTTACATAATTATATGTAATATCATCATCAAAGTCTATATATTACAATCAGCTAACAATTGTAGGAAGTAGATTGACTTTAATTCCGTCGGGGCATAGGATAAATAAGATAACAGGGGAGGCCATATATGAACACACTATCTAATACGAATGGCCTAGGCTCTCAGTCTATTCATAAGCCCAACACATTAACTTCAAGACGTTTCATCCGCCTAAAACATATCATCGTTGCATTGATTATATCGACAATATTCTTCCTTATCTTTTGTTTCGTTGCATTACATGCTTATATTGCATGGGTGTTATCCAATCCAACAGTTGCACCATTATACTCTAATCCGCTTCAAGCTAAATCTATGAAATATGAGAATGTCACCTTCCCAGCACTCGATGATAGTCGTAAGATGCAAGGTTGGTATATTCCTTCTTCAGGATCAAAGAGGACGATTATATTCAGCCATGGCTATGGCGCAAATCGTGAAGAATCTTGGGTCCCTATGTATGATCTGGCTCATTATGCGCATAGTCTTAATTATAATGTATTGATGTTCGATTATGGATTCGCAGCGGAATATAACAAAGATGTTGCAACAGGTGGCAAGATCGAAACGCAACAATTACTAGGCGCGGTAAAGTTCGCCAAAGAACATGACGCAGAACAACTTATCGTATGGGGATTCTCTATGGGCGCTGGAACAGCCTTACAGACAGGTCTCCTAACAAAGGATATTGATGCTATGATTCTTGATAGCACTTTCCTCTTAGAGCCAGACACACTCTATCATAATATTAAGAATCAGATTAATTTACCAAGACATCCCTCATTGGAAATATTACAAACCTTGTTCCCATTAGTAAATGGTACCCGCTTGAATCAGATTCCTTACCAACAAGTGAAGAATAAGGATTATGCTTATCCCATTCTGTTCATACATGGAACGAAGGATGTGAAGGCACCGTATGAAATTGCTGAATCCTTCGCCTCCAATCAGACCAATCCGCTATCTGATGTATGGATTGTTGAGAATAGCCACCATGAACTTATTTACCGCGAACATTCTCGTGAATATTTAAACCGTGTCTCATCCTTTCTTGGAAGATTAAGAATATCCTTAAATAAGACCATTCTAGAGGATTAACCTCTTCTAAGACTTTATAACGAAATATGAGTAACCAAAAGGACACTATCTTAGCGATAGTGTCCTTTTGGTTACTCATATTATTTCATTGTATAAATACAATGAGGATGCTCAGTCTTTGATCAATGATAGAAACTCCGCACGTGATGCGGCGTCTTCACGGAACACACCCCTTACAGCAGATGTTATCGTCTTACTACCAGGCTTCTTCACACCACGAGCACACATGCATAAATGTTCACCTTCGACAACAACCATGACACCGTTAGGTTGCAACACCTCATCCATGATATCTGCAATTTGAGATGTAATTCGCTCCTGTACTTGCAAACGACGAGTTAATGCATCTACCAATCGAGCAAACTTACTTAATCCAGCAATTTTACCACTTGGGATATATCCGATATGAACTTTCCCAAAGAATGGAGCCATATGATGTTCACATTGACTGTAGTATACGATATCTTTTACAATAACAAGTTCTTCATGATTCTCATCAAATGTCACACCTAGCACATCTCGAGGATCGACTTCATAGCCCGAATAAATCTCCTCATACATGCGAGTAACCCTTGCTGGTGTCTCTATCAATCCTTCGCGTTTCGTGTCCTCACCGATCAGATCTAATATCTTCTCCATGTGATACTCTATTTGCTCACGATTCTTGCTTACATTTGTATTTGAATAGTCCTTTATTCCAGCCACAATATCTCTTCCTCTCTCGACCGCAACATCCAGTTAGAAAGATTACTTACCTTTGCGGTTTTGACCCTTCTTCGGAATGGCCGGCTGATTTCTCATCATTTGTTGTGCCTTTTGCATCTGTTTACCATTCAGATTATAACCCATCTGCTTGGCCATCTTTTGAATCATTTCGGGATTACTTTGCATCTTCTCCATCTGTTTGCGCAAGTAAAATACACCGATGAAGAACCCACCAATTAATCCTACGATTAAAGTAATAATAGGAATTGCAATATCCATTCTTAGCCACCTCGACATTTACAATTAATAATGTTGCTTGAATTCATACGAACATATCATAGCATGTCCGTTAATGGCTAGCAAATATATTTCTATGCCAGTACCACCTCAATAAAGACGGTGGTCTCCTGAGCTAAATCTAGTTCCTTAATATCTAGTTCGTTACCAACGCCATTTATAATCCGTACAACAGGGCGACCCGGAAGCCCTCTATGTTGACGAACAACTACACCAGTCTCTTTGGTAGATAATCGTACAGATGTACCGTTAGGATAAACGGAGACGGTTCTCGTGAACTGAATTAACACTTCTCTATCTAATTCCTGTTCCGACATCGCCATCATTTCTTCACACGCATCGTGAGGAAGTAACCCCTTATTGCCATTTAATTTACTTATCAAATGATCATACATATTCGCTACGGCAACAATTCTAGCATAAATATGAATATCGTCACCTGACAATCCACGTGGTATGCCTAATCCATCTACCCTTTCATGATGCTGTAACGCCACATGGGCTATCTTCAAATTGAAATCGCGCTTGTGCTTAATCTTCTCGAACCCACGCCATGTATGATGTTCTCTAATATTTGGCGATATCTCTTTCTCGCTTGATAATCCACTTTTACCTAGATCATGCAACAAAGCTCCTACAGCTAATTCTTTGGCCTGAAGGAAATTCAGCCCCATATTAATACCCATGACTGTAGATAATAAACAGACATTCATGGCGTGTACGTATTGTGCGTTATCCAGCGTACGAATATCTGTTAATTCAATTAGTAATTCTTTATGATTAATGACATCCGTTAACAGCATATCAATACTTGTTCCAATTCTTTGTGCATCCAATTCTTTGCCTGATCGTACAGATTCAAATGTATCATTCAGTCCGTGAATCAGGTTTTGCTTAGTCGCTTCTTGAAGTACGTCTTCAACATCCACATCATCAAACAGCGGGTCTTGAATATACAGCATCGTTACACCAATTCGATTCAATGTGTTTACCATATATACTGTAAGTTGAACACCTGCTGATAATAGTACAGTTCCATTTCCAGAATATACAGATTTACCGAGGAACTGCCCTGCTTCTATCTCACTTATGTTTACATATCTCATGATTGTTCCTCCATTTAAACCATTATCTTCTTATATTATGCCCATGTAACTATTCCTACATAAGGATTATCGGTATAGAGGGTTGATATTTGTAGCTTAAATACCGCACTTCTCGTAGAAGTACGGTATTCTTGCAAGGCTATGGGTACGCAATCCTCCCATGACATTAATCCTCGGAGTGCAATTCTTTATTCATTTCTATATGAGCCGATTGGATCTTATTCTTGGCTTCTGTCATCATCCGCAACACTGGCTCCTCTTGTTCCGCAGCCAATCCCCTTAGCAGACTATTGAAGGCATCTTCGCCCCCTATTCGTCCCAACGCCCAGGCAGCCGTCCCTCTCATTTCATAACGAGGGTCCTTCAACAACACTTGTTCTAATCTAGGAATAGCAGATTGATCTTTGAAATTACCTAGCGCGATAATAGCATTACGCTGCATAGGCTTCTTTCCTCTCCAAGCCGCCGCGCTCTCACCAAATCTTTCTTTGAACTCCCGATTACTAAGGTCAAGTATGGGAAGAAGAAGAGGCTTGGCAATCTCAGGATCAGGTAACAACTGCTTATGATGTTCCCAGTTCTTGCCGCGATTCTTGGGACATACAATCTGACATGTATCACAACCATACAGACGATTCCCAATCTTCAGCATTTGTTGTTCTTCCAACAGACCTTTGGTCTGTGTTAAGAACGATATACAACGCTGTGAATTGAGCTGTCCAGGTCCGACTAGCGCCCCTGTAGGACATGCATCAATACATTTGGTACATTCCCCACAATCCTCCGTTACGGGCACGTCGGGAGGAAAGGGGATATTGGTAACCATCTCCCCTAAGTATATCCACGAGCCCCATTTAGGTGAAATAATAAGGCAGTTCTTACCGCTAAATCCAATGCCTGCTCGCTGAGCAACCGCACGATCAACAAGTGCTCCTGTATCTACCATGCTCTCAATAACCGCTTCTGGCACGCGCTCCCTAATGAAGTTATCTAGCTTCTCCATTGCTTCACGCAATACATAATGGTAGTCTCTTCCCCACGCAGATCTTGCTAATATACCTCGATATGCACCTGGCTCTGACTTTGGAGGATTCATCATTTTGGAAGGATAGGCAACGGATATTGCAATCAGTGAGGCAGGCTGTGAAGATGCTAAACTAGGGGTTACCCTCTTATCCAAATCAGGTTCTTCGAAGCCTGACTCATAACCTTTGGTACGATGTTCCTGTAGGATTGCCTTTAGTGATACAAAAGGGTCCGCAGTAGCAAAACCAATATCATCAATACCTAAGCTAGGAGCAGCTAACTGAATCTCTTTCTTAAGTTGCTCCCAAAAGGACGGCGTAGGAGCATATGGTGAGTGAGTCTGTGCATGTTCAATCGTCATCTTCCTAACGCCTCCTTATCTACTATGAATTATAATCCTCCGATTTTAAGTGGCGGCCAAAATATGAATTCTGCCCTTCCCACGATTAAATCTGATGATACGCTCCCGAAATAACGACTATCCTTACTCTCTCCCAGATGTCTATTATCGCCCATTACGAAGTATTGATCCTCTGCTAAGTGAACAGCCTCGAAATCTGCATCTTCGATCACTATATCAATATATGCTTCTTGTTGTAGTTGACCATTTACGTATAGTTGATGTTCCTTAACCTCAACCACATCACCAGGAATGCCAACGACACGCTTCACTAAGAAGTCCTTCTTACTATCATCCAGACTTGGATCACGCAACACCACGATGTCACCCATTTTAGGTGTAGAGAACGTATATATTATTTTGTTAATGAATAAGCGTTCCTTTTCTTCCAAAGTGGGTTGCATAGATTGTCCTTTTACCATCGATAAATTAAATACAAATACATTCAGCAAAGACATAACGACAAAGACAACTACAATCGTCTTCAACCAGTCCCATAACTCCGCCTTCCAACCGGGTTTATGTGCTTTATCTAACGAGATATCGGCATTATGATGATCTATGGATTCATTGTTATTCATATCGCACCTCTTCTAAATAAATAATTGCATGTTTTAACTTCCTACTTAGTGTATCTTATATGTTCTTATATTTTCAAATCCGCATACAATAGAAAAGCATATCTGCTCCGTCTTATGTGACGGTTGCACGATATGCTTTATATAGTGAGAAGAATCAAATTGTTATATGTAACGATAATATTAATATTTCACACATGTGACACGATGCTAAGCTTCTGGAATGCCTCCATAATCTTATTTGCTCCATAACCCATTGTTTCAAACAATGGCATAGCGAAACGATTCTGTTCATCTCCAGCGATTAGAATACGACTTACCTTACGCTGTTTGAAGCGTTGCTCCATAGCTGTAACTAGAGCTTTACCAATGCCTCTGCGTCGATAATCTGGATGAATAGCAATTCTGAAATAACATCCGTGATTATTCTCAATTGTACCAATCAAAGTACCTACAATCTCTCCGTCTTCCTCTGCCACCATGATGAGATCTGAATCCCATTGAAGTTGCCTTGAGAACGGTTGAATCGTACTTTCGAAACACTCCTCTGATAATGAAACCTGAAGAAGTTCAGTTACTGGCGTACAGTCATTTAACTGAAAGGAACGAACATGCATAGTATAAATCTCCCTTTTCGTTAGCATAATCCGATCATTCACATAAAAGCTAATGTTAAAACTTTTACATTCATCTCGAATTTAGTATTTATAATACGTAAGCTAAAATTGACATTGCTAGTCCATTAAACCACAAATATCTTCAAAATACACTCATTTTCTTATGAAAGCGCTTAATATCTACGATTTATTATATTTATCTCGTGATTTCACACAATTATATTAAATGATGTATCATTCTTCTCACAATGGGTTAACATATATTATATTTTGTGGAACAAAAAAGTTCAAGGCGACTTTACAAACATATATGTTGATTTAATCTGTTAAATACGGTTTAATAATATATACAAATAAAATTTGCAACAGCCTTTTTGTGCATTGACTTATTTCATCTCGATATTTACATATGTTGTATAGAGGATACTCTCAAGTATCCTTTGTTCATAGATTTTGATTATTAAACATTACATTGGAGGTAATTTACCATGACATTTCAACTACCAGCTCTTCCTTATTCAAACGATGCGTTAGAACCGCACATCGATGCACAAACAATGGAAATTCACCACGACCGTCACCATAATGCTTATGTTACTAATTTGAATGCAGCGCTTGAGAAAGCTCCTGAACTTCAGAATAAAACGATTGAAGAATTGCTTACAGGCCTAGGAAGCGTACCTGAAGAGATTCGCGCGGCTGTTCGTAATAATGGTGGTGGACATGCGAACCACAGCATGTTCTGGGAAACTATTGGTCCTAAGGGTGGCGGTAATCCATCTGGCGAATTAGCACAAGCAATCGATAGTGATCTTGGTGGTCTTGATAAATTTAAAGAAGATTTTGCTAAAGCAGCTACAACTCGTTTTGGTAGTGGCTGGGCATGGTTGGTTGTTGGCAAAGACGGCAAACTAGCTGTGACAAGCACACCGAACCAAGATAACCCGCTTAGCGAAGGCTTAACTCCTATTCTTGGTCTTGATGTATGGGAGCACGCTTACTACTTGAAATATCAGAACAAACGTCCTGATTATATTGCTTCTTTCTGGAACGTAGTGAACTGGGATGCGGTTAGCAAACTTTTTGCTGCTGCGAAGTAATTCCATACTCTACTAATATTCAAACAACCCGCCTTCCTTATGGATGGCGGGTTGTTTGGCATTGTATAGGGTAGCGTTGAAACTTATCGTCCATCGCTTTCAAAGAAATGATTGATGATCTTCAGGAACGCATTAGGAAAAGCATATAATGCCATCTCTTGTTCATTAATATAACGGTACTCCGTTGCGGGGTCTCCTATTTCTAATGAATCGACAGCGTACGTTTCATTGCTCTCTGCTACAAGCAATGATGCTAACTCTTCACAATGGTACACTTGTAGATTCCAGCGAATATGGCTGAATATATGCTCAATATCCATGAAGTGTTCCATCGGTATAGCTGGTATTTGTTCTTCTAGTAACGCTTTATCTAATATATCCTGTGCATACGAATCTGTAAGTCTTTCCTTCTGTGTTATGGGCGATAAGAAATGCGGAAGCTCCCACATTCGCGCTAGTAGTCCACTCTCTGGTCGCTGTCTAATCAGTATACGTCCGGCATGAATGCCCTTTCCTTCAATCAATCCAACGATTCGCTGTTCTGGGCGAGGGGGTTTACTCTTGGACTTGATCGGTAGCTCAAGCTCTTTACCGGCAATTCTAGCATCGCAGTGCTCCATAACTGGACAGGTTAAGCAGTATGGTGACTTGGGTGTACATACTAACGCTCCAAGTTCCATCAGAGCTTGATTGAAGTGAGAAGCTTGCCCCTCCGGGATTAAATCTACGACCAATCTTTCCATTAGAGTACGTGTACTGCCTTTCATAATATCTTCCTCAATTAAGAAATATCTGGATAGCACTCGCATGACGTTACCATCCACGGCAGGTTCTGGCTGATTATATGCAATGCTGAGAATGGCTCCTGACGTATATGGACCGACGCCCTTTAGCGCAAGCACACTCTCCTTATCACTTGGCACTTGGCCTCCATGTAAATCTAATACTTGTTGGGCGGCGTACTGCAAATTTCGCGCACGAGAGTAGTAACCTAACCCTTCCCAACACTTCAACACATCTTGCTCCGGTGCATTGGCTAGATCTGCAATCGTGGGGAACCTCTCAATAAATCGATTGAAATACGGAATAACGGTATCTACACGTGTTTGTTGAAGCATAATTTCAGATATCCAAATATAATAAGGGTTACTATGGCGACGCCACGGTAAATCCCGTCGATTCTCAAGATACCATTCCAGCAGATGCTCACTGAAATAGCGTTGTTGTTCAACATTAAACATACTACTTCTCCTTATCTTCCTGCTATTTCAACGTAGCTTTCCAGACCTTACATACACTAAGCTAGGATAGCTCCTCTACAACTGCAAACGCAGAAGCAAGTTCCCTCTGATGTGTAATACTCAAATGGATAGCATAATCTTTCAGCTCTATGGGTAAGTCCAATCTCTTCCATGCTTCCTTACTTAAATGAACCATTGGTTTTCCTAAGGCATCCGGAAGCACCTCGATATCCTTAAAATGAATAATCGCACCTATGCCACAGCCAAATGCTTTGACTATCGCTTCCTTGGCCGCAAATCTTCCTGCTGTAAATTCTGCTATTTTCTTGCCACGACGTTGGGCTATTTGATACTCTTGCAATGTTAATACACGTTCTATAAAGGCTTGTCCATTTCTCCCAGTCAATATCCTCTCAATTCGCGTAATCTCAAGCACATCATGGCCAATGCCGTATATCACTACATCACACACCTTCCGCGCATATCCTCTGATAACAACTTTATTATAACTCATATAACGTAAATAGAGTGCACATCTGTCTCCAGCGCACACTCCATCCTATCTTCATTAAGTACCCTTATATTCCAGGTATAGCATTACGTTTATGTGCTGTTCTTACGTATATCTTCTCCAACTTCTCTTGGGATTCTGGCGAAATCTCTTTCCCCTCTAGATAATCACTATTCTCCTCGTAGGTAAGTCCGAGTTCAGCTTCATCTGTCTGACCATCCCATAGCCCAGCAGTAGGGACTTTATCAATGATAGGTTGTGGCACACCAATGAAGGAAGCTATCTTGCGTATTTGGCGTTTGTTCAGTGAACTAAGCGGTGTAATATCTACTGCACCATCTCCCCACTTCGTATAGAACCCAGTAATCGATTCCGATGCATGGTCCGTCCCTACAACAATTAAGTTCAATTCAAAGGATAACGCATACTGCATCACCATACGAGACCTAGCTTTGACATTACCTTTGCCCTGGTGTGTCATATGACGATGGATGCCAAGGGACTTCAATCCCTGTTCTACTTCTAACGCCACTTCTGTTACGGTGTCTTCAATATTCGTCTCTATCGTATGCTTAAGTTCGAATGCCTTGGCAACATCGTAACTGTGATCAATATCTTCTTGTGTTCCATATGGTTGAAATACACCAAGTGTCATGTAATCTTGACCCGTCTCAATGGACAGTTCATCTGTTGCCATTTTGCATAAGCCAGCAGCAACTGCACTATCAAGCCCACCACTAATCGCAATTAACAATCCAGTAGAGCTTGCCTTTTTAACATAATCCTTCAGGAAGTCTACTCGCATTCTAACTTCAGTCTCTTCATTTATAGTAGGTTTCACACCCAACTCAGCAATAATCTGTTCTTGTAAACTCATGACATACACACTCCTATTCTTAAGGATAATAAACTCATGATGATATTCAAAACCCCGGAGTTGCAAAAATACTACAACTTCGGGGTTCATCATTCACATGTGTAGAGCAGTTACTTACACAAACGGTCAAAAGCATCTGTTAATTCAGCTGCAATATCTTGTGCAGATCTATCTTCAATTTGCTGACGTTCTATGAAATGAACAAGTTCTCCATCTTTCATAAGCGCTATGGATGGGGATGATGGTGCATATGGCGCGAAATACTCTCGTACTTTAGCTGTTGCTTCTTTCTCTTGCCCAGCAAACACCGTATACAATTGATCAGGCACAACACTATGTTCCAAGGCCATAGCTACACCAGGACGACACTGTCCAGCAGCACAACCACACACTGAATTGATAACGATTAAAGCTGTTCCTTGAGCATTAGGTATATGACTCTCTACTTCTTCAGGAGTCAAGAGTTCCTTAATTCCTAGACTTGTTAATTCATTCCTCATCGGTTGAATCATATCTTGCATATATCGATCAAAAGACATAGCCATTCTTATTCACTCCTCAATAATTAGTTAAAATTGAAATCATTACTATGATTATACCTATTGTGTTTGTTTGAAAGCAAGTTGTAACGGTGAATAGATCTTCCATTATTTCTTCAACTTGGTTGTTGTAGGCTCTCTCTTTTTGTTATGATTCATATAGAATCAATTATCCTATGGATAAAAGGGGTTTACTGCAAAAGGAGATTACGTGATGAAGTACGATGTTATTGTTGTTGGCGGAGGTTCTGCTGGACTTATGGCTTGTGTAGCAGCAGCTAGACATGGGGCTAGCGTCTTACTGCTTGATAAAGGAAATACGTTAGGTCGTAAGCTAGGCATTTCCGGAGGTGGTCGTTGCAACGTTACGAACGCCAAAGAGACAGAAGAGCTTATTGCACATATTCCAGGTAATGGTCGCTTTTTATATAGTGCATTTGGTCATTTTAACAATCAGGATATTATGAAATTCTTTGAGGATCTAGGTATCGCGCTAAAAGAAGAAGATCACGGGAGAATGTTCCCGATAACAGATAAAGCTTCAAGTGTTGTCAACACCTTACTTGGTGAAATAAGAGAACTCGGTGTCAAGATTAGTACGCATAGTCCTGTCGCAGAAGTACTATATGAGCATGGACACACTTCTGGTGTGAGACTTGTATCCGGTGAGAAGATGAGATCGAAGCGTGTCATTCTTGCCACAGGTGGCAAATCGGTTCCTCAGACGGGTTCAACGGGAGATGGTTATCCTTGGGCTGAAGCTGCAGGGCATACCATTACAGAGTTATATGCCACTGAAGTCCCTATCATCTCACAAGAGAAATGGATTCAATCACGTGAGCTTCAAGGGCTGTCCTTACGTGATGTGGAACTATCTGTCTGGAACCCCAAAGGTAAACAAGTGATTCATCATCGAGGTGATTTCATATTCACTCATTTCGGATTATCTGGTCCGATTGCGCTTCGCTGTAGTCAATTTATTCGCCAGGTTCAAAAGAAATTTAACGTTAAGCAAGTAGAGATGTCTGCGGATCTCTTTCCTGATTACTCCATAGCACAGCTCGATCAACTTCTCAGGGATCGCCTCGAATCTGATCCTAAGAAAGCTTTGAAGAACGTACTCAAGGGCAGTCTCACTGAACGGATGATTCCAATCCTTCTCTCGAAGGCTGAACTGGATGGAGATATTACTTACGCACATTTACCAAAGAACCAATGGCTAGAATTTATAAACTTACTCAAAAGATTCAGCTTCCATGTCATTGGAACGAAATCGATTGAAGAGGCTTTCGTTACCGGAGGTGGCGTACACTTGAAAGAAGTAAACCCCAAAACGATGGAATCAAAATTGATGCCTGGATTATTTTTTTGTGGAGAGATTCTAGATATTCATGGGTATACAGGTGGATATAACATCACTGCTGCATTCTCTACAGGTTATACTGCGGGCATGCATGCAGCACAATCTCATTCGTAATTTATAAGACTTCACTTTTTCGCCATCATTATAAAGAGCGTGCCCCATAACCAAGTAATATGGTTGTGAGTGCACGCCCTTTTTTTCTTCAACTTGTAGTTATTTAGCGTTTAATTCTCTCATTTCTGTCGATGTACTTAAAAGTTGATTCACCAGTTCTTGAGCACGCTTAGCCTTCTTAGCATGTTCTTCCATCGTGTAGCTTGTCTCCTCCGTACTCGCCAAAGTCTCTTCAGAGACAGCAGAGATGCTTGATATCGCCTCGTTGATCTTCTTATTTCCATTCAATATTTCAATAATATTATAATTCACCTCAGAAATCTTACCCTTCACACTTTGTATCCCTTGATTAATGGAGGGAGCGTCAAGAAGTTTGTGTAAATGAAAATATACCTCTCTTGTAAAAGTT
>NZ_JBITNB010000005.1:86740-179426 GCF_054373195.1 Paenibacillus sp. CMAA1364 | reverse complement strand
ATCAAATAACTACATAAGTTCTATAGAATCGCGACAACTATCTTGACAACTACCGAGGCTTAAGGCGCTTCAGCGCCGGGTCGAAGACTTATCCTCGCAGGGTTATTCGCCTGAATTCACTTCCTGTCACTTTCCCCTTCGAGCGAATCAAGGAGCGTAAGCGACGCGGCGTGAATACGGTGTTTTATGACGTATGTCGCCTTTCCGAGTAAACCTCATTTATCATTATTTATATCTTCAGCTCTTTCTATGTCTCTTAATAAAGCATTGAGTTGTCTGAATCCATTTTTATTTTGAATATTGTAATTTTTCCAGATTACACACAAGACTAATAGTATTGAAATAATAGAAATTAAAGTATAGAAATTAAATTTGTGAAGAACATTGTAAGAATGAATGAATGACCCTAATAATCCCAATACAATTGACCACGTCGAAGCACCTAGTCCGTGTATTCGAGATGTTCTACTAGAGATCCAATCATATCTTCTTTTAAGGTCATCCGAAGATATTTTTTTTCTGAAAGCTACTACTGACATTAAATAATCAGTATAATCCTCTATAATCTTCCAATCATCATTACTATTTTTCTTCTTTCGCCTTTTAATTTCCTTTTCTAAATAAGTTATTTCCTTAATAGATAAATATATTTTTGAGTTCCCAAAATTCCATTTGAAAAAGAAATATATCTGATAAATTATATATCCGATGGGAACACCAATAGCTACAAAAAGAGCAGCGATGCCTGCCAATGCCGATGGATTTTCAAAAAGTCTTACTATCTCAGATATCTTAAATTCATATATTGAGAATCTGAAAAGAGCTATAGTTAATAAAAACAGCCATCCTGGAATACCCCATCTTAAAACTTGAAATTCTGTGTTCACAATTTTCCTCCATTGATTCGACATATGTCATATGACGTTTCCGCATTCCTGACGTTCAAGCGGCTTAAGTGACCGAAGGGAACGGGTCGTCAGACTTAGCCGATTGAATGTGTCGCCTGGTTCACTACTTCGAAATCCCCCTTGGCGACCGAGGAGCGAACGTGACGATGCAGGAATGTTTTGTTATAGGATGTCGAAGCCCCCATTGAAATACCAACCAAATACATTATTTTTTTCCTATTACAATTAGAATATCAATATATTCACACTAATTACATCAAATCCTAGTTCCAAATACTTTTTGATAAAGTTCGGGAGGACCTGTCTCTGTTGCATACCTAAAATGATCCTCGTCATTAAAATCTGATACAAAAGCAACAAAATCACTTGTTCGATTAAGATGAATAAAGGATGGCTCCAACTCTTTCAGTACTTCAATCATACATTCAATTAACTGCCTATTGTGACGATCGTACACTTCATCAGTAACATCCTCTACATCATCAAAAAAATCCTGATGATCTCGCATTAATTTATCCATTTCGTCAGTCCAATCAATCATTTCTTCAAACGCAAAATCACCAATGCTAAACTTTATATACTCAAGTGAATATTTGTCTTGATATTTCCCTTTGTATGCATCCTCGTATCTATAATGCAGTTCTGATAACGTATTCCAATCTAATGTTATATATCCGTTCAAAACCAATGTTAGGACGTATACATCTTTATTATCACTAGTTTTTGCGAACTTTTCGATTACCTTTGGATAATGAGTTACTAATAGTCTTTTAAATAATTTATAATCAAATTCTTTTTGCATTTAAACTCTCCTTTATTGATTTTCATTTGATTTAAAAGGTCCATTAATGATTTCTTTCATATGTTTTTTCGCTTAGATTTCCTATAACGTTCTTATATTCACGAACTTGCGCAGCAAGTTGTCAGTGAATAGACTCCATTATAAATCAACTTCTTCTGACCCAGGCGCAGCCGTAGCGTGAATATGGCGTTATCAGATGTTCTTGTTTGTCTGAATCTGCCAAAACATTATTTTACATTGTTTATCTACTCAACGACTACAGTCATATCACTTTTCAAAAGAGACCACTCCAAAATAAATTCCTCTGATAAACTTAAAAGATGCGTTTTCTTAATATGCTTTAAATAGTGACTTCTTTCGTCATATGGTAATACCTTGCATGCAATTAACATTGCCCTTCTACTCCACGGATCTAGTCCTGAATATGCCTCTTTTAATTCCCGAATCCAAGTTGATGCATTTGCTTCATATGCAGCAAAAATAATCTTTCTTTTTGCTTCGGGAGAAGATGATTTATATAATGAATGTAATTTATTTAAATGATTCAAATTAGCATTGCTAGCAAATAGATTTAAAATTGCTATATAAAAATACTCGTTAGACTGAAAAAGCTTATCTTCGAGAATTGTTATTAGTTGATCACCCAATTGTAAAAAATCGTTCTCAAAGTTTCTACTTGCCGTGATCAAATAATGACAAACATCACTAATTGCAGGAATCAATTTATTAATATTTTCTATTGTATATTCGATACCACCTGGTGCGCCTAATTGCCCAAGCCGTCTATACAGCCATCTAATATTTTTATAGTCTGGATCAAGGACATTAAGGTGTTTTTCTAATACTTCACTGATATTATCATCAGCAAACAATTCTTGTTCCTCTTTTCCTAATTGTTTAAAATCTATTCCTTTGTACATACCTGTAGTATATTTTTTCAAGACTTTAATCATTTTATTTTCATGTTCATTTAATGGGTTGTCATTTGTGATATTTTCACAGATAAGTTTAAAATCCTCCGTTTTTATCACAGCAGTTTTTTGTTGTTGTAATATAAGTTTTTGTTGTTTATCAAGTATTCCTGCCATCTCATAAATAGTTATGCTTGCTTCCTTTTCATCATCACAAAACACATATATATCATCTGCATATCGACAAAACTCCATTCCTTTTATTGATAAACTATCATCAATTGGAATTAACGTCATTTCAGCAAGTAAATGTGAAAAATGCGGTCCCACAGGTATACCTCTAGACACAGTCTTTGTAATATCTTCTAGTACACGCATAATAAATTTGCTTATTTGATTTGGAAATCCTGCCTCTATCAATTGGTTTTCTACAGTATGGTGATAAATCTGATTATAAAAATCCGATATATCCATTCGTACTACATATCTTTTACTACTACTTTTTTCAAGGCAAGATGCCCAAAACTCTTTCCAAGAATTCTCATCACTATAAAAAATACCATCTTCTTGAGGGTTAAATCTATAACTAAATACTGTTTTTTCTTTCTTGGGTCGTCTTCGCATTTCAATTAAATGTCCATATTCAAAGATGACTGCTGCTAATAGGAGACTATCAATAGGGTCTAATTGAGTAGCCGTTCTATAAGACAATTCTGTTTTTGGAATGACAAACCTTCTGGATGATTGAAATTGATGTTGTGTTAAATCATAGTCTTTTAATCTTTGGATTACTTTGTCTTCCAATTCTTTTAATATATCTATTTCTTTCGGACTTGGAAATAAATCTGTATCTTTTTCCAGTTGCAAATGATTAATAGCCAATTTTAAGACTCTTCTTTAAGCTTCAATTAGTACCCTCATCTCATTGTAGTTATAACTAATAGATTTATTTTCCACAGTACTATCTTTCATGAATTTCTGATAACGTTTAGCATTCACGATGTTCAATCGGCTTAAGTGACCAAAGGGAACGGGTCGTCTGACTTAGCCGATTGAATGTGTCGTCTGAATCTACTTCTTCGTTATCCCTCTTGACGACCAAGGAGCGTAAGCGACGATGTAGGAATTCTTTGTTATACGACGGAGTCACTTCCTTGACATTTCCCAATAAATTCTAACTCTTATCAATTACATCTTCATTGATATTACGTGATTATCCCTATACTACGCATAAAAGCACTATATTGATCACCATCTTCTTTAACTTTATCAATGATTAACTTAGCAGTTGACACCATTTCAGGCACTTCAACTGGCATTGTTGCTCTTTCAATAGAGCCTTGTAAATGAGAATATTCATTGTTAATCCTATCTATTAAAATTGGGGGAACCTTATCATCTCCAAAGAAACGTTCGAGTTTATCTTCAGAAAAATCAGGATATTTAAAATAGAGATATATCTCCAAGAACTTTCTTGCATTATTCCCGAAATTATAAAATAACTCATAATTCGAATCATCCACAGTGGTAATACAAGAACACTTGTAGATACAAGAAAATAAATAGTTAAACTCAGTACCAAATTCCTTTAGATATCTTGGCATAAGTAATATAGTTGAATAATGACCTTGCCTGTTGATAATAAAATATTGTTTGCTACAACTTTTTGATTTTCCATTTGCTTGTTGTTCCAAACTATTCAGTCGTCTTAGATACTTTAAAAAGTCAAGATTGTGAGTCGAAATAAACAGCTGTTCAAATGCTCCCTTTCCGGATATCTCAGCGGCAATCAAGCTGTAAATGAAAAAGATATGATTTCCATCTAAACTTGAAATGGGGTCATCGATCCAAATAATAGGTCTGATTCCACTGGTTTCAATGTCGTTTAGTTTCGCAACAAAGTAACAAAATGAAATTAAACTACATTCCCCTTCACTCAAATGATAAGCACGCTTTCCATTTCGGACAATTTCGAAACGAATCCTCTTTTCACCATCATTGTTATCTTCTGTAGCTGTTAGAGAAAGAAACTCGTGGCCAAAAAAATCAGTAAGGTATTTATTAACTAAAAGCGCTCCTATCTCCTCATCATTTTGCTGGCGTTTTTTATTTTTTATCTTTTCTTCTATTCCTTCTATCTCAGCTTGAGTTCTATCCACCTCTTTTTTAGCATCTTCTAATCGCTTTTCACTTCTATTGATAGTATTCAGATTCTCACTATAGTTTATAGTTGAACAAAAATCATGAATCTCTTGTAACCGTAAAGCTTCTCTAACTTTTGTCTGCTCTAAATCTAATTTTCCCGTAAAATCATTAGATTGAATACGCCATTCTTCGTAACTAATCAAAATTCTTCGAAGCTCTTGAGAGTAATCGACAGGGCGTTCAAATAGCATAGAAACGGTTATAGCTTCTTTTCTCTTAGTTAATTGCTCTAGTATTAATTTCAATTGTTCATTATAACTAGAAGATACTATTGAATATGAATCAGACAATTGTTCAATCTCTTTTTGGAAATTTGAGTAGAACAAATTTTTATCAATTACAAAACTATCTTTGATTGTTTGCATTTCTATTTCAACTTTTTTAATCAATCTCTCAATTTTTTGTTCCAAAACTCTTGATTCATCATCAAAATGCTTATGTAAACAACTCCAACGCTCATCAGGAACTCTTTCACCACAAAACGCACAAACTTCTCTTTTATCCTTATGTAATTCATAGCCTTTTTTAACCCACTCATTCAAGGTTACCTCACGAAGTAATTCAATAATCTTATCAGAAGAACCAATTTCCTGAGACAATATTTCTTCTGACTCATTGCAGAACTGTTCCCATTGAAGTGACAAAGTAGGAAGAGCTGGAATAACAGATTTAACTTGCTCTGTCAGCATCAGCTCAAACTCAGATTTCTCATGATTGACTAATGAAACATACTCCTCCGATAAAACTCTTCTTATATCTTCACTTAACTTTGTTCTATTATAATTTGGATCTCCAAATCTACCCAATTGATACTTTATACCTGTATTACGTCCAATTGCCTTTTCTGAAAGTTGTCTATCTAAACTACTCGCAAGCTGATCATTAGCTGATTTAAATTCCGTATATATTGTTTTGTAATTCTTTAACTCTGTATATAACCCTGTCTCTTTATCTTTTTCATTTGAGCCAACTACACTTTTTAAAACAGCAATTTCTTCTTCGAGGATGTTATTAGCATCACCAAGAACAGCAAAAGGTTCTACATTGTCTTCTGGGTTATTTATAAACCTCAAATTTTCTCGCACAAAATCTTCATTAAAAACTCTGATATTCTTTTGAACATTGGATAATTGACTTTGATTGATAATAGTATCATCATCAAATACTACAGAGAAAGACGGACTCTCGTATTTATCTGAAATTTCACCCATTTCCATTGCTCTTAAAATACGAGAAAGGGTTGTTTTGCCAGAATAATTTCTCCCGTAAAGAATATTCATTCTCTCAAATCGCATTATCTGACCATTATTATTTATTACTGAGTTATCCCATTCGAAATTTTGGAAAACAGCAAGATCTTTTATAGTTGTAATCTTCTTGATCATTAAAATAACCCCCTATTTCAGTTTATTATAAAAACTAAAATTCCTTTCTATAATATCTATGGCTCTGTCGTATAACGTATAACGTACTCGCATTCCTGACATTCAACCAACTTAAGTGACCGCAGGGAACCGTTCGTCCGACTTATTCGGGCGATGTGTCGTCTGAATTAACTTCTCCGAAATACCTCTTGGCGACCAAGGAGCGAACGCGACAATGCAGGAATGCCAAACGTTACACGAAGTATAACCATCCGTAAAAACTACAAAATATCCTTTGGTACCCATGTAACTATGTTATTTCCGGGACATGCAATAACATCCCACACTTTATTATTTAGGCAGCTGAAAATAATAATTGTGTACCATAAAATTTAATTCCTTCTACTTGAGATCCAACACAAAGGAATCTCAATGTTTGTTCAGCAACTTCCTTTAATTCCGGTTCCATGATTTCACTTCTTTCATTGTGCTATCTTACAAAAGTGTTTTTTACTCTTACAGATTTAATAAAATAAGGTATCCAGATTGCACATGTAAGAATTGATTTAATTATATCTCTTATAGAACTTCCATCTTCAGTCTCTCTTGCTAACGGAATCTGTAACACCAATATTGTATCCACAACACCAATGATGAAACTTACACTATAAAAAATAATCATTAGACGTGGCAATATAGATTTTCTTCGATAAAAGTTAAATAGGATAAATACAGAAAAAGCTAAGAATGATACATTGCAAATGGTTTCAAACACTAGTAGTGGTCCCCACAATGGATGATATAACTCTGAGTCAGTAGAAGTTAATACGTTCCATGTTTCTGGACTAAATGCCGGTAATGAAAACTGAAAAAGCTGTGTTAACATTATCAGTATTGTAAAATATAAACCGAATTGCACGAAGATTAACCAACCTCCCAATCCGCTAATACCCAATCGGTGATTATCCATTTCCTTCTCTATTACATCGACTTCCAAAATGATACACTTCCTTCATTGGTTTTTAATTGCTTGCATAGCGATCTAGTCCGCTCTGAAAGGACTCCTAAAGAATACATATTCGCCTTCAACATTCCATTCTCCTTCCAAAATATAGCACACAGTCTACAAATAAAGTCAAAAAAGGACAGAATACTCAATTGAGCATTCTGTCCTTAAATCTACCCTAACAACCCTACTCTCCCCAGTTCTCCACAATGAAGTTATCCCGCCCGGATTGCTCTCGGTCTTCCTTATAATGCTTCGGATTCTTGCGGTGGTAGTCTTGGTGATATTCCTCTGCTCCATAGAAAGTCTGGGCTGGTATAATCTCCGTTACGATGGGGCCTGGGAATCTTGCACTTACCGCTACCCGCTCCTTAGAAGCAAGAGCTGCTATACGTTGTTCTTCCGTATGGTAGAGAATGGCTGTGCGATACTGTGGTCCTCTATCTTGGAACTGTCCACCGGCATCCGTCGGATCAATCTGGGGCCAGTATAGTTCTAGCAGTTGATCATATGAGAATATAGCTGGGTCAAATGTAATCTGCACTGCTTCATAGTGACCTGTCGTTCCAGTCTTCACCTGTTCATAGGTTGGGTTGTCTGTCGTTCCTCCGGTATACCCTGATATAATACCGTGTATGCCAGGTAATTCCTCAAAAGGTGTTACCATACACCAGAAACACCCTCCAGCGAATGTTGCCTTCTCCATACTTCCCCGCTCCTTTCTCTATGATGTAGGCTTTTCGCTCAATTCGTACGTTTCTGTACCTACCTTAACCTTACTTCCATTTAACGACTCCATCGTCACATCAGGTATAGTTACCGTAACGGAACTCTTGTAATGGTCCAAGTTGATCGTAGGAGTAGGCTTCTGTGAATCTGTACCTATATCTGTTGCCGACTTGCCTTCATCTGATGTTCCAGTCTCTACTCCAACATCTGTACTCTTGTCCTCAGATGTCTTATCCACATCATCAGCATTCTTACTTGGTTCCCCAGTATCCCCATTACCAACCGTAGCATCCTGAATCGCACCAGAATCAGCGTCAGCGTCCCCGATTGTCGAATCTGTCACGGTATCTGGCTCAGCCACAACTTCGCACTTCTTATCTGCTATTAAGCCAGTTAATATCTTAGGTGTCGAGCCATCTGCTAATTCAAGCGTTATCGTTGTAGCATCGAATGTGTCACAAGTACCCGCTTCTTCAAAAAGAAACACGAATTGCGTATCGCCTACTGTACCATTTGTAACTTCCGCTTGCTGTGCATATACTACAACGGGGCTTGAAGGGATCTCAGGAGAAGGCTCCACCACGATAGGTGGCGGTACATTCTGAACAACTTCTGGTTTCTTATCGAATACACCCATGGCTTTAAGTCCATAGAATCCTCCGATGAGCAGTAAGAGTATCACGCCCACGTACATAGACAACATCGTTAATGGCTTGCGATTGCGACGCAGGAATTTAACGAATGGTGTAGATAACTCTAACTTCACTTTGGCGTATACGGGTCTTAGCTTCGTACTTGGTGATGAGAAATACTTCTGCACCCTGTCCTTCTGCTTGAAGGCTTCTCGATCGTTATTCTTAAAATAAGAGACAATTGCTGAAGCATACGCTGGATTAAGACTACGCTCACTGACGTACATCGGCTGTGTTGCAGACCATTGGAAGAATTGATATATCACTTCCTTGTCCTGAACATGTCTTCGTATGAAATTAATGAGGCCAGAATAATTTATGGAGGCTTGTCCACCTTGATAGAAGGCTAACGAGATATGCCCGAATTGCTCCGGTACGATCTGCTTCGCCAACCAATGACAACCCAGTTGCTGTACACGATCTAATTCCATCGGACTCAAGCCATCCAATACACGTGGATTGGGTTGATCATCCTTAAACCAAGCATATGCTGCCGACATGACCGCTGCCTGCGACTTAATACGTGCATCGAACTTCGATGCCCATGATTTAACTTCCAAGGGTTCCGCAAGAAATTGTATTCTTAGAAGTTGATCAATCGACAGCGCCTCTAGATCCAGTTCAGTCAACAAGAATAGGTTGGCTACATACGCAAGTTGATCCAATAATGTAACGTCGGCTGTTATCGCACCTTGTCCTGCTTGCTCCCACATTTTCTCCACCTTATGCTGTTGATCTAACAATGCATTAACAGCGGTGACCGGTTCAGAAGCCTTGCGAAGCTTCGCTAACAATTGCGATTTGGCAAGGTCAACGAAATACTCATCTCTAGTCACAACAGGATGATTCTTTCCCCATTCTCCAACGAATTGCATAACATCTGTCGCTGTAGGCGCAAGCGTGAACTTCTCCTGAATATAAGGTTGGAACAATGGTTTAGAGAAACCACTATTTAATACCATATCGAAGAACGCTTTATTAAGTGC
Organism: Paenibacillus sp. CMAA1364; assembly: GCF_054373195.1. NCBI lineage: Bacteria > Bacillati > Bacillota > Bacilli > Caryophanales > Paenibacillaceae > Paenibacillus > Paenibacillus sp. CMAA1364. The sequence goes on along the minus strand of NZ_JBITNB010000005.1, from coordinate 169,823 downwards.
TGAGCTACTCTCAATCACCTGATAGAAAGCAGATACGACTTCTTTACGTTTCGTAGAGGACGCATGACTAATAGCAACCATAAGATATGTAACGATCTTTCCTTCATTATTCTTACCGCATATACGATAGTAATCTTTGAACGCTTCTACGATCGCAAGGTCTGGCACTTGTCCCTGCTTCATAAGATCGAACTCTTGATCAAAGCGAGCGAGAAAAATATCATTCAATCGTACTTTGCTCGACATCGCACCTGGAAGGGATAAATAATCCAACAATCCATGCAATACCGCACTCTTATTCTCTTCAAATAGAGCCTCATTACCTTCTTCAATCTGGTAGAATATCGCCAGTTCATTGTAGCTTGCAATCGAAGTCTGTCGTATATGATCCATATCGGATAACATCAACGTAGCGAACTGGAAGAAGCTCTCTCCACGCTTAGAATCATTCAGATTACGCCACGCGAATTCGAAATAAGAGGGTCTTGTGAGATCCATATCTACATTCGTCACTCGCTTCGCCACAAGATCAAATGTGAAGTCCTTTTCCACATTTCTGTCGCCAATTCGCAAGCTACCTCTCTCTACGAACATCACATGAATTCCCTTTTTACTCTGAGGTTCCTTCGAATACGTTAAGAAGCCAAGCTCTTTGCGAAAAGCATACGGCAAACTACCATACAAGACTTCAAGTAGCTGTGTCGCATATAACGAGATTTGTTCCGCAGGAACGTCAAGCGAGATATATACTTTCTTCTTGCTAGTGACAGCCGTCATCACAGCGAATAACATTTGCTTAAATATTTTCTCGTCGATATGGAGATCTGCGAGAAGCGTAGCTATGTCTTTCTTGCTAGATTGCTCTTGCACACGAATAGGTACAGCATCTAGTTCGGGAAGATCCAACCCTTGTTCAATATCATACGTATCGACGAAATCTGCATGAAGCCATCTTGTATAGTTCTCCACAACCTCATCTGAACGCTGACTAGGAATGACATAATTATGTGTGAAGAAGGCACTGCGCAACCCCGTGAAATCTACCGATTGATACATACTACGTCCAAGGATGGTCTGCCCCTGCTCTGTCCGATATAGATGTAGCGCTTCGGGATACAGATTCGCATCTTTCTCTCCTCGGGAGGATAGTTCAGCGGGTGCATCATAGGCACAGAACGGGTGGAGCGTTTTTTTGATAAAAGAATGATCTAGCCCCTTCGACCTTGCGATCGTGTCAAATCCTTCGGTAGATCGAAATATCCCACGTCTCTCACGTGTGTAGAGCTGTTGTTGAATGCGTTGGGGAGTTGTGTTCTCCACTATTCCTCTCTCCCCTCAATGTACATTAATTGATAGAGTAGCCAAATGAATGGTTCATCCACTCGAATCGGGTTCGCTACACCTTGCAGCTTCTGATTCACGGGATTACTTCCTAGTGCGGACACAGCGAAATACGCTGTATTCGAGAAATACACATCCATCGTCCCCTTAAATGGGCGGTCCACTTTCTCAATGAACCGACGGATCTCCCCATCAATATTATCGAACTCCGTTAAGTTCAAGTAATCGCGATGCACCATATTGTTAAACACATTGCTGTTGGACTTAATATATTCTCCATCGTCATCCTTCAACGAGTGCAACATGTCGCTTTTGGTTAGGACGACTGCTGTCGGAATATCGGTCTTCCCCTTGTCTTCATAAGCAATAAAGTCTCCGAACATCGTCAATACGACATCACGCGGCTCATCATATTGTGACACCCAGCCACCTTCGGAATCGCCAAATTTAATACGGATTTTCTCACGAATCGAGCGAATCTGCAGTGGGTCAACCATGAATAGAATACCAGATGAATTCTTAATATGCTGACCATGTAGACCGAGATAGTCCTGATCGACCATGCCTTCCCCTGCGACATCAAAGAACACAAGTGTAAGTGGTGGCTTCGATTCATCTTTAAATACAAATTGAAAAATAAATGGTTCCTGCATTCTCTCTTTCTGCGTAGAAGCGAGAAGATCGCCTCTCTCAAATAGAGGTTCTTCGTATAATGTGCGAAACTTTCGACTGATTTCTGCATTCAGTGGCATGCAAGCAGCACCGAAGTGATCTGCTGTCGTATGTTGTAACGTGTGAATTAGAGATGTCATATAGACGGACTTGCCCACCTGAGATGCGCCAACAATCGAGATAATATTACTTGGTACTTTACCAGACGTAACGGGAAGCTCATTATGGCATTTCGGACATAATCTTCTGCGTGTGAGAACACCATATCGATCATTTAATCCAATAAGTACATGGTCTGAATAGATCTGATGTTCTTCTGGAATATCATGTGGGTGAATAATCGCTTCGATATCATCAACTGAATCCAGTCCGAAGCGTTCACGGTATCTGTTCAGCTCTTCATCTTCACCCAATGCATAGTTCTCATCATCTTCACGATGGTGCGCCGCACGGAACACGACCTGATCTGGCTCGAATTTCTCGAAACAGAATGGACAGACAATATCATAGAACAGCGGCTTGGGTGTCGCTTGTGGTTTTCTTTTGAACATATCGAAAATGGCCATGTGTTATATCCTCCTAAACGTTTTGAAAGGCTACTGCTGAAAATAACCCTGTTGGGTGACACCCCGCTACGGTGACGGATTGTTCCTTCGATCGCTGTTGACATCGGATTTCTTGATTATATGCCGCTATTAGCGGTAGAAATCCGATGTCAAAGCATATGCTTTCGAAGTAGTTTTCCTACGGAAAACTTGTAGGCGACCACTTCGTTTCTACATTACAATTCCGTTCTCTTCGCTACGTTACTCCTATAGCTATTATTCTCAGGAAAGCACCCTTTTCCAAACTTACGTCGTCAATTTCATTTAATACCTTGACCCTCCTGCTTTGCATACTTGGGTCGTTCAGACCATTCGAGTCTTGCAGGTTATTCCGGCATCAACTCATACAATTGAGCGTATGTAGCGCCGTCGGTGAAGAAGATTCGAACGAAGTCGTTCTTGCCCACTTCAATCTCTGGTAACACATTTCTGCCAGGGTTGAAGTGTTGCACGAATGGATAGACGGTTCCATCTAATTTATGAGATGGGTAACTTCCTTCTTTTTTAACGTAGCATAATGTTTCTTTAGACACTGGAACTTCTGTTGTTACCCTGATCTGAATCGTTTTGAATTTCTGAAATAGACGTGGCTTCTGCTTAATGGAATACATGATTCGCGCTTTGCCAGCACTCACTACTTTACGATTCTGTCCATCTTCTTGAAGGGTAAGAACGCTCTCGCCATTATGTGTCCAACAGGCAAAGACGGTATAGATCCGTCCGCCAATCCCTTGCATTCGATCATGATATCCGTTATTTGCTTTGTACTCATCTCTCGTATATAACTTCAGCGTATGGATTGCAGGCTGCTCTGGTATCTCTTGTTGCGCTGTAGCTTGGTGTATATAGACCGATTGAATTCCTTCTGGCCATAACCAGCGCAAGATACAACGATCTTCATCCACTTGTTGTACCAAGTTATGAATGACTGGCGTGGATGAGTCCGCTTGAATATATTGCAATGGTACTCACCTCCCTGAGACTAGAATCCTTTACTGTTGTTATTCTGACGCTTATGCGATCCATCTGTGATCACACCTGCATGTCCGGGTCTTGTTCTACCACCTAACAAGATTCCATTCTCCTTAATCGGCACAATCCATGTGAAGAGTCCCATCACGCCTGCAAGGATTAGACAAGCCAATAGTCGGGTCATGCTGTCTTCAGGCATTTGCCCTAATAATCCCATTTCAAGTAGCACCCCTGTCATCAATCCACCTACACTTCCGCCAATTCCGAAGCTTCTCGCAAGATAGCGATTGTCGAATATAATACCAAGTGATAGGCCTATAGCTGTGCCGATCAGAATAAATGAAATGATGCGTAATGCGATATAGTAACTAGTATCTTGCATTATGCCAGTTCGTTCTGTTAAGAGTGTACGATCACCGATTCTATCGTATATATTCCGAAATACTAACGAGAGATCGTCTACACGGTCTACATCGATATACTGCCCATTCGTTCGGTTAGCGATCTCCGTAAGCAATACAGAACCATCGGAATCACTCACACTCATACCGACCGTATTGATAACGATCTGCATTTGCTCATAATCAGCTAATGCGGTATTCATATCCATTTCACTGAACCCGTCGGAGAGCAGGATAACCATCGTTCCTCGTCCGCTCACTGTGGTATCCTTAATATGTCGTATCGATTCATCAAGCGCTCGAGCAATATCTGTTCCACCATCTGTCGTCATAAGCGTATCAATCGTTGTATACACTTCATTCTTGACTTCAGCATTCTTAAGCGCGACAAAGGGCTGAACCAATTGCGCTTGATCATTGAACTCCACGATCGCTACTCGCTTATCGCGCTCCATTTTGCCAACTAGAGCCTTAGCCGCTTCGTATCTATCATCATTCGGGTCTGTCTCACGCATGCTACCCGAATTGTCGATCACAAGCACGATATCCTTCACTGGCTTCACGCCACCGATATTCAATCCATACACGAATTCAAGAAGTAATCCCAATACGAATAACATGATAAGCGTTGCCGGTACGAGTAACTTCCATGACGTACCTACATATCGTTGTCTCCAAGAAGGACCACTCAATCGTGGATTTATCATTTCAGCAATAAGGCACATCAGACCAATAGAGAAGGCTAATATTCCACAATATAGACCGATCACCACAATTCGTGGCCAATCCCCATCTAATTTACTTAATAGTATCTCTCCGGCTACGAAGCCAATCCCACCGCCAATTAGACTGAATAAGATCAAGAGTAAATTTATCTTTCGTTGCATATGGTTAAGCACCCTTTCCTCATTAGGAATTCACATCACTTATTGAAGTTCTGGGAGCACGTCAGCATCTATGCCATGAAGCTCATACCCATTGTTTACATAGGTCTCATAATACACTCGACCATTACGATAATACATCAAATCTTCAATGTGGAATCCACCCATCAAGTTCAACTTCTCCACACCACTACTGCGATTTTCATGAACATAACCCAATTTATAGATACGTGATGTCTCATCTACACCAAGGGAATAGCGAATAAATTCACTCTGCGAATCCCCGAAGAAGTACTTCTCCTCGTAACGATGCTCCTGCGTGTAATCCAACAAGCGCAAATTAATTGCTGCATGATCTTCTAATGTGCGGTATAACTTTTTGAACAGATCATCCTTCGATAACACTTCTGTATTACTATAATCAATGGTCACATTGGCACGTCGCAGTATTTCCTCTTCGAACGTCTGCGCAAATGGTTCAGCGGTTAGAATATTATTCAGGCAGATCTGCATGAGTTGGGTTACGACGTGTTCGATTCCATTCTCTAGTAATTGCGTCACCCGCCCTAAATAACGATCTTCGAAAAAGACTAACATACCCCGCTTCGCTTCAATGTCACGCACCACATGTTCCGTCACCACACCATAATACGCTAGTATATTCTGTCCAATATAGTCGTCTGCTCTAGTCATACTATCCACAGCCGCTACACGGAGAATACCCTCTAAGCGATCCATCTGATCCACTTGTCGTTTATAATGCTGGTGCATACGACTTAATTCGTCTTCTATCTTCTGATATAATTTCAGTTCAGATTCAAGATGTAGTATACGAAGTTTTGCACGATACACCGTGTCTACAATATATCGAATACTGTTACGTAGATTATGCTTATCCATCAAAGGTAGCCGTGAGAAAGGTTGTTCATCCACAATCCCTTGGTAACATTGCTCAAGTTCAGCCTTAGCTAATTCTAATCCTTTGGTCAATTCACGAATGGTAGCGTGTATATCTTCCATTACGCTCCCTGATCTGCCCAATTCATCAGTCCACGTTGCCAGTTGATAGAATCCAATCTGAGGTTGTTCTAACAAATGACGCTGTACGGCTTGAGATATCTCATCGTGTATCTGAATCTCATTCAGACGAGCATGTGTTACCTTGATATAATTATCCCGGAAATACGTCTCGCAACCGTCACCATAGAGCGCATACTCGGCTTCACGTAAAGACATCCGTTTCACAGCGTGATAACTGATCCGATGTGTCATTAATCCGCTCATGTCATCGATCTTGCTCTCATCGGGCATGATCTCGTTCACGCGTTGGGCTATCATTTGTGTCTCAATACCGAAGAAGGCTAGCTTCTCTTTGCTATTTAGCATTAAGTCATTGTCATTCTTCATTCGAATGACCATCTGTGTATACAAATGATATAGAACGCTCAGTGCAATCGATTCATTCGGACGTTTGACCTTGGAGAAGCCCGCAGATGCGAACCCATCACGCCCTGAATCCGACCTGATATTACTTCTGAAGGACATATTGTTATAGTTACGATGACTTGCTTGATGCTCGGCATCCTTCTGTTTACGGTTCTTCAATAGATTCACATGACAAATGATCTCATAATTATCTTGCATATCATGCAGAGAAGAAATGCCACGCTCATTCTTGTTAGAGAGTAGGTACACCAACTCAAATAATGGACTTGGCGGATGTATTACGGGTATGGAGAGCCCATCTTCCGTGACATGGAGATTTGCTGAGAAGGAATAATCGCTTTGTTGCATATATTCGAGCTCACGAAGAAAGGCTACACCCACGGAATGACTATATCCGAACGATTCAACTTCTGTCTCACTGATCAATCCATATAAATCCATCTGTACAGATTTGAATGATTGACTGAATATCGTTTGTGATAACAGTGATAATTCCGGTAGAAACACATTAAGCGGGTCATCGACCCGCGTAATGAAAGAAAGGTGAATCCGATCGAAGGAGGAATACATTCGACCGAAATTCGCGATCTTATGGCTTACCTGTCTGAGCATCCGATTCAGCTGAATTAAGTGCTTATCATCCTCGTAGAATGTTGCATATACATCTTTTCGCAAACTTTTGGAAGCATGTGTTGTTGTTGAGTCTACCACTTGGGGTAGGTCGAATCGGACAAGTCGGGACGTCCCATTCTTGTCCTCATCGTTCGTCGCTATGCTGGATGGAGCGTCGGTTGGGGATGCCATATGTATATACATGACACCCGCACTGTTATCCCACTTCTTCTCATGAATATCCATGATCGGTTGTATCGCCTCTGACACCTTGTCTCCAATGAACACGAACACCGCAGGATAATGAATGCTACTCTGATCGTCGATACTTCCATTCATCTTCTCCTCGGCGACCGCATACTCCTTAGCGAACCTTTCTAGCATTTGCTTCATGATTATTTCAACTTTCTACGAATATCGTTTAATTTAGATACCATTTGCTTGTAGAATTGATAGTTCTCTTCTCCGTTCGCCAGTTCAATCTTCTCATATTCCAACTGATCGCGACCGTTAAGAAACAATTCGTACAGTTCATCAAGCTTCGTAATCAATACGGAGATATCTTCCGATGCAGTCAATTCTGTCCCACGACGGGTAGATTTGCGTAGCAATGTACTCTTGCTCTTCTCATCCAATTCGCGAAAATGCTCGAATACGACCGATTCGACATAATTCTGACTCTTCATCAGATTGGCAAAAGGTTCCCATGCTTCTTCTTCCGGCTCACGATCATAGACATAGAGCGCACCCTTTTTGGTAATCGTATCGGTATATAGTGCTTCGATGAATTGATCAAGAGACTTCTCTTCATCTTGATGTTGGTTCAATACTTGTTCTAATTCAGTAGCCTTTATGCTCATCGCATCATACTTTGCCAGTTCTTCTCGAACGATAGATATTAATTCCGGGGAACGAATCAAGTTCTCATTCGCCATATCTTCTGAAATACTACCGAAGATATCCTTACTGGCTTCCTTCTCAAGACCTTGTGCGAAGAGTTGCTTCAACTCGTTCAATGCACGCTTCACTTCTCCAAGATTCGGCTTAGCTGAATCTAGCTGCATATCGAAGCGAAGAAGGTATTGCGATATATGAAACGGCTTCGTTGTCACCACGGCATAGCGATTACTTGTGTTCTGATTGATGTCCTTCTCTACAATAACCTTGAGTGTTAATGCCTTCATGAATTCAGCACGAACACGAGCGTTATAAGACTGTACGCGTCTATTCACATACGTATCTCCCCAAGACTTCTCTGGGATTGGGGAAGGAAGGTATGTCCAGTTCACGTTATCCGTCTGGACTAAATGACGTCCAACACCCTCTTTATCCAGTATGGTTCGCTCATAGCTTTCCTCATACACTTTGAGTGGCGTATATACGAATAAAGGTACACCATTCTTCGTATTCAGCCAGAAAATACGATTCTTCACTTGACTCTCTTTGACGGTGAAGTGAGATCTTCCCACGGAATTATTCTGATAATTCCGTATTCCTTTGAGAATGCTCGGAGCTCCAACAGGGACGGACACGAATCCCCATGATGGGAAATACAAGTTGCCTGCACTATTGCTCAGATGGAACACTGGTACCGCTTCTTCATCCAACTTATTCGCAATATTACGCTCTACTAGCTTCTCAATGGACTCATCATGACCGAACTTCATAATTAAGAAGTCTTCCATCGATTGTGTGATCAGATCACCGAATTTATCACCTAAGAAGTCCGAAATGGAACTGATAATATCTACTTCTTGCTCTCTAATCCATTGATTCGAATGATTAAGTAGTTCAAGTGTGAAGTCACGAATAAGATCATCCACGTCTTTACTCTCCATCATTTTACCAATGACTTTGGATATATCCGGCACACTCACAAGATTCCAATAGTAGGTCTTATTGCCTCTATGATCTGCTTGCTCATCGCCATGAATGAGAATTTCGCCATTCTTAGCAAAGATCGTATTCAAAGCGTTCAATATTTCGGTATATACGTTATAAATGCGCGTGTTCTCACCATTCAATAATTCATATAGATCTTCATAGAACTCAATCATCTGTTCTGTACGTTCTATATCTGCATGAAGCCAATATTCATTAATCTTCGCTTCAATATACATGTTCTTCTTCTTGTCCTTAGAGACGAATGCACTCTTCGCATCCCCAAGTCTCTCATTGGCTTGCTCGCTTGCCGCTTCAATATCTCTTGGAATACGATGTAGGTTCTCGCGTAATATCTCAATATAGGAGAGTAACATTTTGAGCAAGCTGAAGCCCTTCTCTGTATAGATTAACCGTGACACATAGAAAGGTCCCTGTTCAGCATGCAGGAATATACGACGGATCTGATCGGTGAATTGTCCGATAATCTCACCTGGCAGTTGTTTCTTAGCTTTAATATACTCTTCTCGGGCACGAGCTAAGAAATTCTGTTCTAGTTCTGTATCCATATTAACAACCTGATTCTTCACCACGTTGCTGTAACTTAGACGTTCACTATTCTCATACCCTGTTAGTGGTTCTGGAACACGAGATTCAAACGTCTTCACCATCGTATCGAGATCAATGCCCATTTTACGAGCGAACGTCTCTACATCATCTTGGCTTGGTGCTTTCTCGAACATCTTCTCCATCTTGCCGAACAATCGGAATGCTAAGTATGTTGTCATCTCTTCTATGGGTAACACGGCAGAAGATGCCCCAATAATATTATATTCATAGTTGGCTGGGTACATTTTATTCATCTGTGCGATATTCGTACGGATATTACTGATATAGTCATGAATGGCGAATTCTTCGCCTGATGCCTTCTCTTCACTCGCCATGAAGTTCGTGATGTTCTCAGCAGTGACGTTCATACAGTAGTCATAGGCATTCTCAAGTAACTTACCTTCGGTATTCGTAGCCGAGATGAGATGACATAGATTAAAGGGTGGAAGTGGTGAATTCACCGTTAGAATATTGCCATAACGTTGTTGGAATCGCTCACCACGGCTATCTACGTTCATCCAATAATCCAGTTCTTTAAGTGCTGCATAACCATTCTTCTTAATATATTCACGTGTATGTTCACTTAAGCTCTTGTTAGATAGGTTGATATCCGGCGTGAACAAATAACCGAGTGTATTCACGCGATCAATCCCTGCCGAACCATGATCACGCTCAATAATACCCCGTACAATATAGGCGATATCTAAGAAACATCCGCTCCCCGTACCCCCAGATAGTCCCGTTAGCAAGAACACCATCAACTTCTTATTTGTACCGACAGACAGTGTCTTAATCTTCTTATCTATGGCTTGCACAACTTGATTGATCTTGGTGAATAACAATAATCGGCCTGCTTGACGTACGCCAGCGGCACCATTCATCCCATCGGTGATGCTCATCTCAGGAGATAACCAATCCGTAATATAGGGTTCAAGAACACTGCGATTCTGCAATAACCCACCAATCTCGGCATTGGACAACAAGACGAATTCATTGATCGGATCAAGGCCGATTCCTTTGTACTTCTTACCACGATCCTGTTCATTCGTCTCGAATGCTAGGAACTCAACATTATCTGGTTTATCGCGTTTCTTCTTTGAAGTAGGATCTTCAGGCAACTTAAATCTACGATTAATTTGGTACTTCAATCGTAGCAAAGCATCAATACCTGTTCCCCCAAGACCAATAATAAGGATTGGATTGTCAATGGTATCTACCCGAATCTTGTCGCTGACAATACCTCCGCCTAACGATACATCCAATTGCTGAATATGTTCTCTCACGACTGGCTTCATTGTATTTCCTCCTAAAAGCTTTACGAAGTAAAGCTTACTTCGTAAGCATTCCTCTTATTTCTCAAAGTGAAACGATATATGGAATTTATAATACGTATTAGTGCGGAAGAGAACGGAATTGTCTTGAAGAAACGTGAGTGTTCGCCTACAGGTCTTCCGTAGGAAGACCACCTCGTAAGCTTATGCTTTGCCCTCTGATTTCTACCGTTATAGGCGGTATAAAATAAAGAAATCAGAGGGCAACAGCGATCGTAAGGACAATCCGTTATCGTAGCATTTATACTATAAGCCTGTAGATAGTTACACCAAATACTCGATCATAATCGTCTTATCTACACTCTGTAAGGACAGGCTGATTCGATCACCGCTTTTCACTTCTAAGCCTTGGGTGGCATCCATCACACGACCTGACTTCTCAATGTTCACAGTGGAACGATTCTTCAATAGCAATTTGTCATTCTTGCTAGGTTCGAAGAGGATCTTCTCCGTCTCCTTGAGCTCAGGTGCTAGCTGTAGCAACTGATGTAGCGTAACCTTCCCTTTAAATCCATTTAACTTCTTATACTGTGGATATGTCTTTTCCCCCGTATTCTCATCCCGAATCTCAATGACCACCTGTCCTACAAATCCACGGTTCGCCTTCTTCACCGCAGCTAGAATGAAGTACGCTGCTGCAAGAATGGCAGCGAGTGCTATGGCGCCACCTACGACTTTTAGGATTGGAAATGGCTTGTCATCCGATTTCTCTACCGATGTTGACGGTGGGGTTGGTTTACTTGAACTGGTTCCACCGGGCTTCGCGGTAATCTTCACAGCAGGGGTCTCGCGATAAAGGCTCTTATCTTCTGCAATAACCATCATCTCATAGTCATGCTGATCCGCTACCTTATAGGTTGCCTCGAATTGCTTACCTGTGTTCGTCATCTTGATGTCTACCGTATCTCCGCTATCGATATCCTTAACAACTAGCTTAGCATTCATATTCTGATAAAGTGTACTATTCTGTAACTTTTGTCCATTACTTGTTAAATAAGAAACAATGTCGATCTTATCCCCCTTCTTGTAGGTACTCGTAGAAAGAGGGTCCATGGCTAGCTCAATATCGTAATTAAAGACCAGATTAATATCGATCTTATCTTTGGCTACACCTTTCACTTGAAGCTTCCAATCTCCATTCATAGGAGCTAGTAACTTCAACAAGGAATAGCTCTGCGACTTAGAATAGAGGATATCCTTGGCTGGAATCGTCTTACTTGCTCCAGAAGGGTCCGTTAATTTAACTTCTACCGGTTGAGCGGACATGATTGAAATATTCGCTTCTAACACATTATTATTAGGTACATTAATGATCACTTCTTGATACTTGCCGTTACCTGTCATCGATTGCACAGGTACAATCTTAAGCTTCAAATGACTGGCGAAAATCTCACTTAGTATTTGTGGCAGTTCATCCGCCGTATTTGTGGAGAATGCCTTGCCGTCCGTCTTCTCAGATATAGCGGCTAATGCATCCTTGTTCAACTTACCATCCGCATTAAGCCCAATGGTATATACGGGAATACCATTCTTATTCGCATCGGCGATGGCTTGTTCTAACTCCTGTGCAGACTGTTGTTCTGTTCTTCCTTTAGCTTTATCGAAGTCATTATTCCCATCAGCTAACAAAACAATCATCGGTTCATGCGTCGGGTCTGCCCCTTGTTGTAATACTTTCACGGCTTCCTTAATCCCTACGGCTACATCGGTATAAGGACCTCGATCTAATTGATCAATGAACTCCTTTAGATCTTCCTTATCCGCAGCAGATTGAATCTCAAGCAATGCCTTTTCTCTCTGTATTTTATCCGTGTACGATATAATGCCGACTTTATCGCCCTGCACGGATAGCATATCAATAAACATCTTCATCGCTTCGTTGCCGACTTTATCTGGATCACTCTTCTTCATAGAGTTACTTGCATCCACGACGAGCATGGCATCAATATGAGATGAACCCGAAGCGGCTGTCACTTCCTGTATATGAAAAGAAAAGGGAAGCAGTAATAGCGATAGAACCATTAGTATACGAATTGAACATTTCTTTGTACGAGACATAGTTATACCCCTTTATCCTAAGATGATTTGGACATCTGAAATTTCTCTTGTGCTAGCTACAACTTGTGAAGCATGCTTCCAGTTAGGTACTTCCTATCATTACCATGACATTATGATATAATTAAACCCATCAAACTTCAAATAATATAGGTGAAATGCATTAGAAACACATATGAAAGGAATCCAATATGATTACATACGTTTGTTTAACTGTTTTGATTCTTTTTGTTGTTACTAAATCCGTTATTTACTACAGGCACCGCAAATACATTCCTTCTTGCGATGAAATAGATCACAATCTTATTTCACTAATCAATCCTAAGGGGGAGCCTCGTGACTAAGAAGAGAGCTGTTACTTTCCGTCCATATATACAGACGCGTTACGCTTATGAAAAGTTAAGAATTTGTAGTCATTGTCATCAATATACCGCACTGTGGGAAGAACAATGTGCTATCTGCAGCAAAGATAAGCTTATACCCGTTACCGAATATGCAACATCCCGCGTAAAAAGAACCATGCGAAATCAACAACTCATTGCCCTTCTGATCGGGCTTATCGGAATTTTCTTCAGTCAGACCTTTGGACAAATGATTCTCTGTACGTGTATTGCCATCGCATTCATTAGCTTCCTGTTCGTGGTACAAAGAAGGATGGTTGAAGGCGAGGTCGCTCTTGCGCTTGATTCATTATTTGAACGAGAGCAACAATACATCATTGAAGGTTTGAGAAGAAATCGCAAAACAGCGGTATCCGTCATGAAGGAGGACGAGGTGCTGACTTATGTCATGTTGCGGGAGATCAGTACCCTCGTTCACAATGATAAGATTCGTCTGCAGCAGGTAGTCTTGCTTCAATCTTTTGTCCTGCGTAAAGATATGGATTTAACGGTTGAGCCTTTACTTATCCGTACCTTCGATAGTGACCTAGCTGCCTATATCGGTGACATCGCTATCCTAAAAAGAGAATTAATTAAACATCGCTCTATTCGGTATATTCTCACTTATGAGCCATATATACTTGAAATGGAGAATGGGATAGAAATTCTAACCCATGTCGTTGGTGCAGCCGTTCGATTGAAGACGTATGTTGCCGCATACCCCCAGTTCATACAACGATATGCCCGTAGGCTTTCGAAAGATCGCTTCTTACGGTTATACCGACTGATCCGTCAATATCCCGATCATCCATGGGGTGATTTGGCTATTGAAGTAGCGAATATCCGAACGGAGTTATATGCGATGGACGCTGTGGATTAACTATACAATTAAAGAGGCTATAAGACTATGACGAAGATATGGGGGATAACCCTGCGAAACCTATTGATAAGTTGTTGTGTGGTTATGATGATTCTGATTGGCGTGAAATTCCACTATATTCAAGAGAAGATGGCCATGGTAACGGAGGCGGAACGACTGTATGCTCTGCAAGATCTCATCGGGGCTGAGGAATGGTACCACAAAGCACGCAACAACAACGCTATACAGTATAAAGAATCGGATATCGCTAGGCGGCTCGATGAACTGGCTCCAATCACTGAGATAAGGACAACGCTTAGCCAAGTCGACCGTGAAGCTATGCGCGCAAAGACAGATGGATACTTCGAGGCTCTTATGAAGGTGTATACACAACTAGAAGTTTTTAAAAGTATCCATATGAAGGAGGGCAATCCGTATGCCCCCTATTATGTAAAGCTCTCTGATCAATATGGTCTTTCTGATGATTTCATAACCTATTTCCAACATTTCAAGACGCTGTTCACTCAACAACTGGAGCGTAATCTCGATAGTAAAGCGTATGAAGATGAATCTTTCAAATGGAAGTTATGGACATTACCTGTTGCTTTCTTTGGTGATACCACTCAGAAGAAGACTCAACTATACGACATATTCCAGACCTATGATCTTCGTAAAATGACCCAGATTGCCGCAGCAGGTCAATACGATATGCTATTAGATGAGTCATTAGCTATGTTGAACCTATACAAGACCCATGACATTGAAGCAGCGTGGATTAATGATCAATCTGATATGCTGGCGAGAACATTCCTGGAGCAAGATATCTCCAATCGAAGCTATGCTATCTTTGCAACACATGCTAAGAAGTACAATCAATATATCGAAGCCTCCACATTCAAATCACCTGTTGCATCTTACATCACGAAACAAATCAATCATTGGATGAAGGAAGCTAAGCAGCATGTGTCCAAGAATCAATTCGAGGATGCCCTTACGATGTATGAAGGGCTCATGAATTATATGGATACTAGCGAAGAAATACAGCAAGCTGAGCTAGCGTGGAATATCCACGAGCCGATCCGTTTCTTACAGCAACATGACCCTACGCAAGTATTCACTTCGATTACTAGCGGAACAAAGCGTTTCGGTGCTATTGCATATGTTCTTGCGGTGGATGAACAACAGACCTTATATTTCGCACGATTGAGTAAGGACAACAGTGTTCACGTCCTATCTAATCGTGAATTCCAGCATGAGGGGGATATGGAACACATCTTGATTGACGAAGATCTTAGTACGAAGGAATTCGCTGTAAGTGTGATTCAAGGCCAATCTTCAACTAGAACTGCCTTGTTTACAGCCATTGAGTGGCAGACGGATTCGGTGGTTACCTTATTCCAATTCGAAGCAGATCAATACATCGTGGGGGCAAATGGACAGCTTCTTGTTGATAATCTTAATACATTTGAAGGTGCTGACCATGTAGCTATATACGAACGTTCTGGAGATCGTTATACGTTCATGGGTATTCAACAAGATTATATTGAGATTTACGCCGTGGATCTCATTCAATACATGCATGAAAAGGTGAAGTTCACTACAAATGTCATTCAATCGGGGTACAACGAAGGATATGCAACGATGGGAGATAGCTATGTGAAACTAACTGGCAATTATAACTTCAGAGATGGGCCTATTACCGTCATTGGGACGTTCCGTAACTACGTAGAGATCTATGTGGAGGAAGAATTGACATTGATTCCTGTATTTGAAGTGGAGACTATGGAATAATTCCTTATTATTTAAGCGTGTTCACACATGTTCTATTACACAAAAGAGTAGGTTCTCTGTATTGTAACTTCACAGAGAACCCACTCTTTTGTTATTTATAATTATTCTACAACGACAACAACCTTTGCCTTCTTACCACCGTAACTAACAGTGATCGTTGCCTTGCCTTTACCATTTGCCTTTAAGACACCATCTTTAACGCTAACCGCTAAGATCTTCGATGAAGTCCACAACGCTTCCTTAGATACATTATCATCGCTTCCGTCAGTGAAGGTAGCTGTTGCAACTACATTAACCTGTTGTCCAGGAGACATCTTCAGGCTAACTTTATCTGTCTGTAAATACTTCAACTGATCCACTTCTACTGGAATACTGATTGTTTTACCGGCATAATTAGCGGTAACCTTTGTCTTACCATATCCAGCTGCGATGACCTTTCCTTTGTTCACTGTTGCAATTTTGTAACTGCTTGTCTTCCATTCAGCTAGATCGGTTACATCCTTTGTTGAACCATCATTAAATGTAACAACCACCTTAAGTTGTTTTTCTTTAGACGCAGCATTTACCGTCTTCAATGAGACGAACTGGTGCGATGCTTCAATACTTTTAATGGTATCTACTTCTACCAGAACAGTCACTTTCTGACCACCGTACTCAGCAGTAATGGTTGTTTTACCTTTTGCATAAGCAGTCACTGTACCATTTTTGACTGCAGCCACGGATGTGCTACTTGATTTCCAAGTGACATCTGCTGGCGTAAATACTTCAGCATTACCTGATGAATCCTTCGCTGTAAGCACGATATCCTTGCTCTCTCCAGAACTTAATACCAATAGATGCGTATCTGCTTCAAGATCTTCAACCAATCCAACATTGACCTTCATCGTGTACTTGATCTTATCATACAATGCTGTAACGGTTGCTGTGCCTGTTGCTAGACCTGTAATCAGTCCATCACTATCCACTTCAACAATCTTCTCATCACTCGAGCTCCACTCAGCCTCAGTTGTTAGATTAGCATCTTCTTTATGACCAACGACCTTTTTGTCAAACACAGCGATCAGACTAGCCTGATATGGACTGTCCTCCTTAATATCAATCGTCTTCGCATCTAGCGATATAGAGATAGGAATATCTACGCTAACTTTCGTTGTTACCGTTATTCCTCCATAGGCTGCAGTAATGGTTACTTCACCTTTTTTATAAGCTGTGAGTTGACCATTTAATACATATACAATAGTTGCATCACTTGAAGTCCATTCGGCCTTGTCAGCTACATTGGTCTTATTAGGCTTGTCAGCATAAGAAGCATCCAACGTTAGCGTTTTGCTTTCTCCGAGACTCATTCCCACTTGATCCTCAAGGTCCAGATGACGAGGAACATCAACATCAACCTTCACAGTGACACTCTTATCACCATATTTACCTGTGATCGTAGCCGAACCAACACCCTCAGCCAATAAGTTACCTTTGTTAACATACACGATCGATGGATTACTACTAGTCCATGTTGCTAGATCGGTTACAACCACATCTGCACTGTTAGGGTATACAGCTGTTAGCTTTAATTGATGGGAACTCGTACCACTATCCATCAGACTTAAATATACATTCTGCTTGTCCACAACCAACTTGCGGGTCTTATCCACATCAACCACAAGGGTTACTGTTTCTGTACCATAACTTGCTGTTATGGTTGCTGTTCCTGCACCATAAGCAGTAATCTTACCATTAATGACATCTGCCACATCTTTGTTGCTCGTTGTCCACTTCGCATCTTCCGACACATTTCTCTGCGTCCCATCTGGGTACGTAGCTGTCAAGACAACAGTCTTGATATCACTCAACAATAAGGACAATGTATCTATATCTAGATCTAGTCTTTTGACAATTTCCACGTTCACTTCTAACGTCACGGTCTGATTGCCATATGTAGCTGTTATGGTAGCTACGCCTGAAGCTTGAGCCTTCACAGCACCATTCACGACTGTAGCAACCTCATTGTTGCTTGAAGACCAATCTGCTTTATTTGTAACAACTTCCGAACCAATATAATCCACGTAAGTTGCTTCTAATATAACTTGTTTAGTATCACCCTTACGAAGGTCGAGACTTTGCACATTTTTACTTAAAGATTTAACTTTCTTACTCACATGAACTTCTACGATATGAGATTGTATTCCGCCGAAGGAGGCCTTCATCGTAGTGGTACCTTCCTTTTTAGCAGTCACAGTACCATTAGAAATGGTTGCAACGGTATCATCCGTATTAATCCAGTCGGTTACAACTACGTTCTTCTTCGTGCTATCGTCATAATAAGCGGTTACTGTCAGTGTATCCTTTGACCCGATTTCTAGGAATACTTCGCTTTTGGAAATCTCAAGTTTAATTATTGACACCGTTGCAGCAGCCCAAGTGGTACCTGCGCTCGCCAAGCTTATAATAAGAATTAATGACATCAGTAATGATCTTTTGAATCTAATATACAATTTTAATTCCCTCCAGTTCTCTTTTTCAATCTGTGTAGTTATATTAAATATCGGCACTACGGAATAAAAAGATTAGGTTCTCCACCATATCTTTATATTTCTAACATATCGTGTGACTGATTATATCGTTGATGATGCTCTTTACTATATACAAATATCACTAGACAACTGAATATCTAAAAGAGATTGACTCCTTTATGATTTCCATGTATATTTATGGAAATTGGTTCGTGTGATCAACTCTCACAACAGGAAGCACCTGTAATGTAAGGCTAACCGCCCTACTTACAGGTGTTTTTTCGCGTGCAATTATCCAGGAGGTTATGATTATGATGATGATGAAAAGAGTCCATGTATTGTTCTTCACCCTACTATTGTGCATGTGTGTACCTGTATCAGCAGCTGCTGGATCTCTGGAATTAACAACTACCACACAGTCTAAGTTCGATACCATGGTAGCATCTGCTCAGGGGTCTACAGGTTCTATGATGAGAAATCGTTATGCCCATATTCTCAATCTCCAACAGCAAGCAGAAGAGTGGAATCATAAGATCAAAATTGTCCAATATCAGAACGAAGAAGCACTTATTATATTAAAGAAACAAATACAATTGCTAGATTTCAATAAGATCACAACATTACAGAACCAACTTACGCAAGCAAGAGACCGTTATACACCATTATTCAGTATGTACGAATCTCTTCAGCGTCAAAAGGCTATCGCGAAGAAGTTAACCCATAAAGACCTATATCAACTTCTTCATTCCCAATCCGAAGGCATGAAGATAGCCGTTCAACTTGCCCGGACAGATATCAGAAACAAGGAAAGCCAATTCACCACAGCCAAGAGACTTTCTACAGCAACTAAGAAGAAGTTGCGTGAACTACTCGATCCAACTACACCACTTCGAGTACATATTAAGGTAGCCAAGAATGCAGCAAGCACATCTCAGAAGAAGATGGTTGCAGAGATATCCACCTTAAAGAAATACATACATAATAATAGTGTAAGTCACACCGTATCATTCCTTGAAACATTATATACACATGCACAGAGCGTGTTCACACACAAACAGAAGGTACTAGCCCTCGAAGAACAGATTAGCCACATTATCAAGAATACCGGAAGCCAGATCCCTGCACAGAAGTAAACGAAGGCCTGGATAGATTCCATCTCTATCATCCAATGAGAGCAAGAAGCCTTGGACCTCGAGTCCTAGGCTTCCTTATATTATGTTTCAGTTAGAACCATGGATCATTATCTTTCCATGGTGATCCTTTTAGAAGCTAGGGATAGCGCATTATTATTCGTTCCCATTGCTCTTGACAGTATATATACATAATAGTCTTCATCCGATTTGAGCTTCGTTCCAGTAACGTCTCTAGAATCCTTATTTATTATAAATCCTGGAATATCACCCTTATAAATGACACGATACACTGCGGAAGTCACACTGAATTTATTCGCATCTGCTAGAGATAACTTAGGGTTTGTGGTAATCATCACTTCGTAGAAGTCAATAAGCTGATCATTCGCCGGTTTATCGAAGCTAACTGTCCATGTAGATTCATCTTCGTCCCATACCCTTGTAATACCCGTTACTGGGGCTACCGTTTCGACACTGGATAGGACGATATCATTTGAGACACCAGATAGCATATTACTGGCTGCATCATTTGCATTCCCTACAGCCAAGATAAATACGCGATAATTCACGCCATTCTTAATCTTGGCACCATCTACGTCTTTAGCATTGGAAGATAGCACTTGACTGATATGGTTACCCGTCTTAGCAATATACGTATAGTTTGCGCTAGCTACAGCATTAGCCTTTGCTAGGTTGAAATTAACAGCGTTCTCACCCTTCACAACCATCACTCGATAATGACCTATATTAGATTCTTCAATAGCACGTTTAAAAGATATCAGGAAGTCACGACCATCCTGATAATCATTGATATCACTTATGACTGGATTCGTTGCTGGGCTAACGCTCATATTCCATCCTAAACTAAGCACAGATGAAGCTGATAATGCATCGTCCCCAGCCCAACTGCCCGTGCCCACGGACATCACAAATATCCGATAAGGAACGCCATTCTTAATAGCTGCCCCATCTGTATCTTTTGTACCCGATGTAAGAAGCTGATGTATATTCGTTCCTTTCTTGCCGACTAATGTGTAGTTAGAACTGCGGATCGACTTTGATTTAGCAAGATTAAAATCATTGGATTGATTCGCTTTGACTATGAAGATCCGATACGAACCTATTTGAGTCTCATTCGTTACTTTATTGAAGCTTACGAGCATATCACGACCATCGCCATAATCAGCAACATCGCTAGCGAGCACACCTGTTACAGCTTCCATCGCTGGTCTTGCTAGAATATGAACCGTAGATGAGGAATTCGAAAGTACGCTAGGCGTTGCCCCTTTACCCTCTGTCAGTACATATACAACATAAGATTGATTAGATTTAATCCATTCCCCACTTGTATCTTTAGCTTGAGCGGATAATGTTACGGTGATGTCTCTTCCTTGAAGAGGAACTGAAGTGTAATTCGTGTTCAACAAAGCTGTTGTAAGGTTAAAAGATGAAGATAACGAAGATTTGACCACATAGATACGATATTGACTCACAGCAGATTCATCAAGGACTTTAGGAAAATTAACTTGTAAGTCACTCCCATTTCCCATTTGATTAATCACTTTGGTCTGAATATAGCTTACTGGGGGAAGTTTAACGGTTGTAGTAATCGATACTCTTTGAGCTGATGAGTTCCAGTCTACCGTCTCTCCGAGTGCTTCACTAACGAATCGAACAGGTACAAGCACCCTTCCTGCAACAAGCTGAGCGGGTACATCCAAAGATACAGTAGTGTTATTAATCGTTGCTGTTGTGGAACCTAATCTCAGTATAATGGTGTCTCCATCTCTCTTGGCTGTCACAACCTTGGTGTCTTGATTCCAATACACTGTTGCATCAAGCGCCTCAAAAATGGCTCGCAATGGTAATAATGCGCGATTATCTACGAGGATGGGTGCTTGATCGGTGCTTAACTTGACGCCATTAATATACACACCAATGGGCCCTGCTGCATGTACTTGCATTTGAAGCATTACAGTGAATACCACTACACATGACACAAGAATAGATAAGACTTTCTTCATTCTTTTGAACCTCCTTCAATCTGATTTCAACAGTAATATTTCGTTCCTAG
Organism: Paenibacillus sp. CMAA1364; assembly: GCF_054373195.1. NCBI lineage: Bacteria > Bacillati > Bacillota > Bacilli > Caryophanales > Paenibacillaceae > Paenibacillus > Paenibacillus sp. CMAA1364. The sequence goes on along the minus strand of NZ_JBITNB010000005.1, from coordinate 148,273 downwards.
AGACTAAGACGTAATCAACCATCCAAAAGTTTCCCTGATTTGCACAAAAATGAAAAAAGACACCATCTCGGGTGTCTTTAAATATAACTATGCACTTAGGACTAGGTTTATTAAGCCTTCTCTAATATTGCTTCTATTTCCTTTTCAAGCAATAAATATCTATGTGTACTTCTCATAATAGGGATCTTATTTAGTTTGTGCTTCTCCACGTACACTTTCATTTGATCTTTCGTGAGGCCTAGTCGATTCCCAGCTTCTGTAACGGTTAGCACCGCTTCATTGCTCGTAGCGTTAAACGTTTTCTTTAGTTTTTGATTCCAATCTTTGAATTCCTGCATCTCATGTCATCAACCTTTCTTATTCAACAATCGCCGATCTACACTAGACTAATATATTCATTATACCATGAGAACTCATTCTTGTGTGCTATGTAAGGATGTTTGTCGTCTTTTCTAATATTTTCATATTTTTCCAAAAAACAAATCCACCGATTCCCCTTACGAAATAAGTTGTTAAGGTACTATTTTTAAGCATAAGGGCAATACTGTTTCTCTAGACCCACACACCTCGTATCCAGTATGATCTAGAGACCATAAAATTCGGAGGTATACGACATTGGATGCTTACAGTGAAATTAAAGAAGGAGAGAAAGGCGCATGGGTGAGTATCATATCCTATTTATGTCTTTCTGCACTTAAATTAATAATTGGATTGGCTTCTGGATCCGCTGCATTACTTGCTGACGGACTTAATAATACAACAGACATTATAGCCTCATTCGCCGTTCTTATCGGACTGAAGATATCCCGCAGACCACCTGACCACGATCATAAGTATGGGCATTTCCGTGCGGAGACCGTTGCGGCATTATTAGCATCATTCATCATGATTATTGTCGGAATTCAGGTGTTATTCCAAGCGGTACAGAAGTTCTTCCAACCCAGCATTCATACACCTAGTCTGATCGCTGCGTGGACGGCATTGTTCAGTGCGCTTGTGATGTTCATGGTATATAGATACAACATCCGTCTTGCTCGGAGAATTAATAGCAATGCCATTCATGCAGCAGCACAAGATAACCGCTCTGACGCTTTTGTAAGTATTGGTGCATTTGTAGGAATCATTGGTTCACAATTCGGATTACCTTGGTTAGACCCTCTAGCTGCAACCGTTGTAGGCCTCATTATATGTAAGACCGCTTGGAATATCTTTCGAGATGCTACTCACGCCTTAACGGATGGATTTGATGAGACACAACTTGATGAGATAAAACAAACGATTGCCGGTACAATAGGTGTCGAATCTATTAAAGATATCAAAGCACGGACGCTAGGTAACAATGTATTAGTTGATGTTACTATTGAGGTGAATGGTGACTTAAATGTCGTCGAGAGTCATGGCATAAGTGAAGATGTTGAAGATCGGATGCTCGACACACACCAAATTTCGCATGTTAATATTCATATTGAACCCAGCGAGACATCGAATGGCTAAATGCATGAATATTTGGAGTTTATAATCTTTTTAACTGCCTTTAAGGTGCTACTCATATTGGAGCGTTAACATGATAATCAGACCAAATGAAATCACTACTTGTTTCGGAAAGAGGTTATTATGAAGAAAATAATGATCGTCGGCTCTTTAGTATTTGCTATAACCGTCGGCGGAGCTTCTTGGAATAGTCAAGCAAGTGCAAGTCCACTTATGTTATCTTTTCCTACAATAGCTCCAATCAAAGAAGACTTAATCGATATTCTTAAGCTATCTTCAGATGAAGAATTATATAATGAACTATATGATGGCAGTACACTAGCTGATCTAGCTCAGACGAATGATGTCGATATTAACAGAGTGATTAACTTGCAGGTTGCGGAATTAACAACGTTCATAGATGAAAGATATGCGCAGGGTAGTCTTACATTAGATCAATATGAACAACAGAAATCAGAAGTGCGAGATGTGATTACACATAGTGTATATGGTATTTCATAAATGACGTCTCACATAAAAGGTACTGCCGTAATGTTGGCAGTACCTTTCTTATACAATTAGACTATTTTCGTCCATAATCAGCCTTGATCTCGCCCCACTCCTTTGTTTCCCATTTACAAACCTTATTATCGTAATCATGCGTGTGTAGCCAGTGTAACGCCCTGTCTACTAATTCCCACACTTCCTTCGTGGAGTCATCTCTTTTCAAGGTTGTTGCCACTTGTTTCTCTCTTACCCATTTCAGAGCTGTTCTAGAGTCACTATAGACCGTCTTCTTACTTTCCTCCTGCTTCAAGTAAGCTAAGGAATGGACGATCGCTAAGAATTCGCCAAGATTATTCGTACCATTGGGTATAGGTCCCTGTGCAAATATAACTTCTCCCGTCTGTGTATCAACACCTCTGTACTCAATAGGACCGGGATTACCTCTCGTTCCAACATCCACGGAAATGCTATGATAATCAATCTCTTCTATTGTTGTGCTAGAAGTTGATGCTCTACTCCCTTTATTCACGCTAGATGAAGTATTTCCCGTAGCTTGTTTCTTACCCCAATGTAGCTTCCAGCCTTCTTGGTATGCTCGTTCTGCTTCTATTTTAGAATCATATGATTTGAATTTAGCATCTTTGAATTTGGTCACTTGCGCCTGGCATTCAGACCACTTCGTATAGATCCCTGGCTTATATCCAACCCACACGACATAATATTTCTGCTGTGCCATGATCTTCATCCTTTCTTAATCAGACTTCAATGCGCTCTAAGGATAATGTAGATCAATCCATCATAGAGCATCTTTTGCTTCAATTGGGATATAAATATCAATCGTAGTTCCAAGACCTACATCACTTGTTAGATTTAAGTGACCCCCATGTGACGCGAGTATTTTATGTACGATGGTCATCCCGAGTCCATTGCCATCCTCTTTGGTAGTATAGAATGGCTCGCCTACCTTCTTCAACACATCATCAGACATTCCGACGCCATTGTCACTGATTCGCACCCTTTGAAAAGCACCTTGGACCTCTAACGCAATTTGAATAATACCACCTTGTGGTAAGGCATCCTTCGCATTGCTTAGAATATTCAGAAAGACCTGTTTCAATTGGTTCCTATCGCAATGGACTTTCTTGTCTTGAATCATATCATATTCAATTGAGATTTGATTCAGTTCAGCTTGGATATGGAAGGTTCTTAATACTTCTTGAATAATCGTATGACAATAATCTTGATTAAATTGTGTTGCTTGGGGCTTGCCTAAAATCATGAAATCCCTAGTGATTAAATCCATTCGATTCAGCTCAGACATGATCAGATCATAATGATGTATTGCATCCGTGCGCGACAACTCAAGTAATCCCTTCACCGTTGCGAGCGGATTTCTGATCTCATGTGCAATACTTACCGCAAGTTCACCTGCAAAGATTAACTTCTCTATATTGCGTAACATTTCCTCTGTCTTTTTCATTTCTGTAATATCCTGAAGACTTCCCACCACACGAATTAACGTTTGTGTATCATCAAACACCGGGATGACATCTAATATATAGTGATGTTGTGAATCCTGTACTTGTAGACATAATTCTATACCCGTACAGGCCGTCTGTTCATCGAACATGAGACGGAAATACTTCCCTATAGCCGATATACGAGTCACGGAAGAATTCATCAGCTCACTTCGTTCACTTGTGTTGAGATCTAATATTTTAATACACTTCTCGTTGATCTCTAGGATATTGCCAGAAGAATCAGTTATGACAATTCCGTATAATTGATTACCAAGCAATGCTTGATTTAATATATTCAATTGATTATTCTCATGGCGCAACATCATCTCATGCTTCACAGCATCGGTAATCGTACTTAACACATGAAGAAGTTGTGGATGTGCATGCTTTTCCTCCGTCATTAACGACAACGTTCCTATCATCTGTTGATCCTCCCCATACATAGGTACTGAATAACAAGCAGAACTTTTCAACATCCTATGAAAATGGTCTTCGCCAACTATCGCAATAGGTCGTTCGTATTGAAGACATAAATCAATCGAATTTGTGCCTGTGTCTTCACTAAATCGTACCCCTTCTGTAATGCCTAGCGATCTCACCTTATGCAGGAAGGACAGGTTACCTTTTATCGTCAATATGTATCCGTTGTTATCCGTAATAAATAGCACAACTTCATGATCAGCCATAGAGGATAAGAGTCTATCGATAAATAAGAGGATGATACCCATAACATCCTTGTACTTATATAATTGATCTTCTAACTCCACGTCTGTGAAGCATGTGTGAAACACTGGGGCTAGTATCGGATTAATGCCTATTTGCAAACATCGTTGCTTCGATTCCCAAATCATCGTCTCACCCTTTTTAATATCGTTCTCACAAGACACTGAGTATGAATCTAAAGTAATAGGTACAAAAACCTAATAAAATAATAAAAATGATGATATTGTATCCCTCATTGTACTCCCAAACTTACTTTTTCTCTACATTTTTATAAAAGTGGATTACATATACTTACATAGACATGTCACTTTTGCCAACTACATTGACACGCATAGTAATATGCGTTAAATTGTAGTTCAGAGGTGAGAACTGTGACCCGTAGCACGATTAGTTCGGAATTAATCCGTGGACATGTAGATACCATCATACTTCGTGTTCTAAGTGAGGGCGATAACTATGGATACGAAATCATAAAAACAATAGCGAACGATAGTCAGGGATATTATGAATTGAAGGAACCCTCGCTATACAGCAGTCTAAAGAGACTAGAAACACAACAATTCATCTCTTCTTATTGGGGTGATGAGAGTCAAGGTGGTAGACGTAAATATTACTCGGTAACACCGTCAGGTCTCGACACGTATGCAGCCAATATTGCTGCTTGGCGGATTGCAAAGCCTTTAATTGACCAACTTATAGAAAAGAAGGAGGATGTCTAATGATACGGTTACATCAGCACGTTGATTATTTATTCTCTAAATACAAAGATAATAAACAAACAAATGAACTGAAATACGAGATTACATCCAATCTTGAAGCTAAAGTATCGGATCTCATCGCTAATGGTATGCTAGAAGATCAAGCCATAACCATAGCTATCGACCATATGGATTCCATCGATGGACTTATTGATAGCAACCCGCAAGTCTATGTGCATAGACTTCAGTTAGAGCTAGTACAAATTGCCTTGATATACATCCTAATTGGATGGATACTTACGATTCCCCTAGGCATCATAGGTACAACAACCCTTTTCAACTTATCTATGATGGTGCTTGTCATTCTATGTGGGGTCGTGTTCTTACTGTTACATAGTAATAAGAACGCTCCATGGATGAATAAAGTTACTACTCTTTCAATAGAATATTTCCAACGATACAGACGAATAGCTTGGACCGTGTGGGGTCTGTTCATGATTGCAACATTCATGACTAACGTTGCACTTCGATTCGGAAGCCATATTTGGTTTATGAGGTCAATACACATCAATGGTCCTTATCAGTTTGCAGTCATTATTATTCCTTTTCTGTTGCCCCTGTTCTCCATCATCATCCCCTTACTATTCAACAAGGCCATTACGCTTATGTATAAATACGAAGTAGGTGACGTTTATGAAAAATAGAAATTTCATTATTGTCGGTTTGTTACTCCTTGGTATCATCATTTCTGTTCTCGTCTATGGGGTTATCAACCCCCGATTAGCTAAGAATGAAGAACAATATGCACAGGATCAGCAAGACCCGCTCACACATGATGTGACATCCATATTGAAATATCGTAATAAATACATGGGTAATGCTACAAATAACATACATCTGATGGGATCATTACCCTTAGCTAACATTGACAGGACATTTCAGCAGTTTCCTGATACATTCACCTTCGAAGTGCATTTCAAAGAGAATATATTAGCTATTGATAAAGGGCATCTTGAAAAATCCCTAATCTATAATGCTAGTGCTGCGTTCTCTTTAATCGACAACCTTGATGAAATTCATTTTATCTTCATGGAGGATTCTTATTCTGTTACGCGAAGTGCTGTTGCACAGTGGTATAACGTGGACTTATCTACACTTACAGACGAGCACACATGGAAACAACTCGTTCAAAGTAAGCTTAGTGATGAATCCTATGTCGCCGATGCCATGCGTACGGTGTTCCAATAACACATCGAGCAAATAGAAAGGGAGTTGTCCCATATGCAACCTTTTACGCAACAAGTTATTGAAATCATTCGAGATATTCCTAGGGGAAAGGTGATGACATTCGGTGGAGTGGCTACCTTTGCAGGGAGTCCGCGCGGTGCTAGACAGGTTGTGCGGATCCTTCACTCTATGAGCGATAAATATAACCTTCCTTGGCACAGGGTAATCAATGCCAAGGGAGAAATATCAATTCAAGACGATGAATCGAACTTTCTTCAGAGATCATTATTGGAGGACGAAGGAGTTGAATTCGATATGAACGGTCGCATCGATCTATCCATCTACCACTATATCATTAATATATCCCGGATTTCTTGCTCCGAGAATGTAGACAATGACTGCTCACCTGGCTGAATGACTTCATCAATGAGGTCTTTCTTTTTCTGCTGAAGCTCGTACATCTTCTCTTCCACGGTTCCTTGTGTCACCAGTCGAATGACTTGCACAACATTGGTCTGACCCATACGATGGGCACGATCCGTTGCCTGTTCTTCCACAGCAGGATTCCACCATAGATCATAAAGGATAACGGTATCTGCACCGGTTAGATTCAGCCCCGTTCCCCCAGCCTTTAATGAAATAAGGAATACATCTTCTTCTCCTTCATTGAATCGATTGCACAAATCTACACGCTCAGAGACAGGCGTTTTGCCGTCCAAATACATAAAGGATACATCCTGTTTATGAAGTTCCCGTCTAATCAAGCCAAGCATTTCGGTAAATTGGGAGAAGATCAATACTCTTTTGCCCGCATAACGACATTCTTCAATCGTCTCCAGAAGTTGTTCGAATTTAGCTGAACTACCTTTATAATCTGGCACGAACAGAGCAGGATGACAGCAGATCTGACGAAGTCTGGTTAGCCCTGCTAGAATCTTAATTCTATTCTTCTGGAAGCTATTCTCTTTAAGATGCTTCACGGTCTCATGCTTCAATTCAGCCAAGTAAGCTACATAGAGCTTCTTCTGATCGGGCAGTAAATTCGATATGTGTACCGTCTCGATCTTATCAGGTAGTTCCTTCAACACATCACTCTTAAGACGTCGTAGAATGAAGGGACGAATTCGCTTAGCTATGGCACCTCGAGTTAGATTAGCAAACGTCTTCTTATTCGAGAATAACTCAGGGAATACAACGTCAAAGATCGACCATAATTCTTCAATTGAATTCTCCACAGGTGTACCCGTTAGGGCAAAACGATGCCTTGCTTTGATCCTTTTCACAGCCTTCGCGGTCTGCGTATTATGATTCTTGAAAGTCTGCGCTTCATCCAAAATGAGCGTATGGAAAGTCGTCTCGATATACTCTCCCACATCTCTACGAAGCAGCGGATACGAGGTGATAATCACATCTAATCCAGATAAGTCTTCTAATACTCGACTTCGTTGCCCATGCGTACCATCAATGATGGTTGTGACCAGCATTGGAGCGAACTTCTTCAGTTCATTCCTCCAATTGTAGATCAGTGAGGCTGGTGCAATAATAAGTGCTGGCGTATTTCGCTTCCTAATCTCAGGTAATACCGAGACAATAAATGCAATACCCTGCAATGTCTTACCAAGCCCCATATCATCGGCTAATATCCCACCAAAACGATAGTGAGCCAACGTCTTCATCCATTGATACCCATATTGCTGATAGTCTCGAAGCACACCACTCAGCGATTGTGGAATGGGAAAGTCGAGTAGATCGGGGTTACGCATATTCTCAAGAAGTCTTCGGAATGACTTGCCCATACTCACAGTAGCACCTTTGTCCTGATAGTCCATTACTTGTAGTCCACTTACAACCGGTACTCGAATCTCAGAACCTACCATCTTCCCCGTACCTATGCCCATTTCATTCATGAAATGTAGCATTTTCTGAAACTTCTCACCTTCTAAAGGAGCTAAGGCACCATTTCGCAACCGGTAATATCTTCGCTTCTCTTCTAACGATTTCACAAGATCACGTATTTCATCCTCCGGGATTCCATCGATATCGAATTTAAATTCTAACCAATCATGTCTGGAATCCATATCTACAACAATCTTCGGAGCGTTTAGACCTGGGTGGATTCTCGCTTTCACAGCAGTCGTGGCATATACCTGTAGCAACTTCTCGAGTTGCGGGACAATATGGTATAAGAAGTGATACTCCGCATTCTCATCGGCTAAGAAGTATCCTCTTTCTGCCCTAGTAAAGGCGCTTTGTTCCATAAGATCAAGAATGCGTCTCTCCTGCTCACCATCTCGTACTAGTATCCATTGATCGCCTTGCTGCTCACGATTCTCTTCATTTAAGGGATCAATAATGATTCTCCCATATTCAAACTCCAATCCTGCCAGTAAGCGATCTTTCACACGGTCCAAATACAATTTAGCCTTGAGAGGCGTTCGTACCATTCGTTCAGAGACAACCTTTGCAATATGTACATGCCCAAGCTTCATCAAGCCCGGGATAACCTTGTCCATGTATGGATCGAGTTGCTCCAGTGGTATCCGGATATACGGTTCATTCGATTTCTCCATCATCAATTTTAGCTCCATAAGACGATTACAATCATGAACGGATAACTTCACAAGTCTACTCTGGCATACGATGACACCATAAGACTCCATAATCGTTATATCATCGAACCCATTTATATCTAAGTAATACCCTTCTGATGTAGAGTGATTGAACTCGAATTGAAGCGAAGGGCCTTCCTCTGATATATGGATCCCCTCTACGATTTGATCCCCTTGTACGAGTCTCACTTTAGGCGCCATCTCTAGTCGTTGCAATAACTTATCCCAATAGATTGGTGGAATCGTGATGCTTCGATTACTATAAATAGAAGATTGATCATGCATACCCTCATGGATATTCACAAGAAGTAGTTGTTGAATCACTTCATCATTCTCTGTAGTGAAACTGTGAAGGGATGGGTCGTAGGTGAAATGCTTAGAGAACGTATAAGGTTCGCCCCGTTCAATAGCTCCTAGAAACCGTCTAATGTTCTTCACAACAAACAATCGATTTATTCCAACCTTCATATCAATCCCGAACATGAACTTGTTAATTCTTGTAGCGATGGGTCTACAAGTGAACTCCATTTGAAGAGGTGTTCTTGCATCTAAATAGTTCCGAACACGGGTAGAACGGCGAGCTTTATCTGTAAATAGTTCCAATATGGAGCTAGCCAGTTGATTCTTATCACTCGTAGAATATTGGATAGCGTTCTGCTGAGTTTGCTGTAATTCATGGACCTTCTGTAGTACCGCCGCAATATGTTGGCAGTAGAGATCATATGAAGATAATGTGGGACACGTACACGCTGCATTGACTTCACCATGCATATCCGTTCTTATCGTTACCTGTTCACGGCTTTTACCTTGAACGATTGCTGTGTAGGATCCCTCTTCCAAATCCGTATATGTAAATGTAACTTTATTAGCTCTAACGTAGGCTGCTCCTTTATCAAAGGAGGTCTTTCCACACCATTGCTTAATGAGGTTCGGGGTCAACTCAACATCCATTGGTTATATCCTCCTGATGATAGAACATTATCTTAGTTCTAATGATAACAGATATTCAACCGGTCAACTGCAACTAGGTGAGAAGGGACGAGAAGTTTAATTGTGATTGCGTCTCGATTGGCATGTCTCCATTGGCATGTCTCGATTGAATAGTTGCATATTGTGTATCTACATTCAGCTAGTCTTCTCGGAAGTGATGTTTAGTTGCATATTGTGTATCTAAATACTGTATAACTGCCCCTTTTCACTATACATCCACTTTTAACTGTCTTTTGAGCAACTATTTCTCTCCCATCACCACTTCCAATCATAATAAGCACCATTTATGCAACTATTAGGACAAAGAAACAAGCTGACGTCGATGGAATGAACTGCTCCTATCATAGTAGACAGTAGAAATAACAAAACCTTCTACTACTATAATGATGGGAGCATATCAGAGTATCGATGCCAGCTATGCGTTAAGCCTGTCTTGTTCATAAACCTACCTAAATTACATTACCAATCATCTAGTTAACATAGACTCCCTTTATCTGCGAATAGGCTCAATTCGATACTCTTCGTTGCCAGCCTCTGTTGCTAGGTGTTCCGTATGAATCTCCCACCCCAAGGATAGGACGGATTCCAACCGATTCTTCTCGGCTGCCGTTAGTGCCACCATGACAGCTTCCTTACCCTCTTCTAATTCAAGTGTAGCTTCCTTACCTAGGGCAATAACAATCCAGCTACGGATACCACGAATGGTATTATATTTAATCTGATAACCATCCTGTACGGCCTGCTTGAATTCCTCTGGCTGTTCAAGATTGAATGTTGTCAGTTGCGTGTAATCAAATTCGAATTCACTCTTGTCAATTGGCAAGTCACCTTCCGACACTCTTCTTAGCAACTCTTCATCCGACCAGTTCAAAGCCCGTAAGGACTCTAGTAATAACGCATGCCATTGGGATAACTTCACACGATGTAAGACATCTGTCATAACTAACCCTCCTTCTTTGTTGTGTATATTGTATGGTGTCGGTATCTATCTATTCATCGCCATTAGCGAGTATAGACTCTGCAAAGTGGCAGGCGATAAAATGTCCCGGACTGACTTCCCGCAGATCTGGGTCATCCGCCTCGCATTGCTCTTGGGCATATGGACAGCGCGAACGGAATTGACATCCGCCAGACTTGAAGCCGGCAATCGCACCTTCACCCTTCATGACAATCCTTTCGCTAACCGCATGTGGATCAGGCTCGAGAATCGAAGAAAGTAATACCTTCGTATATGGATGACCGGGATGTTCATACAACTCATCACTTGGAGCAACTTCTACAAGATGCCCACTGTACATGACACCAATCCGATCTGAAATATGGCGCACCATCGATAAGTCATGAGCAATGAACAGATAGGTTAGCCCGAACTCCGACTGCAAATCTTCAAGCATGTTCACGACCTGCGCTTGAACAGATACGTCTAGGGCCGAGATTGGCTCGTCGCACACAACGAATTCCGGTCTTACCGATAGCGCTCTAGCGATTGAAATACGTTGACGCTGCCCTCCACTGAATTCATGGGGGAATCGATAGAGATGCTCCCGCTTCAACCCTACCCTTTCAAGCAACATAGCGACTGCCTCTTTACGTTCTTCACCTTGGTATAATCCATGAATCTTCATAGGTTCACTAATCAAATCGAGTACAGTAAGACTTGGATTCAACGATGAATAGGGGTCTTGAAATATCGACTGAATCCGTCTACGAAACGGCTTCAACTGCTTCTCCCCAAGCTTACTTAGTGGCTGTCCATCAAAGGATACTTCGCCATCCGTGTAATCATATAATCGTAGAAGGCAGCGTCCTACGGTGGACTTACCACTTCCAGATTCCCCTACTAATCCGAATGTCTCTCCCTTATGGATCTGGAAACTAACTCCATCTACAGCTTTATTCACCTCTGTGTCACGGCCCCAAATGTCCTTCCCTTTAGAAAAGTGTCTCTTAAGGTTTCTAACATCAACTAGAATCTTACTCTCACTCATTAGATCTCCCCCTTACATCCCCATCCACAGTCTGCTCATCTTGCAAAGTGTCCGCTAGCCAGCATGCTGAGCGATGACTAGGAGATAATTCGAAATGCGGTGGATGTTCAACGCATTGTGCGAAGGCATGGGGACAGCGTTCCATAAAGGGACAACCCGGGGGTGGATTTAACAGATCGGGCGGTGTGCCTTCTATGGGAATAAGTCGTTCGCGTGATTGTCCATCTCGTTTGGGGATAGAACGAAGCAAACCCTTCGTATATGGATGCTGTGCACGATAGAATATATCTTCCACCGTACCTTCTTCCATGATTAACCCGCCATACATCACAATCACACGGGTACACACCTGTGCAACCACACCCAAATCATGTGTAATCAGTGCTACTGCCGTATGCGTGTTCTCTTTTAACTCTTTGAAAAGATCTAGAATCTGCGCCTGTATCGTTACATCGAGTGCTGTCGTGGGCTCATCAGCGATTAACAGTTCCGGCTCACAAGACAGAGCCATAGCGATCATTACCCGCTGGCGCATGCCCCCACTGAATTCATGTGGATATTGCTGTAATCGCTGTTCGGGATTATGAATTCCGACCTGTTGTAACATGCTTGCTGCTTCGACAAGAGCTTGTTGCTTATTTAATCCTCTATGTCGGCGGATCACTTCGGTTAGTTGTTGGCCAATTCTCTTCACTGGGTTCAGTGAAGTCATAGGGTCCTGAAAGACCATCGCGATCTGATTGCCACGTATCTTTCTCCACTGCTTCTCGGATAAATTTCTAAGGTTCTGACCTCGAAATTGGATGTCTCCTCCGATAATTTCACCCGGTGGTGTAATTAACGACATAATGGCTTTGGCTGTAACACTCTTACCACTGCCGGATTCACCAACAATCCCAATCGTTTCGCCAGCATCAATGTGAAAGCTGACACCACGGACCGCCTGATTCTCTCCACCCTGCGTATAGAATGAAACCTTCAAATCATCGATAGTCAGTAGTCGTTCCGTCATCATGTCTTCACACTCCTATCTCTTGATCAACTTCGGTTCAAAGCCAATTCGTAAAATATCACCCAATACATTAAAACTAAGGACAGTAAGTAGAATCAATAATCCTGGGAATAGTGCTAAATAAGGCGCCTGAGCAATGTAGCCCTGCGCATTGTTCAACATACTACCCCAAGTCGCATTCGGAGGTTGGACTCCAAATCCAAGGAAACTTAGAGAGGACTCCATCATAATCCCAGATGCAATGTTATTCGTTGCCCCAACAATGATCACGGGCAATAATCCCGGAACAATATGTTTGATAATAATTCCGTAGGCACTTTGCCCGGAAGCTTTCGCATATAACACATACTCCCGCTCCTTGATGGCCATCGTCTCAGCTCGGATTACCCGAGCGATACTCATCCACATAAGCAAGGCTATAATAATGATAATGTTACCAACTTTCGGCTTCAAATACACGCTAAGTAGCAATAGAATGAGGAAAGAAGGAATCGACATTACAATATCGAGCATTCGCATTAATAGGTTATCTATCCAGCCACCGAAGTAACCACTAATCACACCAACCGCCACACCGATACCGGTTGCTATAATCATAGAAGCGAATCCTACTAACAGAGAAACACGACCGCCATACAAGGCTCTAGTGAAATAATCACGACCGTAATCATCGGTTCCGAACCAATGGTCTGCTCCGGGTGACGTAAGACGTTGGGTAATATCCAGTGCATTGGGATCATAACCCGATAAAAAGGCAAATATAGCTGCTAGTGAGAACACGATTAGAATCATGAGGGCAGCGACCCCCACTTTATTCGTAAATAGCTCACTTCCAACACTTTTCCACTTACTTCTATTCATGGGGTCACCTCGTTAGTTTGATTCGTGGATCGACAATGTTGTATAGAATATCCGCCGCCAGATTGCCTACGATAAGCATTAAGGAAGAGAATAAGGTAATGCCCATAATGACCGGGTAGTCCATTCCCCGAACTGCTGTCATTCCTAAAGATCCTATACCCGGCCATGAGAATACCGTCTCTGTCACGATGGCACCCGCTACCAACTCACCCATAGACATACCTAGTAGTGTGATGACAGGTAACAGCACATGCTTTAATACATGGCGGAACAGTATCGTTGTCTTATTGGATCCAAACGCATATTGTATCTGGACATAATCTTCTTTGAATTGCCCAATCGTGCTGGAGCGAATGTATCTAACATAGCTAGCTAGAAAGCTAAACGCTAGAACGCTACAAGGCAGAATACCGTGCCTTATGACATCTGTTGCGGATTGCACACCAATGGTGCGCATCCCCATGCTAGGTAGCACCTGTAACTTAATAGCGAATAAGTACATAAGAATGATAGCTAACCAGAATAAGGGGACTGAAATCCCAACATAAGCGATGAAATTGACCGATTTATCAATCCAACGGTTCCGATTGGCTCCAGCAAGAAGGCCCAATGGAATCGCGAGTATAACCGCAAGACCAATGGCGCTCCCCATTAACCCTGCCGTTGCGGGTAACCGCTCCAAGATCTGTTTCAGTACAGGTTGGTGATTCACAAGGGAATAACCGAAATTTCCCTGCACCACTTCTTTGATCCATATGAAATATTGAATGTATGCTGGCTTGTCCAGTCCGAGGTTATGGCGAATACGCTCAATATCTTCTGCGTGCATATTCGGTGTAACAAAGGAAAGCACCGGGTCCCCTGGTGCCAACTTGACCATCGTAAAGCATACAACCGATACAAAAAATAGCATCGGTATGGTTTGCAACAATCTTCGAAGGATGAGTTGTCTCATGTAGATGTTCTCCTAGCTCATTAGTAGCAAAGAAATAAGCTGAGCGAACCAGCTTATTTCTTTGCAGTACTTATTTAAGATAAATTTTGGATAAGTCTTCAAAAATAACGACCGGCTTCAATACTGCTTCTTCAATGCCACCGTAACCTTTGGATATTGCTACGATAGTCTTCGTGTAAGCTATCGGATAGATAGGAGCATCTTCTGCCACTAATTGTTGGGCTTTCTCATAAATAGCGCCCCGCTTCGTGGCATCCCCTTCACCGGCTCCTTCATTAAGTAGTTTATCCACTTCTTTATTCTCATAATGAGAGTAGTTGGAATTACCATCTGAAGAATACAAGATGCGGTAAGCATCGGGGTCATATCCCATAATATAACCTGTAACGGCTAGTTCATAGTCTGTCGTATTCAGATCAATTAACTTCTGTACAAACGCTGTAGAATCCATGTTCTGAAGTTCAACATCAACACCAATCGCCTTCAGCT
Source organism: Paenibacillus sp. CMAA1364 (assembly GCF_054373195.1). Taxonomy (NCBI): domain Bacteria; kingdom Bacillati; phylum Bacillota; class Bacilli; order Caryophanales; family Paenibacillaceae; genus Paenibacillus; species Paenibacillus sp. CMAA1364. The sequence continues at coordinate 133,224 of NZ_JBITNB010000005.1, read as the reverse complement.
TTTGTTGTACATACAGCGAGATAGCTTCCTGCGTCTTATTACCACTTTGAACAATAAATCTAAGCTTCAGATTAGTAATTCCCGCCGATTGTAGCAGTTCTTTAGCTTTATCCACGTCATTATCGAAAGATGCTACTTCATTCGTAAAGTATAGGGCATCTGGCGTTAAGAATGACTTCGCTGGATCTGCAAATTCACTAGAGGTGTATGCCGTTTGGATCAGTTCATCACGGCTTAGTGCTAAGGAAAGGGCCTGACGAACTTCCTTTTTAGCTAGAGCTCCTGTGTCACTGTTCGCGTTGAATAACAAATAGGATAGGCGTCCTTCACTATAAGGGAGAATCTCGAAGTTGTTCGTAGCTTCGATCGTTCCGACATCTTGCGGATCTAAATATTTAACGTGAATCTCTCCGCTCTGTAGAGCAAGATTAGCAGCATTTGTATCTTTTGCAATCCGATAAGTAACTGAATCCAAATGAGGCTTGCCACCAAAATATTGATCAAATCTCTCGAGTGTTAAGTATTCACCTGTTTTGTATTCTTTGAATTTGAAAGGTCCGGATCCAACCGGTTCAGCGTTCTTCGTACTCTTCTCCATATTCGCTTCATTCTCAAAGATATGTTTGGGAATTGGGAAGATCTGCACTAAGGTAGCTTCAAATGCAGGGCTGACTTGTGGAAGATGGAATTCTACCGTCTGCTCATCGACCTTAACCGCTTTAACGGGTTGATCATGAATCAATAGGTTCGATCTTAGAAAGCTGTTCTGCTTCTCATCCAAGATACTGTCGATTGTGAACACAACATCATCTGCCGTCAGCTTCTCTCCATCATGCCAAGTTAATCCATCCTTCAACTTCAACGTATAAGTTAGATTATCTTCCGAAAGGGTTAGACTATCTGCCAGATAGAATGTCTCCACACCGTTATTCACTTGAAACAATGGCGCATATAGCGATTGATCAATCGTTAGACTTACGCGATCACCAGCGTATAGTGGATTTAGGATGACCGGATCAGCTGCGACTCCGATAATCAGATTACCGCCATCTTTCGGCTCACTATTTGTAGTTGGTTCTTGAGATCCTGCTGGTTCTTGACCACCAGATGTCGTATTATTTCCACCAGAGCATGCACTAATCACTAACGTTAGTACCATTAAAGCAATCAATCCAGATAATCTTTTATGCATTTTCATTTCCTCCATGTCTATATTTATTCTGTTTGTCGATTATATATCGGAATACTCGGAGTTACAATAACCCTATCATTTTAATTATTCTATTGAAAAGAAGAAAACGATGTATTGTCGGTTACATACCGACTATACATCGCAAATTTTACATCATACATTAAGATATATTTTAGATACTTCTCTTAGTATCTCACATCATACTTACAATATTCATCCCCATGAACATTGCATTTCACTTCTCGCACGCTGACGCGTTTACCCATCATTTTCGTGAGAGCTCCCTCCAAGACGGGTAGTCCTTCACAGAAACAATCATAGAAGACATATATCATTCTCCATAATTGATTTAGATCAATTTAATATATTGTGTTCCACCTTATACTGAGAACAAGCAAGAAGATAACCTACAAGGAGGAATTACAATGAAAACAATGACTTTGCAATTAGAACAACTCACATGCCCAAGTTGCATTAAGAAGATAGAGAAGGCATTAGGTAACCAGGAAGGTATCCACGAAGTAAAGGTTCTATTCACATCCAGCAAGGTCAAAGTGCAGTACGATACGAGTGTTATTGCATCAGAAGCGATCTCTAAGATCGTCACTAAGCTAGGATTTCAGATTCTGAATACAAAATAAGGAGGAATATAGATGTCTAGAAAAAGAAAGGGACAGATTGTTATTATGTCAGGATTGCTCATCGTTGTATCTTTTCTATTGAAAGCTTGGAGACTCCCGGATATTGTCTCGGATAGTCTAATGATTACAGCCGCGATGATCGCTGGTTATCCCATCATGAAGAATGCTCTGCAAGCTATACGTTTTCGCATATTAGGGATCGAGGCACTTGTCACGGTCGCCGTCGTCGGTGCAATCCTAATACAGGAGTTCTGGGAAGCGGCAGCAGTTACCTTCCTGTTCATCTGCGGTTCCTATCTCGAAGCTAGAACGATCGAGAAGACGCGCTCTTCTTTACAAGCCTTGATTGATTTGACTCCTACAATGGCCTCTGTCATGCGTGATGGGATTGAAGTTAAAGTGTCGCCTGATGAAGTGATCCAAGGCGAAGTTGTGCTTGTACGTCCCGGCGAGAATATTCCAGTAGATGGTACTATTCTCAAAGGGAAGGCAACGGTTAACCAAGCTGCTATTACGGGTGAATCGGTTCCGGTTAGCATGGAGAAAGACAATACCGTGTTCAGCGGAACGGTTATTGAACATGGCTATTTGGAGATCATCGCAGATAAGGTAGGGGAAGATACGACATTTGCTCGCATTCTCAATATGGTGGAAGAAGCGCAAGAGTCCAAGGCACCTACGCAGAAGTTTATCGAAAAATTCGCAAGATACTATACGCCTGGTATTTTTATATTAGCCATTATCGTATACATCCTTACAAGAGATATTGAGTTGACCCTGACCTTGCTAGTCATTGCTTGTCCAGGGGCTATGGTCATCTCCGCCCCGGTCTCCATTGTAGCCGGAATCGGCAACGCTGCGAAGAATGGGATTCTATTTAAAGGTGGCGAGACAATAGAGAAGGCTTCTAAGATCGAAGTGGTTGCTTTTGACAAAACAGGTACACTCACCGTTGGCAAACCACAAGTCAATCAGATTCGTGCCTTTCATATGAATGAGAACGATCTTCTTCAATTGGTAGCCCGTGCAGAATACGCCTCAGAACACCATTTAGCCAAAGCAATCATAAACGAAGCCAATATCCGATTCGGATCTGTCATTACACCTGCCGAACAATTCGAAGCTATAGCTGGTAAAGGCGTACGTGCTGTTGTTGACGGGACGGAACTGGTTATCGGTAATCGTAAACTCATGTCAGACTATGACATTTCATACGATCAGGAAGTAACACAATATGTTATTCAAGAAGAAGATAAAGCACAGACTGTAGTGTATGTTGCTAATCACGAAGGCATTCTAGGGCTCATCTCTATTGCAGATGTGTTGCGATCCGATGCGTATAATCTTGTCGATCAATTGAAGAAGTCTGGCGTTCAAACCATCGTGATGCTAACCGGTGATAATGAACGCACAGCCGCAGCTGTCTGTCGTGAGCTTGGAATCGATATGTATTATGCCGAACTACTTCCAGAGGATAAAGTGATGAAATTAAAAGAACTTCAAGAGAAGTATGTCGTAGCTATGGTTGGTGATGGAGTGAACGATGCTCCTGCACTTGCAATCGCAGATGTAGGTATCGCTATGGGAGGATCAGGAACGGATGTCGCTATTGAAACGGCAGATGTTGTTCTCATGTCAGACCGTCTAGCCAAGCTAACATATGCCTTAGAAATTAGCCGTGCTACAATAAGCAATATGAAGCAGAATATTTACTTCGCGGTAGCCATCGTTATAATTCTATTACTAGGCGTATTAACAAGAAGTGTATTCATGGCTTCCGGAATGCTCGTGCATGAACTTAGTGTATTGTTGGTGATTATCAACGCTATTCGTCTAACACGGTTCAAAGGGATCACCGCCAACACACCCATCTCTTCAACACAGATTAGGGGGACTCAACATGGAGTGCAACCATCAAATGAATAATCAATCTTCGCTATGTATCAACAACGTGCCTATTCTAGATGATCTATCAGCGCAAGAGAAAGCCGAAGTGATGAATACATCCATTAGCAAGAAATATAAAAAAGGGGAGAATATATTCTCCCCTGGTCATTCGTCAGCTAATCTTTGGATTGTACATCAGGGTAGCGTCAAGATTTCTCGATTCTCATCTGCCGGTAAAGAACAAATTGTACGTATTCTTCGTCAAGGCGAGTTCACGGGCGAATTATCTCTATTCAGCCATACGATATTGAATAGTACCGCGGAAGCACTAGAGCCTACGGTGATCTGTCAGATACAAGGCACAGTTATAAAAGATCTTATGTTGCGTTCTCCTCAGATTGCAATTAAATTCCTTGAGAAATATACCGAGCGCATTGAAACCGCCGAAGATAAGCTTGAACAACTCATACTCTACGATGTTGAGCAACGCTTAGCACATATCCTATTGGAGATGCTTGAAGAACAAAAAACGGATCATATGGATCCGCCTTCAATTCAAACTCTTATTCTACCCATCAGTAAGAAGGATCTTGCGATTATGATTGGAACGACCCAAGAGTCTTTGAGCCGTAAACTGTCCTATTTCCAAGAACAAGGATGGATTCGCTTGGTAGGCCAACGTCAAATTACTATTCTAGATAAGGAAAGTCTTCAACGATTTAACGAAGATTCTGCAAATGGCCTTTCATGAGTGATCAACGAGTTCAACCTCGTTGGTCTTCTACTCGTTCTTGTTCGAATGCAATCTTCAAATCATCTTCTACGCTTCCATCCCACTGAGGAACACCCGTGCGGTAAGCTGCTCTCCCATTCAAATGACCCGCAACAGGCGAGGTAATAAATACGAATGCAATACCTAACAATAGCTTGATGCTCACGACATGAAGAAAGAACATAAAGTAGAGAAACGTGCCGACGAGCACACAGAGAATACCGAGCGTGGCACTCTTCGTTGCAGCGTGTGATCGTAAATAGAAGTCGGGCATTCGGACAATGCCCACAGCACTTAGTCCGCAGAATAATGCTCCTATTAATATCAATATTACAATCAATAACTCACCGATCATACTAAACATCTCCGTGTTCAATGACAACACCTCTTTCAATATATCTAGCCAATGCGGTTGTCCCAATAAACGTCAGAATACCGATTAATAGAATAATATCCATAAAAGCCTGTGTATGCAGTAACAAGGACAGTACGGCGATGATGGCCAGCACGTTAATTCCTATCGTATCCAATGCAGCGATCCGGTCAGAAGGTGATGGTCCTTTGAACAACCGATAGAAACAAGCTACTACCGCTAAAGACAGAATCACTAGACTCGTTATTAATAAGGCCTGAATCATGAGCGTGTCACCTCCATAATGGCTCGTTCAAACGTACACCTGATCTGTTCTGAGACCTCTTCTACATCCTTAATATCCATGGCATGAATATATAGTGTCTGTCCGTCTGAAGATACCTCTAGTGTCAGTGTTCCTGGAGTCAGACAGATCAGAGAAGATAATATCGTAATTTCCCAATCGGATTCAAGTGCTGTCGTATACGCGAATATTCCTGGCGTAATATTTAACTTAGGGCGCAGAATAGTTCTCATCACCATCAGACTAGATAAGATCAACTCTCGCATGAATATAGCTAACAGCTTAATAATCGACCACACCCGTTGTACGTATATTCGCTCCCTAAAGAAACGTCTCAGCACTAACAGCACTACGATACCTAATAGGAATCCGATAATAAAACGAGATACAGACCAATCATTATTTAGGAACATCCAAAGGAATGAGATCATCAGATTCAATAAAATTTGAAATGCCATATTTATCTACTCCCCATTACAGCTTCGATATAAAGCTTTGGATTTGCCAATACATCGCCAGCTTGCGATACATAAGAATAGACTGTTTCCGCACCAATTCCCATAAATATAACGACAACTAGCAATCCTACAGCAATACTAGTCATGCCTTTTAGATGAATGGGTTGCCGATCTATCTGTTCTTTCTCATCGCCCCAGAATGCCATTCTAAATACTTTGATCAAAGAATATAGAACAAGGAAACTTGAAGCTAGTCCGACCAAGGACAACGTTAGCATTCCTGCATCCAGACCACCCCGGATTAGCAATACCTTTCCAGCAAACCCACTGAGGGGAGGTATGCCCACAAGGGTCAACGCCAACGTAAAGAACATCCAGCCAATGAGGGGATAACGTTTGATAAGTCCACCCATTTCCTTCAATTGGTCGGTACCCGCAATGGTAATGATCATTCCCCCGAGAATAAACATTAATCCCTTGGCAAGTATATCGTGTAATAGATAGAATACCGCACCGTTCAGAGAATCCCCCGTCGACGCCGCTAAGCCAAACACTATAAATCCTACGCTAACAATCACGTTGTAATTCAGAATACGAGGAATGTCATTATAGGCCACTGCCCCAATTCCCCCAAGAATCATGGTAGCTGCAGCCATCCAGGCAATCCATGAATGCGTTAACCCTGGGTCGTGATAAAAGATTAATGTGAACATTCTGAATATAGCGTATATTCCTACTTTGGTTAGTAATGATCCGAATAACGCTCGAACTGCAAATGGTGGTGCACCGTATGACCCAGGTAGCCAGAAGAATAAGAGCAATCCCGATTTCAATGAGAAAACGATAAGGAACATGATCGCAATGACATTGAGTATACCGCCTTGGCCTACCTCCGCTACTCGCGTAGACAATTGAGCCATATTCACCGTTCCAACAGCGGCATATAGATAAGCCACTGCCGCCACGAACATCGTAGAAGAAACAATGTTAATCAATAAATATTTGACCGTTTCTCGTAGCTGTAGCTTAGTTCCACCGAGTGAAATCAATGCGTAAGAGGACATAAGCATGACCTCAAAAAAAACGAATAGATTGAAGATATCTCCTGTGAAGAAAGAGCCATATACACCTACCAGTAGAAAATGAAAGAAGACGTAATAATAGGTTCTCTCCCGCTCCACTCCTATACTACGGAAGGAATACAGTAGTATAGCAAAACTTACGATCGTAGCTGCAAGAACGAGTAAAGCAGCAAACATATCTGCCACAAAGACGATACCATATGGCGGCATCCATCCACCCATATTCAATGTCTGGATACCATCGTGATGAATACGATTGACTAAGATGATACTGACAAGCACATTCAATATGGCACTAATCACACTAATGAATCGTTGCGTACCCACATGATTTCGTAGAAACATGAGAATAACAGCCGTACTTAGGGGTATTAGTATCGGCAATACAGGTAAATTACTCATTGGTCATCCCCCTTAATGCTATCTATATCGTCCGTACCCAACGTCTTGTATGCTCGGTAAGCAAGCACGAAGAAGAATGCCGTTACACCAAAGCTAATCACGATGGATGTTAGAATCAATGCTTGAGGTAGGGGGTCGACATAAGCTTCGGATTGTCCATTCAATATGGGAGCATCCCCTCTTTTCAATCCGGCCATGGTTAGGAGTAACAGGTGAACACCATGCGTGAGCAAGCCCGTACCCAAGATAATACGCAGTAGGCCCTTGGAGAGAATTAGGTAAATTCCAATGGCAAATAATATGCCAACGGCGACAGACATGATCAATTCCATCTTATTCATCCCCCCCTATGGTAAGTATAATATTCATGGTCACGCCAACGACGGCTAGGTAGACACCAAGATCGAACAGAACAGCCGTTGCTAGTTCCGTATCGCCCATGATCGGAAGATGGAAGTGGCCAAATGCATGACTTAGAAAAGGAACACCGAATGCGAAAGAACCAACGGCTGTAAGAATAGCTATACTCAGTCCAACTGCAGTTACGATGCGATAATTGACTGGAAGAATGGCACGTATAATGTCCATTCCAAAGGCAATCGCCATTAGAATAAGCGCGGCCGAAGTCATCAGCCCACCGATAAATCCACCGCCGGGATTACTATGTCCAGCGAAGAACAAATATAAAGAGAAGGTAATGATAATCAAGATAATCACTTTGGATACTGTCCGTAGAATGACATCATTACTCTTGCCCTGCAGTATTACTTTAGACGAAGATTTCACCCTATCTATCTTCTCTGCTGGCTCCATTCTTAATTGTATCAATCCATAGATCGCTAGCGATGCAATGCCAAGAACCATAATCTCAAATAACGTATCAAATCCTCTGAAATCAACGAGAATGACGTTAACCACATTGTTCCCGCCTGCTAGGGCATAACTATTGTCCACAAAGAATTCGGAGATCGAAGCAAACGGACTACTTCCAAATGCCGCAAGTGCAATCAACGTCATGGTTATGCCTACACCCATTGAAATGATTAGATTTGTTGATTTGAAGCGTAAAGTAACTATAGACTTCTTAAGCTCTGGAAGGAACTTGAAGCACAAGAGGAATAACGTTACCGATACGGTCTCTATAATCATCTGTGTCAGAGCTAGATCCGGTGCACGGAAGATCACGAATAACAACGTCACCATATACCCCACAGCACCTGTGAGCAGTATAGCTACGATCCGAGACTTCGCAAAAGGTACCGCAATCGCCGCCAAAAGTAGAACGAAAATCACCATCATCTCATAGAAAGATACTGGGGCATACTGATCCATTCTGAATTGTATGCCATCGGACAAGAGCATCGTGCTTAATAGTGCAACAATGAGGAAGCCGAAGATATACAGTAAATAATGACGAACCGAACCCGTCATATAGCGCTTAGTCAATTGGTTCGATCCACGTTCCAATAATCGAAGCGATCCGTCATAGAGGCGATTGAGTGACACCCGACTTCCCCATTGACGATCCATGATTGCGAAGCGTTTGTATACTCTAAATAGGAGAATACCTACGACAATCACACCTAGGGTCATGAAGATTTCTGGTGTCCATCCATGCCACATTTGAATATGCACCTGGAAGGTATCACCTGTCGCTAGCAGTCCATGATGTATGGATGCCATCGCTGGTTCAATCAGCGAATACGACAAGATATTTGGGAATATGCCAAATACCACCGCTAAAGACCCGAGAATAACGGGAGAAATAAGTAATCCGATCGATGCTTCGTGGGGTGTCTTGTCTAACTTATCTACTTGAAGCTTGCCCGTAAATGTCTTCATCACAAGAATCATGCTATAGACAAAGGTGAATACACTGGCAATCCAAGCTACGACTGCAAAGATGATCATCCCTGATTGTATATTAAATACATCCAAATTTCGTATATTCAACATGGCCGTAAAGAACATCTCTTTACTTAGAAATCCATTGAACGGGGGCAGACCCGCCATGGAGAACGTACCAATAATAGCAATCGTGAACGTGATTGGCATCAGTGACATTAACCCACCGAGCTTACGAATATCTCGGGTATTCGTCTCATGATCCACAATGCCTACGACCATAAAGAGTGAACCTTTAAATATGGCGTGATTAATTAAGTGGAACATGGCAGCCGTTGTTGCCAACGTATAAAAGAGTGATGCCTCTGTACCTGGAAAGAAGGCCGCTGCGGAACCCAGACCCAACAAAGACATGATCATACCCAGTTGGCTAATCGTTGAGTAAGCCAACATCGCTTTGAGATCTGTCTGTTTAATCGCATTAAATGAACCATAGATTAAGGTTATAAGACCTGTCAGTGAGACAATCCAGAACCACTCGGCTTGACCTGCAAAGATAGGACTAACCCTTGCAACCAGATATAGTCCAGCCTTAACCATAGTAGCTGAATGAAGATAAGCACTAACCGGTGTTGGTGCTTCCATCGCATCAGGCAGCCAAATATGAAATGGGAATTGCGCCGATTTCGTGAATGCCCCTAACAAGATTAATAACATGGCTGGAAGAAATAACGAATGTGTCGTCATGACATCGACCTGCCCAATCATCTCACGGATACTAAATGTTCCTGTCATGACATACAGGAGATTGAATCCTGCGAACATGGCCAGACCACCAAAGACCGTAATGAGCATCGACTTAAGCGCCCCGTAACGTGATTTCTCCCGTCGATGCCAAAAGGCAATCAATAGAAAGGAAGAAATACTTGTTAATTCCCAGAAACCATACAACACCATCAAGTTATCTGATAATACGACACCAAGCATGGCCCCCATAAACATCATTAAATAGATATAAAAGTGGCGAATCGACTCGGTCTTTTTTTTCAAATAATAGATCGAATATAAAATAACTAAAGCGCCCATACCTGTGATTAAGAGAGCAAATAACAGACTAAGCCCATCAAGAATCAGCGAGATGTTGATACCTAAGGATGGCATCCAAGATACGGTAGCCATCATGTATTCACCAGTACGCACAACTGGAATCTTCATAAGAAAATACAGGAACAATAGCGCAGGGAATGGTAGAACGAACCAGCCCGTATGGATTCGAGGAAACCGCTTCGTTAGCGGAATGATAACGGCCAGAATAAATGGCACCAGAATTGTTGCGTGCAACACAAAGAGACCTCCAATATAGACTTATTATTCGTTTACACTTGTACTTTATCTAACAGGATAACGCCATTCACTTTGGATAATTCTTAGGTATTGTAATTCACCTTTCCACACCGTCTTAAACAAACCGTTATTGAAATCCGTGTGAAGTTCACGAAAGAAGATACCCGGAAGCGCAGATGACTCAACCGCATCATCACTTAGTTCATATACCAGTTCATATACATCGCCATTATTCACCAAGTAGGCATTCACTCCCGCTTCGTGCGTCTCCTCCAGTAGATCAGGATAACGTTGGACAGATACAATATGTAAATCAATTGGTCCCAGTAACTCTACCAAGTCATTGACAAAGTTACCTCGGGTAATCTCCTGCCAGAAGGTCTGACCGGATTGCCCTATAATGATTTGTGTAACGTTATGTTCTCGAGCTGTATCTACAATGACATCCGTAGTCTTCTTTCCTTCAGGCTTAATTCGCAAAAATTCCCCACCTGATTGCTTCGTAAGTTTCTCCCACACGTCAATATACTGCTCTTTCTCTGAGTTATACTCATGCTCATCTGACATATCGACATTAAGAACTCTAAATGGGGCATCTAGTAATTGCGCTAACTGACTCCCTCTTTGAATTAAACGCTGTCCGTGCGGACCATAATGAACACACACCATGACACTTTCTTGGCTAATCTTCGTTGTCATTTCAATCCCCCCCATCTTCTTTTCGTTCTAAAAAAGCACAAAAAGAGCCCGCTGTTGGCAGGCTCCTCCGATTCAAACAAATATACGATTACTTAGAATTATATCGTTTCGTGGGGAGGTTGTAAAGATAGCAGCCATTTATTATACAAGTATAAACCAATCATGAAATGGGGATCATTCAATCATGTAAAGGAGTGAACCCCATGCTGAAACGAAAAATAACTTGCTCATTCTTCATCTTGTTTCTTATGCTAGCCGTTGGATGGAAGGTGAATGATCTCATTAATGAGAAACCACTTAGAACTTTCGTTCTACCTACTACTCACGATCAATATCATATCCGTTCGGTTAATTTCAATGAACCTGTACATATCAATATGCCCTTTGGGTCTCGTGAATATGTACGGATTATCCATAGAATAGATAAGTAGTGGGCGTCTCGTCACTTCGAAGGCGGATCATTCTTCCGAACGCTGTTGTCCCCAAAAGTGATATGATAGATAATATCTACATTTATCAATTCCGACTGTTGGGAGAATAAACGATCATGAAATCAACCTATACCTTAGACGATATACAATGGCACCAACTCATACACTATGTTGCAGAACAATTCAATGACCTCACGATTAAGCGTGGATTCCAATACTATAAACAAGGACGTGTCCATCACTTCACGATGTCTGATGCTGATCATATTCAGGCTGTTGTTAAAGGTAATGAGGAATACAGCGTTCATATTAACCTTGATTCCTTCACTAGCAATCATTGTAGTTGTCCGGTACCGTCCAATTGTAAACATATGATAGCCGTTCTGCTAGCGTACGCCAATCTACATGAACGGTCTGTTCATACGCTTGTCAATGCCCATTCAACGGCAATGTTCAAGCAAGTTGTGAAGCCTACTTCTAAGACTGCGTCCATTCGTTCGGGAACGGACAATTCCGCTCACAGACCAGAGGTCTCTTCCCAATTGAAGGATCGAATAGAACGAATTCCTACGCTACCTATTTCCGAGTGGCACGATCTATTTCAACAAGTCATTGGTCCCCAAGGGATGAGGATTCCAAACACGCCGTATGCACGAAGTGCTTTGGAATCTATACTCGACTTGAAACCTTCACTATCACCTAGGATGAACCTACTTTATAAGCTCCATGCTCATCTTTTTGTACTCAATAAGCTTGTTACACCCTCATTACAACAGGGGAACAATGCTAACTTTTATATGGGATTACATACACAGATGGCTGCCGATGATATGCAAGCTGCCATAGGTGAGATTCTGTCCCACGAGCTAGTTCTGGAGGAAGAATCAGAACACCAGCATGTTGTTCAAGATACCTTAACGTTGTTGCGTCTGCAGATGTTGACAGAACCTCAGAATCTTCATTATTACTACGATATTTACACACAACTGTGGCTACATTGGCTTCATCCTAATCTGGTTGATCATCAGATGTATCTAGAAGAACTACAACAATTAAATGCTGCCCAGCAAGATCTTGGTTCGAGGCTCTCGAAGCTACCGTGGATGCTATCCCAGATTTGGATGCAATTCTACCTATCGCAAGACGAACAAGCATGGGATCTATTACGACAGGTAGACAAGATCTTTAATATCCATCCCGAGCATGTGTATCCGTTCCTAACGCTATTATCAAAAAGAGAAGATTGGTCTCGCATGAGAGATTGGTTAGTTGAGCTTAGTCCACTCCTTAGTAACTATCGCAACAATAACCTAAGTTATTATTGGATCTGTTGGGAATCTACCCTTCAATATCTTCCGGAATCCGAGCAAGATATGTGGTCAGCGCTGATTGGCATGTTGCCTCACACGAAACATATGTATGAAGAGAAGTTGATGTCATATGGTAAATGGGAGCAATGGATGGACTATCAGTTGAGCATTGGTAGAGACCCATTCGAATTCCGTGTCACCGTTTTCCAACCGATCGAGAAGAATGCACCAGAGTTGCTGCTTCCCTTCTATCATCAAGCTGTAGAACAATATATCCAGCAGAAGAATCGTGCGAGCTATAAACAAGCTGTGAAGTTATTGAAACGGCTATCCAAGCTATACAAAAAGACCAAGCAAGAAGATCGCTGGGACTTGTTCATCACATCATTGGCTAATCGAAATAGCCGACTGCGCGCACTCCAAGAGGAGCTTCGGAGAGGAAAGCTAATATCATGAGCCAATATACTGAAAATATCACACTTCACATCACCTTAAGTGCTTATGGAGATGCGTTAATCTACGGAACGACGAACACCTTTAACTACTTATCGGGTATGTATCTGAAACATCGCCTTTTCGCATGGCATGAGCCGTCTTTTTATGGAACAGCATTAGAAATTCAAACCGTTCAAGATGTCGAACTCGTTGTCCTTCCCTCGGAGCAGGTCATCCCATTCTTCTCGCAACAGAAGCTTCTTCATCATATCGAGTGGGTATGGAGTGAAGAGGTTGCGATATGGATCGAACTTATTCCCTTATTATCAACTTCTATTGAAGAGAAGAAATACATTCCTAGTTATCAAGCCTTTCAATCAGGCAAGTTACAGTGGATTTGGGATCTTGAGGTATTACATGAGAAAGGTCAGGCTATCTTGCAACAGCTTGGAGAAGATTACGCTACGGTAGAGGGACTACACGCAGCATTCTCAGCATCCGTGTCTCAACGCTATTACGGAACAGAAGCCACCGCATCCGACCTACGAAGAGAATTCCCGTTGTTATTTACGAGTGTAGGGGCAACAGCTACTGGCTTAGATGAACAAAGTTGGCTCATTGCTATGGGCTGGAAGGCCGATATAGCCCCATTCCGTCCTATTCTTCAATTGCTAGAGCCTGATGAAGAGGAATTAGGTTGGCGTCTTCAACTTGTTCTGCAAGATAAGCTTGATCCCATCGCACTGACCCCTATTCGTCTTGCACAGGATGGATACGCCTCTGGCTCATGGCCAACGGCATGGTCATCATACATCAGTGAACGGTCTGCTAGTTGGCTCGAAAGATTACGGGCCTGCCTCTCAAAGGAACGATTCAGCGACAGTAACTCCGATGTGTTAAGCCAGTCGTTAACCGATGATGCTGCTTGGCAATTTCTAACGTTAGACAGCGATACGTTGCTTGAAGCCGGATGGCAAGTGCTACTCCCTGCTTGGTGGGAAGAAGCGAGTCGAAAGAAGCCGAAGTTACGTGCTAAGGTTCGTACGGATGAAGGGAGATCGGGTGGCTCTCTATTCGGTCTTGATTCTATCGTAAACTTCGACTGGCGAATCGCGATTGGAGATTCACAACTCACCGAAGAAGAGTTCTCGCTATTACTGGCTCGCAACGAACGGTTGGTTCGCTTCAGGGGACAATGGATCTCGCTTGATCCAGCCCTACTGGCACAAATCCGCCAAGCGATGCGAAGTATGGATAGCTCGCAAGGGTTATCTTTTCAAGACGTATTGCAATTGCATCTGCTCGGTAACGAAGATGAAGCGGCAGATGGTACGTCAGAACAACATGAAGTGTCCGCACGGGTCCAAATGGAGGTTGAGCTCAATGAACATCTGATGAAGATCATGAGCCAGCTTAGAGGGCAAACGCAGTGGCCAACGCTTGCAGTTCCAAGTGGGTTGCAAGCGGAATTACGTTCATATCAGCAGGATGGCTATGCTTGGCTTACCTTCTTGAGACGATTTGGGCTTGGTGCGTGTCTTGCGGATGATATGGGTCTAGGTAAAACAGTACAATTTATAGCCTACTTATTACACATAAAGGAGACGTCAGTGGAAGCAGATTCCGCATTCCCTTCCCTTCTGATCTGTCCAACTTCTGTGCTTGGTAATTGGCAAAAGGAATTATCCCGCTTCGGACCATCCTTAAACATTATGCTTCATTATGGGGGCAAACGTAGTAGCGGCGATGCCTTTATGGATGAAGTGGCCCAAGCGGATATCGTCTTAACCTCCTATGCCACAGCCACATTGGATCAGGAGTTGCTAAAAGAATTCACATGGACATCGATCTGTTTGGATGAAGCTCAGAATATTAAGAATGCTCAAACCAAACAATCCATGGCCGTTCGTAGCTTCCCGGCTAGACACCGAGTCGTACTTACGGGTACGCCAATTGAGAATCGACTCTCCGAACTTTGGTCCTTATATGACTTCATCAATCCAGGTTACTTAGGTAACGCCCGAGCATTCAACAACCGCTTTATTAACGCGATTGAGAAAGATCATAATGAACAGCGAACAATGGATTTACAGCGGCTCGTTAAGCCCTTTATGCTTCGTCGGAAGAAAAAGGATCCGGCTATTCAGCTAGATCTACCTGATAAGAATGAGATGAAGACCTATATTCATCTTACTGCCGAGCAGGGTGCACTTTATGACACGACGGTTAGTGAGCTCATGCAGCGCATGCAAAAGCTTGAAGGTATCGAACGCAAGGGAGCTATTTTGGGTGCACTTACACAGCTTAAGCAACTATGTGACCATCCGATACTCTTAACGAAGGAAGCCATACCCGTGGCAAAGAACGATGATAACGAAACCGTGGAGATTGAAACATTGATTCATCGCTCTGCTAAGCTGGAACGGCTTCTAGCTATGGTGAGGGAGTTACGAGAAGAGGGAGAGCGTTGTCTCATATTTACGCAATATATTGGTATGGGACAAATGCTGAAGCGAGTTCTCCAACATGAGCTACAAGAACCTGTACTTTACTTGAACGGAAGCACGTCCAAGTCGGCACGTGATGTCATGATTGATCAGTTCCAATCACATACACTGCCGCCGGAGGAGCAACCATCTGTCTTCATTCTTTCGATTAAAGCAGGTGGTGTGGGTCTTAATCTAACCGCAGCCAACCATGTGTTTCACTTCGACCGCTGGTGGAATCCGGCTGTAGAGAATCAGGCCACAGACCGTGCCTTCCGAATAGGACAGACCAAGGACGTACAGGTGCACAAGTTCATCTCCCTTGGCACATTAGAGGAACGTATTGATGAGATGCTAGAGAACAAGCAGCAGCTTAGCGATAACGTGATCTCAAGCTCGGAAGGTTGGATTACGGAGCTATCGACCGATGAGCTACAAGACCTCTTCTCTTTACGTCGAGGGTTAGGTAGTTCGTAAATGTATTCATATCTTCTTCGGTGGATAGGTGTCATCTCAATTCATGTAGGAATAGGCTACCGGGGTGGGTAGCCTATTCCTACGTTTGGAGTGAATATTCTATCCCGCACACCTCGTACAGCATGAACCAAACTAAGGTGTGATGCACTGGTATGCGAACACCTGCACTTTCACAGCAATTTAGCTCTTAGTCTAAACAAACTTCCAATCTAACTAGTAGGTGGGACGAATCCTCACCTCTTGCGCTTTCCCCGAATGTACATGTGAGTTCCTATCCTAGCAACCATCGCGGTTGCACATTCAAAGGCACACCGTTCTCAAAGTAATGCCTTTTCCACTTCTATCGGTTCTCGTGCGCGTGTTCCTTTATTCAGAAGTTACTGGCAAGGTCATCTCCAACTCGGGAATATACTCTACTTTTATATGTCCATCTTCGCCTATTTCGTTTACATTTGCAGGGTAATCTTTGTAAACATAATGAAACGGTTTTAAAGTTATTGATTTTGGAATAGATTCAAAAGGTTCGAATTGAGTATCTTCTATTAAAATATTACCGTTCATTGCACTTGATCCTTGCCCGCCAGTTATATGCACTTGTTCTCCTTGTTCATTAAATAAATGGTATCCAATTGAATTTCGAGGGTACAACGATGAAATTTTCATATCTTCGTGCAATTCTATCCGTGTAGTGATGTTAGTTGTTATTGGTGTAAATTCAATTTTCTCAAGCTTTAAATTTATCTCCTCATATTTACGATTTATGGAAGGGATAAGCACTACATTGTTCTGAGTGTTCATTTCTACTGGAATATTCAATTGAAATGGTTCTTGAATTCCCGAGACTTCTAAATTCAAAGAGATTTCAAATTTCTGTGGAAATGTCTCCCCTCCTTGATTTCTCAGATCTGAAAATCCCAGAATCAATGAATTGGCATCCGGACTTGGATCCATAACAACCCCAGTACGATTACCTCCGCTTGTAGTCGAATAGAGTGTGGAAGACTCCCCTTTAATAGATAGATTCACATCTTTAATTGATTCTATTAGGGTTTCCTCAGACGAAAGATTATCTGAAACATCACGTTCAATTCCGATCGATACACGAGTACCATCGAACGATACGGCCGTTGCCTGTATTGTCAAGCCATCATGAGTATCGCTTGCATTAGGAACGGTAAAGAGCCCGTTTTCATCTGCAGCTTTTAATCCAAGATCACCAGCCAATTGAAATATACTATCCATCCCTGGAATCCGTTTAATAGATGCTGCCATCGTCGGTGAAATAAATCCAGTAGCTGTTACGACAGTAAAAATAATAATAGCTGCTGCCGTAGCTATCATTGCCCTGCGCCAACCCTTTCGCTGATGAGTATCGGTTAGCATTTTCATATTCTCCTTTTCATAACGTTCCATAATACGATCCGTTAAATCAATTTCAACTGGGGTTTCTACAATCAATTTTTTCAGCCTTATCATTTTATCATCTTCCAAATCGGTATGACTGTTCATGTTTTCCACCCCCCTGTTCTTTTTCAAAAGTTAATTTTTTTGCGAATACGTTCATATAGTCAACTTTGGTATTAACTTACTTGGAGGTTTATTTATCGAAAATGTTACAACCTGTAAGAACTTTGTATTTGTCAGTGTATGCACTACAAAATTTACTGAATCGGACAAAATCTCAGCAATTGGACTATTTAATAAATTTTTCAGTATAGGATCTCCATAAAGAGGTAATTATTCACACAGTCAATAATCAATACGTATGAGCAATTATTCAACCTATAGCACAATACTTGCAGGCACTTTGGGTAGCCATACAACATAGAAAGAGGGTCTACTTTAAAGGACGGTGGGGTCGAACGGCGGATGTATTCTACTCTAACGGAAGTGGCAGGCCTTATTCTACCTGAAATGTCACTTCTGGAATTTTAACGGAAATGGGCGACCTTATCTGACTCTTCCCTCTGATATCGGTCTATTTATTTACATATAAAGGCGTGTATTTCCGTTACAACTTCATTTTGGTGTATTTTTATAGAATAGTGTCGATGAGTTCCGTTAGAAAAATGGAATGGTGGCTCATATAGGTGTCCGAGTATTCCTAAGACGATACGCTGTACGATATACACCTCAACAAGTTGCGAACATACAGGTCACACAACGAAAAGGATGCCTGCCTGCATCATTGCAGACAAGCATCTCCATTAGTTCAATTACTTCGGATGGAAGAGCCTGCACGTTTACAGGAATAACATCCAGTCACACCATGCGTAAACCTACATCCAACTAGCTAATTGTAGCTGAGTGTGTTGATCCCGCCACCATACCCTTCATAATCTGATCCTGTAGCAGAAGATATACTACAATCGTAGGAATGACAGCTATCGCCATCGCGCTCATGGTTAGGCTATAATCGGTTCCGAATCCATCTAAGAATAAGGCAAGGCTGCATGACAATGTCTTTAACGCCTGTGAGTTAATGAATACAAGGGCAAATGATAAGTCATTCCATTTACACACCACAATTATTCGCAGATAGTTTTCATTTATCAGTATAGGAAATGAATAGTTAAGAGGACAAGCCTATTGCGCGATTCGCCCGTTGCTGGAAGATTGGAATCAGCAGTACACAGATAACGGTTACGACAATAATAATAGAGAATCCCATCCCACCCATTTCTTTCAGAGGCAAAGTGAGACTAAGTAGGACGCATCTGGTAGCTACCAAGATACCTTCTCTCCAAACGAGGAAAGCCACTTGGTTAGTAGGGCTCGCATGTTGAATAAATCGAAACTGCTGAGCGTTCCAGACCGTCATGAAGTAGAACATTCCTATGGAAGTTAGCAGGTTAGAGACAATAAGTGCAACTGGATATTGAATTAATACGATGATAAATCCGACAGCCATCAGTATCATCCCAATCCATAACCAACGCATCTCGTCGATCTTTATTCTCCGATACATCCATAATCCCAACAAGGAGCACATCGTATAGACCATATTTAATAAAGCGATCAGAAGTTTGTCTTGTGTGACAGAGAAAGTGAACAGTAGCGAAAATAGATTCTGAAATTGCAGAAAGATACCTGCTGCTAGAAAGGATAATATAATCCACTTGGATCCAGGACGGCCGAAGGCAGTACGGAAGTTATACTTACCAACCTTAGATTCGTTGTACTGCATGTCTACCGAAGATAAGGTAATTCTAGGCATAAAGAATGAGAAGATAAGCATCATGACTACAAAGATAAGCATCAAGATGAATGACCCCACATACCCATACCCATCGATAACCTTCGCGGCTACAAAGGGAATGGCAACAGATGTGAACTGCGTGATGACCATTAACGTGGCAAAGTAAGGCGCATATTCACTCCCTTTGCCCCTTAGTGCGATACTAAGACTTTGTGATGCCTGCGACAACCCGAACATAGCACCTACGGGTATACCCAATAATAGTATCCACAGTAGGCGATTATCGAATGTTACCATGGATAAATACATGAAAGCAGCGGCTCCGCATAACGCGGAGACCGCCAAAGGTAAGCGTATGGTGAACCGATACAACAGCTTGGTCGCAGACGCAAAAGATATCCCCCATGTAATAAACATGGACATATTATAAAGAGATACTTCCGCTATCGAATGGTTATACTCCCAAATAAATAAGTTGACGAATATCCCGATATAGCTAGCGATAATCGAACTGATCGTATTCATGATCAGTAGCTTACGCATATCCGTAGACATATGCCCTATCCTCCCGCCAGATGAATTTCACTATTTCACAGCACCAGCAGTAATCCCGCTCGCGATTTGCCGTTGGAAGATGATATAGACAATGAGTACGGGAACGATCGTGATCAAGAGCGCCGCGAACAATGGGCCCCACTCTGTACGATATTGCATTTCGGCTTGCATAATGCCAATCTCTACAGGCAGTGTATACTGATCCGGATCGTTAATCAGTATCGTACCCACGATATATTCATTCCAGATGTTCAGGATATTAACGATCCCAATCGTAATTAATCCAGGCTGAGATAACGGGAGCATCACTCGAAAGAACGTTCCATAATAAGAAGCACCATCCACGATGGCAGCCTCTTCTAGCTCCTTTGGTAATGACTTGAAGAAACCTACGAGCACGAAGATACCAAAGGCAAGTAAGCTAGAGGAATATACAAAGATCAAGCCAATCTTCGTATTAATTAATCCCAATGAATTCATTAAGAAGAACAAAGGAATGAGTGCCAATACAAATGGAACCATCATCGAAGAGATATACAGAAGGAACAAGGCATTACTTCCTCTGAACTTATATCTAGCTAGTACATAAGCAGTCATTGCTGAGAGCAATAATGCTAGACATGTCGATCCCAACGTAACAATAACGGAATTGGCGAAATACGTACTAAAGTTATATTTACTCCATACATAAGAGAAGTTAGACCATATCAAGGGGAACTCAGGTAATGCCCACGGTGCGTTGAAGAAGAATTGCTCATTATCCTTTAATGAATCTAGTAAAGTCCATACAAGCGGGTATATAACCGAGACCGCCCATAGAGCCAATATGAGAAACATAAACAATCTAGCGATCGGATGCTTAATCTTTTTATTCATTATGATGTGATCCCCCCTTAGCTCATCTCAACGGATTCATGATGCATTAACCGTTGAAGTAGGATTGTTGTAATTAAGGACAGGATCAAGATAACGAACCCTATCGCAGCACCATAACCGAAATGGAATTGACGGAATGCCATTTGATACAAATAAGAACCCATTACCTGTGTACTGTTATCTGGTCCACCTTCTGTCATAAGCCATACAATAACGAAGGAACCATTCAACGTTGTCATCATAATGTTCAGAATAGATACCTTGATCTGCTCCCATACAAGCGGTACGGTAATACTCCAGAACTGTTTCCACTCCCCCGCTCCCTCAATGTTTGAAGCTTCATAATACGATTCGGGAATACTCTGAATGGCAGCAATAATAAGAATCATATAGAATCCAATCCCTGCCCAAATGGATGGAGGTAAGAGCATCCATATCGTATGATTAGGAAATCCTAGCCATGTGATGTCTACCTTATCTTTGGTGAACAGAGAGAGGAATGCATTTAAGAATCCGATTTGCGGATTATAAATGAAGTTCCACAATACGCCAATGACTACAACGGAAATGACATTCGGAATGAAAAAGATGGATCGAAGAAATCCAGCCATTCTAAACCCAAAGCGAGTAAGCGCTACCGCAAAGAAAGTCGCAAGAATCATAATGCCTACTACTTTACCGGCAACTAAAAAGTAATCATTACCGATGGCTCTCCAAATGATAGGATCTTGGAACATTTCCTTGAAATTGTCGAACCCAACAAATGTCTTGACGTCGGACATACCTGACCATTGGAAGAATGAATAATACAAACCCTGTACTACAGGATAGATTGTAAATACGCAAAAAAACAGTAGCGTAGGGATGATGAATGATGCGATAAATACATTCCTTTGCCATTTTGCAGTCCCTAAGTTCATGTGATTATCCCTCCGAGTAAACTCATATAAAGTGATCGGGGCACCTCGCCCCGATCACCGTCCACTTGAATTATGCTGGATTCCGTTTATTTATTTACCTTTTTCACCACATCTGTTACACGTTTAACCCATTCTTCAGGAGTAATCTTCTTAATGGTCAATGCGTCTGTCGCATCCATCATTGCCTTATCTACATCTGCGTTATAAGTGATGGTTGGGATAACGATCGTGTTTGGATCAGTCAAATATTTAGCTGCATCTTTTACATGGCTCGGAGCATTAGAACTACTGATATCACCTTTGATATTCGAAGGTGCGCCACTTAATTCAGCCCACTGGGAAGCTTGCTCTTTAGAGAAGATGAATTGAAGGAATGCCTTCGCTGCATCTTTATTCTTACCATTCTTAGAAATAGCTACTGTAGCTGTGGAAGTGTTAGCAACGACTTTGCCACCTGCTGATTGTGTTACGGAAGGAATGAATCCGAAGTTGAAGCCATCAGGAACATCTTTGGCCATTTCGTTTGGCAACCAAAGTCCGTTCGGGATGAAGGCATCTTTATTCTGCAAGAATAACATTTGTGAATCCGTGTGATTGATTTGAATCGAAGCTTTATCGATAAAGTCTTTATCGCGTAATGCAACAATCTGATTCAGAGCAGCTAGAACCGCAGGCTTCTCGAATGCTTCTACTTTATTAGCAGCCATATCTTGAAGAATACTGAAATCATCGTTGTTAGCTGATACGATCGCAGGGAATAGAACAGACCCGTTGATATAGTACGGGTATTTACCTGTATGAATAAAAGGTGTAATTCCATCGGCTTTAATCTTCTCACTTACAGCAAGGAAGGAATCGAAATCAGTAGGTTCAGACCATCCCTTTTCAGTGAAGAGGGTTTTGTTCCAGAACACACCCCATGAGTTAAGAACCAATGGAATATTGTATACTTTGCCATCAAATTGTTGGGCGGGTTGCGCTAGAATATCACTAATGAGATCACCATCGACATTCTTCGCATCCTTCAACCACTCCGTCAAATCTTCAAGTTGGCCATCTTCGACCATTTGGCGATCATTCAGACCCGCTCCATCGATATATACGAAATCAGGTGGGTTGGAACCAATCCAGCGGGGTTTCATCTGGTCATTGATCTTTGGACCACCAAATTCTTTAATGTTAAGATCAGGATTGGCAGCTTGGAATTCAGAGATAACTTTCTTCCACCACTTATCCCCATAACCACCAACGAAGTATTGGATTTCAAAGTCTCCCGTTAATTTAGCAGGTTCTGGTGTAGTAGGTTCTGGCGTTGCAGGTGTTTCGACTTTAGGCGGTTCTTCCTTAGGTACGTTGTTAGCTACATTACTCGAACCACATCCCACTAACGATAGAGCCATTATTGCTGCAAGACTTAACGATAATACTTTCCTCTTCATTCTCATGAAAATAAACCCTCCCCATAATGATTAAATTACGCTTATTTATGAGTTCATATTTGAACCCTTTTGCGCTTAGTTTCATCATAAAATGGGCGGGCTTAAATCACTATCGAATATCTTCCATGAATTCTTTGCTATCTTATTTTCTTGCAATTTTACATAGTAATGTTATGGATGGCTTTTAGATTCTGCGAAATGTTGGAGTTGATCTAAGGCAGATTGGGGAGTAAATCCTTCGAACAAGACCGCGTCACCTAGCTTACGGGTATAATCTAGAACGGCTTGCCATGATGGCTGTTGCAATGGATAGAACTTCGCCTTACCTAAAGCTTCTAGGTCTTCCTTCATGTGTTTGTCCTGTTCTCCTAACGTATTGCCTACCGTCTTAGTAACAGGGAGGAAGCCTTCGCGTCTAATCATCTGTTCATACGTCTGATCATCATATAAGAAATCTAGGAATTTAGATAATGCTTCTTTGTTTGTATGATCTGTCTTAAAGGATACAAGCACATCCTGTACTCCAAAGGTCATGGGCGGCAAGCCATCTTTAACAGGAATTGGACCTTTTCCCCATTCCAAAGCTGGGAATTCCCTGGGGACAACGGAGGTGAAGTAATTACCTGATATCATCATCGCAAGCCTTCCCTCACCCAATATCCGGTGCTTCTCATCCCGCGTAGTGATCGTTGGCTCAGAGTCAGTCAAGCCCTCATCATACAACTTCTTAAGAAAGGTTAATCCCTCAATATTATTAGGGGCATTAATCTTCCATTCATTACCTTCAGTCCATGATCCACCTGCTCCAAAGAAGGCGTACGACAACGACGCCTGTGTTTCGTTATCACTAAGATCCATACCGAATGCTTCGGACACCCCTATGGATCTGAGCTTTCGTGCCGCATCCACAAGTTCAGACCACGTGCTTGGGGGAGTGAGTATGCCTGCTTTGCGAAAAAGCTCCTTGTTGTAATATAAGTTGCGTGTAGTAGCTACATACGGGATGGCATATTGCACCCCGTTCATTTGATCCATCTCAACTAAATGAGGGTCCAATTTACTTGCTAATTCGGGGGAGATAATCTCATCGAGATTATTAAGCAGACCATCCTGCGCGAAATGTGCATACACATTCGTATTCAAAAGATCCGGTGGTTGATTCTTACTTATCATGGTTGTATAGATTCCATCGAGAATATCCCAGTTGACTACCTGCAATTCTATATCGATCAGTGGATTCCTGCGTCCGAACTCTTTTACGAGCTTCTCTAACAACGGTCTTGTCTCTGTGCTATATTCAGAAGCGACAAAACGGATTAATGCGCGCTGCTCTACTGGTGTTACAAATGGTTCGTGACTTGTATCGATACAAGCAGATAATATACATGACATCAGCGCAAAGATAATAGCTATCCTAATAGGGCGTACTCGATAGAAATATTGCTTCATAAGGTTATCTTATCCCTTTCAAAGAGAGATTCACTTACTATCAATAAGCGGAAACAACAACTTCTGATTCTCTGTCGTATACATATTGGCTTTCGTGATAACATTAGACTCAATGTGAATGATGGGGTCAACAAGTTCATTATCTATTAGATGAATGGCTGTCTTTACACTTAAATAACCCATATTAAAAGGCCTTTGTACAATGGTAGCTGCCATTACACCAGACTCTAACAATTGCACCTCACCACTGGTACTATCGAAGCCCACTAGATCAATGTTATCAACTCGGTTCTCCTCTTTCAATGCCCTTCCCACGCCTTGTGATGCCGTTTCATTCAATGTAATAAACGAATTGTATGGGATTCCACTCCCTAATAGTTCCTTAGCGATCTGGTATGCTCTCTCTTCAGATCCATCTGCATAGTAAACTCCTCTCAGACCATCCTTGTAATCTAAGAGTGTGGCTTGTATCCCTTGCAATCTTTCTGTTGTCACAATTGAATTCGTATGATTACTAATAATAGCAGTCACCGGTTGACCCTTTGCCATCTCAATAACGGTCTGAGCAGCCAAACGACCTGATTCGATGTGGTCAGTACCTACCACAACAGGCGATGGAGACATATCCGTAGACATATTCATAATGACCACTTCAATACCTTCTGCACGCGCGCTAGCAAGTGATTTCCTCATTCGTTCATCTATAATAGGAGCGATGACAATGGCATGGGGTTTACGTTCAATGGCTGCTTCTAATATTTCATACTGGGTATCCGCATCTCCTTCTGATAACGGACCTTCTATATTAAGATTAATACCTCTCTCTTTCGCCGCCGCTTCAGCTCCTCTATGAACAGCCTGCCAAAATTCAAAACGTACATTTAAGGTCTTCAGAATTACGGTCACATTCTTCTCTTCGTGGGTTGTATAAAGATACTTCTTCGAAAAGAAGGCAGAGCATACCACTATAATAATCACTGCTAGAATGAGCCGTCGAATCCGTTGTTGCATCGTCATCAGCCTGCACCTCTTAATCAAGTTTAGGGATCGTTATTGTGATACATGTACCTTCTTCGATTTCACTACGTATGTGAACACCATATTCATGGCCGAAGTACAGCTTGATCCGTTCATTGACGTTACGAATGCCGATACCTTGTAGTGGTTCATCACCGTCCTTGCTTACCAATAAGCGATCTAACTGCTCTGGTGTCATGCCAGATCCATTATCCTCAATTTGAAAGATGATATGATCTTCCAACTGCATTCCTCGTATGGTAATCATGCCATCATTCATCCCATACATATTACGGATACCATGATAAATAGCGTTCTCAATAAATGGTTGTAGCAATATTTTGAGCGTCTTATAATCCTGAATCGACTCATCCACATCAATCACATAGTGAAGTTCATCGTAATAACGCATCTTTTGGATCAGTAAATAGTTGCTAATATGTTCAATCTCCACTCGAATAGGCACCAGTTCTTGATCCTTCGTAATGCTTGCACGAAACATCTTCGCTAAAGCGGATGTCATCAGTACGACCTCTTCATGTTGCTTCTGCTCACCCATCCACACGATGGAATCTAGTGTATTGTAAAGAAAATGAGGATTGATCTGAGACTGAAGGAACTTCAACTCACTCTTGCGTTTGTTCTCCTCATTCAGAATGGTCTCCTCCATTAACGACTTGGTTCTTCTGACCATCAAATTAAAAGACCGACCCAACTGGCCAATTTCATTCATTTGTCTTATTTCAGTCTGAATATCGAAGTTCCCCTTCTCCACCTGCTTCATGTCTGATTGCAGTACTTTGATGGGCATCGATAAGCGATGTGAGAGCCATATGGAGATCAAGATAGGAATGACTAAACCGTAAAGTGAATATAGGATAATTGAATTTCGTAAATCGCCTTTGCTGGCGATAAGTTCATCCGTGTAGGCAACACCAACAATCCGCCAACCGAAGTTCGTGTCTTGTACGGAATAGATTCGTTTTCCTTCCTCATTATCCACAATAAAAGATTGACCGCTTGGAACTTGCAGAACATCTGCCATTTGTTCAGTCCTCAGTTTACTGTCAATAAGCTGTTGCTGGGGGTGGTAGACGATGTTCCCATGATTATCTACGATAAATACATACCCTTTCTTTCCTAGATTAATATTATTGCAAATATCATTAATGACACTTAGATTGAGATCAACAAGGAATACACCTTCCGCCGTAATGCCATCTGTGCTCTTAAGCTCCCGACTTAAAGATACGACCCAGCGATATTCGTTCTCGATCAATCTTTGCACATGGGGAGCAGAGAGAACAGATCGGCCACCCGCTTCTTTTGCCATCTTGTACCATTCTTGTTCTGTCAACTGGGTATTGGGATTCAGACTTGTGATTCTTCGGTCAGAGACGAATCTACCATTGTATCCAAAGACCATAATCGATGCGATATCCTTGCGTGTATACAAGATCGCTTGAAACAGATCTGAGATCTGTTTCTCATAGATCCTGCGATCTTCTACACTGATGAAGCTATTATCAGATATGTAATATTTCACGTCTTTATTCGTAAGTGCCAATAACGAGATATTATCCATATTATCAATATAGGATTGAATATTAACATTCACTTGATTGATAATTTCCTTGATATATCCCTTCGAGTTCCCTTCTACAGCAGCAACGGACACTTGATAGTTCGCTAGGCTGGTTAACACGATCGCAGCTAATATCATGATCGTGAACGCCAAAGATATGTTCGAACGAAGGGTTTTCAAAGGAAATAATGAAAAGGGGACATGATCTTTGAGCATATTAGCTTTCGCTCCCCTTAATTTCACGATCTCGATAATCCTTCGGAGTGATCCCAGTATGCTTCTTGAATAACATACTGAAGTAGTTCGGATCTTTGTACCCTACTTGTTCGGCGATTTCGTATAATTTCAATGTAGAATTATGAAGAAGTTCTTTTGCCTTTGTGACGCGCACTTTTGTTAAATATTCAATGAATGTTTCTCCAGTATGCTGCTTAAATACGAGACTGAAGTAACTTGTACTCATCAGAACATGGCGACACAAATCTTGCAGTGACATCTTCTCATTCGCATAATTGGCATCTATATACTCAACCCCACGATGTATTTGCAGATTCGTTAAATGATTGCGGTTGTTGGCAATGGTGGAAATAATCGAGCATACAACTTCCCTCATCCATACTTCCACTTCGTCTAGCGTCTTAAATTTATACATATCCATTACATTTATAGGTTGATTCAGTGGATGTTCCTGCTTATGAATAACTAGCTCTTGAATGGAATCCATCAGAGATAGGACGACCTTCTGCAACTTCAATAGACAAGCGTCAACGGGCGCCAATGAGTTCTTAAGTTCAATCATGCCCTTGTCGATGACTTCGTAAGCTTCTTGCAGCGCACCTGTCTTCACAGCTGTAACTAGCTTGCGATCCCAATCCAAGACCAAAGGGACAGCATTCGAAGCCTTACCTTCAATATCCATAATACCGAGCACACGATTGCTTCCAAGCAGAAAGCGATAATCCAGCGCGGACAACGCACTTTTGTAACTAAGCGGTAGACGTTCCGCATCTGCACATATTCTCCCAATCCCGATCGTAACCGTGAACTTTAAATACTTCTCAATATGATAACGAACCTGCTCCGCTAAGAAGAACACCTGCTCATATAAAAGGCTCTCATTGTCTTGCCCATGTACTATAGCAACCATTCGTTCCTCACGCGTTCGAAAGGTCAGTATATCTTCACGTTCTAGCGTTTCTTGGAAAATATCAAATGCAGAGAATCTCAAAAATTCAGCATCCAGTTCATACGATCTAAGCTCACGATCCCCAAAGTTATCGATATCCACTACCATGACCAAGTAACTTGGCGATGCTTCTGGAAGATTGAAGTAAGTAAACCGTTCTTTTATTTCGAATTTTCCCAATCCTACAGCAACTAATCGTTCAAGGAACCTTTCTTTAAGAAGCGGAAGACTTTGTTTCAACTGATGGTTTAACCTGCTAAGGTCTTCACGTCGTTGTTTCTCTTCGTCCATTTCAGCTTTAATACGATCAAGAAGCGTGCGTATCTCTTGCGCTGTAATCGGTTTCAAAATAAAATCGGACACTTTCAATCGAATCGCTTGTTGTGCGTATTCAAATTCATCAAATCCTGTCAGTATGATCATCTTGATGTAGGGAAACTGTGCAGATATTAAGCCAGCTAGTTCCAACCCATCCATAAATGGCATGCTAATATCAGAAATAACTAACTCCGGCTTATCTAGTTGCACAGCATCCCAAGCCTCTTGCCCATTGGCATAATCACCAATCAATTCGAAGCCATGTTCGTTCCAATCAATCGTATTCCTCAACCCGATTCGGACTAACGCTTCATCATCGACAATCATTACTTTGTACATCGTAGACTCTCCAATCCATTGGAATAGGGCGAGGATTTATAACATATTAACCCAATTATGCTATAAAACCCGTCTACTTACAATCTATTGATTCAAGGAATGTAACTTTCTTCATAAACAGTTGTACCTATCTTTGCTATAATTATTTCTTTTAAATATGCTGTCGTATGGTACTTAACACTCCCCCTATAGGTGAGATTACGTATATATTCAAAATCAGGATGCACAACCTCCTCCGTCAGAAACGCTGATGTCTGACTTCCAGGTATTCTTGTACGATTAAGCGATTCTATCATTTGTTCCGCAGTTCTAATCCCAATCCCATGACCGAAATATTGATTATCCCCCAATAAGACTGCATTCTCTCCTTGCCACTGCGGACTCTCTGGTGCATGATCCCTATTCCTAAAGTAAACAATATCCCCAGGTATGGCTTCATTCTGATGATTGATGATAACTAAGCGCAAATCACTATCATATTGCCAATCCCTAATGAACAACGCATCGAAGTATTCATTAAATATATCCTTAGCAATTGTCATTAACGTTGCCTTATACAAGATAATCACCATCGCTGTCGCGCATTCAAAGGCATATAGATGTCCATTTTTGAAAATATCCGTAATTCCATCTGAAGGTAGCACACCTTGCTTCAGCTTGAATCCCCCATCATTCGTACGTGTCCACATTTGTTCATTGCAGCGAGAGTTTCTAAAAACAGCAAAGCCAACATCACTAGCATCCAATTCCTTAGCCGATGCCACAATGTTAGCTCTCATTTTGAACTCAAATTCCGTATTTAGAATCATTCTCTGACCCCCATAACATAATAAATGTATATAGGTTATTCTATTCGCTGATCACGTGTTCGTGCCTATTATAATATTTGGTTCGTATTACCCTCCCTCTCTATCCCGATAGTATCTAGGAGAATAGCCAGTTATTCTTTTGAACACACGTGAGAAATAAAAGGGATCTTTATAACCAATCGCTTCGCTTACTTCTTTGATGGTGAGCTCGGTGTTAAGTAGAATGCTTTTCGCTTGAGCAATTTTTAGCTGATGTAGAAATTCATTTAAGGGATACCCTGTATATTCATGAATGATTCTTCGTAGTGTTGATACTGAAATATGATGTCTTGCGGCCATCACCTCAGGTTTGTAGGATATGTGGAGGGCATTGGAGAAGTCGTCAATTACTTTTAGAACCAAGCTAGATCTATTGCCCAATTCACTTTGGTCGGCTTGAGCTACAAGTTCATATAAGAAAGATTCAAGCATTAGAGAAGTCCGATCAAGATTACTTGGGACACCACTCTCTATAAGCATGAACATCATCTCCATCTTCTGGATAAAGGGTTCTCCTATCTCTGCCTGTTTCAACACCGTCGGGTTCGGTAGCCAGTGGCTTAACCACTCGTCTACTCTTTGTCCTTCCACACTAAAATAATATTCATCCCAATACCCATCATCATGTGGACCATAATTAAATATAGCTCCTGGATATAAGCAGAACCAACTTCCAGCCTCAACTATCTGCCGCTCACCATCATCCACCTGATAATAACCGCTACCCTTGGTAATGATTACGAAGGCCCAGTGATTAAATTCAGCTTGCTCTCTTTGAAGTGTTCTGGCTGGTAAATGACCTGCATTGATGATCGTTAATGACTGAATTCTTTTCTTACTATTATCCACGATTGGATTAAATAGCCGTATCGGCCTATTGCTGACCATATAGTCCATGTAATTTGTCATACTACCCATTCTCCTTGAATTATATGTATGTTAAATTGAATTTAGTTGATTGTATAGAACATATTATCGTAGTATACTCCAAGTCAATTGTACCAAACCCATCCCAAATGCGAAAGGATGTAAACGTAAACAATGAATAAAATCAAAATAGGACTGATTGGTAATGGATCGATCTCAGAATCACATTTGCAAGCATATCAAGCGAATCCAAAAGTAGAGTTATGGGCAGTATGTGATTTGAATGAAGAGAGAGCTCAGAAATCAGCTGTAAAATATAATATCCCTCATGTATATACAGATTATCGAGACCTCCTCGCGAATGAGGAAGTACAGGCTGTAAGCATCTGTACTTGGAACAATTCCCATGCCGAGATCAGTATCGCTGCACTTGAAGCAAATAAGAACGTATTGTGTGAGAAGCCACTGTGTAAGACCGTAGACGAAGCATTGCGTGTTGAAGAAGCTGTTCGCAAGACAGGTAAGTTGCTTCAAGTAGGTTATGTCCGTCGTCACGCTTCTAATATATCTGTATTGAAGAAATATATTGATGCAGGTGATCTTGGAGAGCTATACTTCGCTAAAGCGAGTATGATTCGTCGACTTGGTAATCCAGGTGGCTGGTTCTCCGATAGTGAGCGTTCTGGTGGGGGGCCACTTATAGATATTGGTGTGCACGTCATTGACCTGTGTTGGTACTTGATGGGCAAGCCAAAGGTGAAATCGGTTAGTGGTAATACTTACACTAAATTAGGTAACCGCTCCAATATCGAGAATTATGACTTCTACAAAGCCGCAGACTATGATGCAGCACATAATGATGTCGAGGATATGGCTAACGCACTTGTGCGTTTTGAGAATGGCGCTTCGATATTGGTTGATGTCAGTTTCTCACTCCATGCGAAACAAGATTCGGCTCAAATCAATGTTTATGGAACAAAGGGTGGTGCTGAGATAGAACCTACACTCTCCATCGTCACAGAACAACATAATACGATCATTAATATTGAACCTCAGATTACCCAGCCTTCATTCGACTTTACTGGAAGCTTCCAGAATGAAATCAACCATTTTGTCGATAGTTCTTTAGGTCTTATCGAGACGAATAGCCCGGTCGAAGACGGTGTGGAAATGATTAAAATACTCAATGCGATATATCAATCGGCTGCAGAGGGACGAGAAATACAATTCTAAATTTGAAGGAGGATATTACAGATGAAATTGAATAACAAAATTGGTGTTATCGTAGATAGTTTCGGTGTAGGTGTTATGGAAGGACTTAAAAAGGCTAAAGAAGTCGGTGCTGATGGCGTACAAATCTATGCTGTATCTGGCGAGATGGACCCCGCTGTACTAGTAGGTGCCAAACGTAAGGAGCTTCGCAGTTATATCGATGGACTAGGACTTGAGATTTCAGCATTGTGCGGCGATTTAGCAGGTCATGGATTTCAAGATGCCACTGTAAACCCAGAGAAGATTGAAAAGTCTAAGCGTATTCTTGACCTAGCTGTTGAGCTTGGAAGTAATATCGTAACGACTCATATCGGTATTGTTCCGGATGATCAGAATAGCCGAATTTATGATTCCATGCAACGGGCATGTGATGAGCTAGGTGTATATGCGAAAAGTCTGAACGCTTACTTCGCTATTGAGACAGGTCCAGAAACAGCTGCTCACTTGAAAGGCTTCCTAGATACATTAAGCACAAATGGTGTGTCGGTTAACTTCGACCCTGCAAACATGGTCATGGTTACGGGAGACGACCCTGTAGCAGGTGCCAAGTTGTTGAAGGATTATATCGTTCATACCCACGCTAAAGATGGTAAGCGTATGAGTGCGATTGATCCTAAAGACGTGTATGGCTTCTTAGGATACAGTGGTATGGATCATGCCAAAATCGCAGAGATGGCCGCATCAGGTGCTGGCTTCCTAGAAGTACCACTTGGTGAAGGTTCCGTTGATTTCAATGCTTATTTCGCTGCATTACAGGAAATTGGCTATGAAGGTTACTTGACGATTGAACGTGAGGTAGGAACAAATCCAGAGGAAGATATCCGTAAAGCGGTTACCTTCATTCAAGGATTCAAGGGATAACTCAAACAACACATATTCTTAAAAAGAGGAGCAAACATCCATGAAATTGGGCATTAGTTCTTATAGTCTATATCAAGCCATGGACGCCGGAAAGATGACGATTCAAGACGTCATTGCATGGGTTGCTGACATTGGCGGTCAACATATCGAAATCGTTCCGAACCTAGGATTCGACTTCAACAGTAATCCAGAACTCGAAGATCAAATACGTGAGAAGGCCGCTGAGGTAGGTATAGACATCTCCAACTATGCCATCGGAGCGAATTTCATTACGGACACCGATGAAGAGTATGAAGCCGAAATTCAACGTGTCATCAGTGAAGTGGACCGCGTGAATCGACTTGGAGCAAAGCTTATGCGTCATGATGTCGCTTCAAGAAGCGACACGACCATTGCACGATTCAATGAAGATTTGCAACGTGTTGCTCATGCTTGTCAACGAATCGCTGATCATGCCAACACCTATGGGATTACGACAAGCTTGGAGAATCACGGATATTATGTTCAAGCGAGTGACCGTGTGCAGTCTATCATTCATGCAGTTGATCGTCCGAACTTCAAGACGACACTGGATGTTGGTAACTTTGTGTGTGTCGATGAAGATCCAATCTCCGCCGTTCGTAAAAATATGAAATATGCCTCTATGGTTCATATCAAAGATTTCTATATTCGTCCTTCATACCGCAATCCTGGGGATGGTTGGTTCAAGAGCGAAGCAGGTAACTTCCTTCGCGGTGCGATTGCCGGACAGGGCGACCTTGATATGTACGAAATTCTACGTATTGTTAAGCAGTCTGGTTATGACGACTACATGTCTATAGAATATGAAGGCATGGAAGATTGCCTCAAAGGAACCAAGATTGCCTTCGATAACGTTCAACGGATTTGGAACGAAGTCTAACGCGATTCATAGCATATAATAAAAGGTGATCCTGACTGGGTATTGTAACATCCAGTTGGGATCACCTTTATTGGTTAATGCGTGAAGAATGCCAGTTGAATAAAGAATAGAATAGCGAATACATAAAAGATCGGATGAACATCCCGCCATTTGCCACGAACAACCTTCAGAATAGGGTAGATAATGAACCCCACACCAATTCCTGTAGCAATACTATATGACAAAGGCATGAGCACAATAATCAGAAAGGCTGGGAAGGCTACGTCTACATCCACCCATTCAATCTTGCGAACTACACTCATCATCAGGAATCCAACGATAATTAACGATGGTGCCGTAATGGCTGGAATCGCAGCCAGCACCGAAATAATAGGTGAGAACAATAACGTGAGTCCTAGTAATATACTTACGGTTACTGCTGTTAATCCCGTTCTACCCCCAACAGCTACCCCTGCACTAGACTCAATATAAGCCGACGTTGGACTTGTACCTAAGACAGCACCAGCAGTCGTACCCACAGCATCTGCAAGAAGTGCGCCTCTTGACCGAGGGAACTTCCCATCTTTCATTAGACCTGCCTGTTCTGCAACACCAAGCATCGTTCCGGTCGTATCGAACAACGTTATTAATAAGAATGTATAAATAACGGAATATAGCCCATTGGAGAATACACCCTTAATATCCATCTGAAAAGCCGTTGTGGAAAGTCCACTTGGCAGTGCCATGAGTTGCTGTGGTAATTCGAGCAGACCCATGAACCATGCAATAATGGATGTAATCAGCATTCCTACGAATAAATACCCTTTTACACTATAGGACATAAGAATGAGGGTAATAACCAGTCCAATAATCGTCAATAGCGTCATTGGTTCAGTTAATGAACCTAACGTTAGTAGCGTAGCAGGTGAATCAACCACTATCTTTGAATTCTGTAATCCTATAAACGTAATGAATAACCCTATCCCTACCGTAATGGCATACTTCAAGCTAGCAGGAATCGCATCGAGTAGCATATAGCGGAACGAAGTCAGTGATAATATGATAAATAAAATACCTGCTATAAACACAGCGCCAAGTGCTGTCTGCCATGTGACACCGCCACCACCTACTACGGTGAAAGCGAAATAGGCATTCAGTCCCATCCCCGGAGCAATGACAATCGGATAGTTCGAAGCAAGCCCCATAATCAAAGTTCCTATGATACTAGCTAATACAGTTGCTACGAAAACACCATGAAAATCCATTCCCGATTGGCTAAGTATACCTGGGTTGACGATAACGATATATACCATCGTAAAGAATGTTGTAATACCCGCCATGATCTCGGTAGGTATTGTGGTACCTCGTTCTTTTAATCCAAACCACTTCTCCATATTCCCCGTTGCCTCCCAAAATAATAAAATAAAAGAATCCTAACTGAAGTATAGAATGCGCCTAAATAAGGCTATTCTATACTCGTAGTTAGGATTCTTGGTTCCTAGTAGAGACCCTCAAACCATATTATTGAGGATATACGAGTAGTATACTTTCATAGATTAATTCCTTTTCTCGAATATGTCAAGGATTTACGAATGTTTTGTCGCCAATTTCCGAACATTATAGTAATATCCTTTTATTATAGTTCGTATTTTCGCTATAAGTTCCAAAGTGCACGTTCATCCATCCGTTCTCGAATAACATGTTGACGCTCCTTAGCAACATCAAAAGCCCCGATCTATAAAGACCGGGACTGTTGATTCTACCTCACCATATTAGGCTTATACATCCAAAATTTCTTCTACTATGTTCAATAATTCTAATGGACTAAAAGGCTTAGGAATAAATCTACTTATTCCCGCTTCTAACGCTTGTGTTCTATCTGCGTCTTGTGCTTTTGCTGTCAGCATCAGAATAGTCATACTAGCTTTTTGTTCTGCTGACAAGCGTTCTAACACTTCTATCCCAGTCAACTCAGGCATCATATAATCTAGAAGCATTACATCGTAATGAGTCAGGCTTAACTTCTCCAGAGCTATTCTTCCATCCTCGGCAATATCTATCTGTACATCCAAATCTTCTAGCGTATCCGTGATTAACATACGTAATATTTCATCATCATCTACAACCAATACCTTTTTCATAATTCCTCCGCATATTTCATTATATAAGAATCTTCTGCGCCAATCGTTCCACTCTGGATAGCAAGTCCGATATATCAAACGGTTTAATAATGTAATCATCCGCACCAAGCTGAAGAGCATGAATAATATCCGTCTGGTTCGTTCTTCCGGTTAGCATAGCGATGACAATATTACGTTCTGGATATTCATCACGAAGCCTTCTTAACACCTCGACACCATCCATTTGTGGCATAATACCATCAAGTAAAATGATATACTTTTCTTGTTCTGCAAACCAATTGGATTGCATAAATTGTATACCACTTTCAAATCCCTTCACCGATACTTCAACGTTAGTATTCGGTTGCCATTGGCTTAACTGGGAGACAACAATTTCTCTGATAAACCGATCATCATCTACAATAATGATATTGATTTTCTGTTCATTATGGTAACTCACCATTTGTTTTGAGAAGATCACGGTCTGATTTCTACCCGATTGTTTTCCAATATATAGCGCCTGATCCGCTTCTTTTACGAGTTGATCTTGATATAAATTATCTTCTGTGCTCTGGGTTATTCCTGCTGTGAATGACACTTGAAACGTCTTCTCTGCTGCACGGAATACGTAAGATGAGACTTTCTCATGAATCCGCTTGAGAAGCCCTGAACCTTCTTCATTAGTCGTATTCGGTAGAAGTAGTGCGAACTCCTCACCGCCATAACGGCACAGAATATCTTCGTTTCGCTTGTTCTCCACAATGATATTAGCAAAAGTCCTCAATACCTCATCACCTAACAGATGACCATGGGTATCATTCACCTTTTTGAAATGATCCAGATCCATGATTACGATGGTGAATACACGTTCTGATCGCTCATAATCTGATATCAGTTGGTTTATTGTGTTATTGAAATGTTTGCGATTGTACGCCCCTGTTAACTCATCGATAATAATCGACTGCTCCCATTGCTTCTTAAATCGAAATCGGTTATTTATTAATGCAACTAACAATTCTTGATCTATCGGTTTGGAGAAGAAGTCCATCGCTCCCGAACGATACGCATATATTCTACGCTCACTCGTATCCTCACTGCTTATCACAATAATAGGCGAATGACTTTGATGTGCCTTCTCTACGATGATCTTAAGAACATCTAATCCATTCTTATCCGGCAGATTTATATCTAACAGAATCATATCCGGTTTCCAGTCGTAGAATAGCTTGAGTCCCCGTTCAGCGGTTAACGCAATGTTCACTGGATAACCATGCTTCTCTAATGCTGTCTTCAGATAAGCAGCTAAATTGACATCGTCATCAATAATGAGAATCCGATTCTCTTTATAATCTGAGTGTTCCATCGGTTGAACATCCACTCCATGGGTTGCAGCTATTTCATCATATACAATGGGCATGGTAATGACTAAATTCTTTAGCATATCATACCATTCAGCTTGCTCGAACTGGCGTGTACCCTCTTCTAAGAATAGATGTAGCAATCTATTGGCTTCTATCTCTATGGCAACCATCCCTATCGTACCCGCTGTTCCTTTGAGCGTATGTAGGAAGCGGTAGATTTCAATCTCCTCTACCCATGGTTGTATTTCCCATATGTCGAAAGTATCCTTGATGCGTTGTTTAACAAGATGCTTATATTTGTCTGTAGTCAATGGATATCTCCTCTGAAGTCAAATTTTTCATCAGTATTGATACATGAACTTATCTAGAATTAACTTGTTTGAATATTCATAATATCTTCAATCATGTCAGCTAACTTGGAAGAGATATAGGGTTTGATTAAGAAATGCGATACACCCCATTGTAATGCCTTTTCCTTTTCTTCAAAAGCACTTGAAATGATGATAGGAATATTCTGAAGATTAGCAGAAGATTTCATCGCTTCAATCACTTCCCAACCCGTCATTTCCCGTTCCAACTTCAAATCTAATACAACAATGTCTGGCGGATGATCTTCCATCACTTGAATAGCACTGTTACCATCCATGCATAGCGTTGTTCGGAACCCTCTTTCGATAAGTTCATCTTGAAGCATAACAGATAGATTGCGGTCATTCTCTACAAGCAAAACATTTAAAGAGCTTGACCCATATATTTCTACTGGATTAGGTATGTTCGTAAGTACTGATGTACTCTCATAGATCGGAAGGACCACTGAGAACGTACTTCCGTTTCCTAGACTGGATTGTACGCTGACTTCTCCTTGATGTCTGTTAACGATCTCTTTAACAATCGCTAAACCTAATCCAGTCCCACCAATCTGTCGGCGATCAGAATTGTCGACACGGAAGAATTTGGTAAAGACATCCGAAAGAGAGTGCTCTGGAATACCTAATCCTTCATCTGTAATATCAATTAATATATTGTTGCCCTCTTGACGTGTGGATATCGTAATCTCACCACCAGAAGGGGAGTACTTGATTGCATTACTCACCAGATTGATGAGTACTTGGAATAATTTATCCCGATCTCCAAGAACCGTTACTTGCTCCTGAGACGTGTTCAAGATAATACTATGATGATCTGTAGCTGCTTGTTGAAGATCTTTCACCTCTCCAACAATATCCATGATATTTAATGGTTGTAGATCATAGAATTGTATGCCTGATTCCATTCGTTGCAAGTCAAGAAAGTCATTCACCAATTCTGTCAATCGTTTGGCTTCTTGGTGTATTGTCGACATGTATTTACGCTGCCGCTCTGGCTTTAGTTCCCGATGTATTAGCAATTCCGAGAATCCAAGGATGCTAGCTAACGGCGTTCTTAATTCATGGCTGACCGTACTTACAAATTCCGATTTCATTCGATCAACCTCATGCTCTTTCGTAATATCACGATGAACAAGAAGAATACCGAATTTCTGCTTGTTATGATATATAGGTTCCCAGTACATTTGAATACATCGAGATTCTTCATTCTTCAGTAAATAGTTCATACTATGTGTATGTTCAGCTTCACTATTTAGGGCATCTTCGATATATTTAACAACGGACGTAGGGTCCTCAATCAGCGTGTCTAAGTGCACCATGAAATCATTAAATGGCATTCCCTTCAAATCAGAATCCTCATAAGATAGATCCATCAGCTCACAGAACTTCTTATTGACTTGAAGTGACTGGCCTTCCAGATTCATCAGCTGGACACCCTCTTGAATGGTATTCAGCATATCTTGCGTAATCTGACGTTGTTCTTCTGCCGCTTCAAATATTTCCAACTTCTCAAGAGATAACGAGATTTGACCAACTAAATCTAGTATCTCCTGTTCCTCACGTTTATCAATGGCTCTGCCTACACGCGTTAATGCCATACAAGCCATAATATCTCCATTCGCCTTATAAAAAGGAATGAACATATCATATGCGTGGACTTCACCACTGATGTATCCTCGTTCGCCAAGTGTGGCATCTCTTACTCTTAAATGGAATTGCATACTATATAATGTGCGGATAGCCAGGCTCTGATCAAATCCATCTAAGAATTGCGTCGTTTCTTCTTGAGAAATGCCATATGCCGTATGATCTCGTAACTCATTCATCAATAGCAGAATACCTTTATCTGTCTTCGTAATTTCTACGACATTACGGATAATGCTATCCAGCAGTTCTCTTTTATCCAATGTATTAGATAAAGATTGATTCAACGAATTGCGTTTATTCAGGAATATTTCATTCTCTTCCATCTTGCTTAATGCCTTTTGAAGCTCGTCTTGTTGTGTCTCTAACTCATCCTGCTGAGATTGGAGTTCTTCATTCTGTGCAAGTAGCTCCTCTTCACTCTCTTTAATCTCATATATCATACTATTGAGTGATCTGGACAGGTGTCCAATCTCGTCTTTACGATTGCTAATTTCGGGCAATATCGTCTCGCCATTCGTGTAATTCCTTGCGTATTGGGACAATTGTTGTAGCGGTTTCCCAATATCTCTAGATAATCTCCGTGTGATAGCGACGGATAACAGTAAGACACTTATGATATAGATGATGAAATAGACACCCTGTAGAATTAAATTACGAAATAACTTTTCATGCTCTGCAGTAATCTGCATTCGAATCTGGTTCTCTGACTTATTCGCATACAAGATGATTTCGTTGACAGGATTACTCGCTCCTGTTGTCACTAAGGCACGTAATGATTCATAATCACCTTGCTCTGCGAAGGCAGCTGCTTGGGGTAGAAATTTAATTAAATACTCATTAAAAAATCTCTGCACACGATCAACTAGATCTCTTTCTTCTTGACTTAAAGCCCTGCTCTCTAACACAGATACAGATTTATCCAGATCATTCTTCGCTTGAAAAATTTGTTCGTACTCATATTTATCCACATAGGCGAAATACCCTCTAACGCGTAAAATAATTTCATTCGTATGTGTCGCAATTTCCGCAATTTGTTTCTGATTCTCACTCAGTGTACGAGTTGCATTATCATAATTGTTAACGATCTTAAATGTACTCCAAGGTACAATGACAGCGCCAATTAAGATAGGGATGAAACTAACAATCATCATCGCGGTAATTCTTCTTTTAATACTTTTTTTGATATAATCTAACAATCTAATCATCTAGGTGTCTCCCTTAAAATCTATCTAGTATTTCACATATTGCTAGAATCTATTATACCAAAGCAATCCTCATACAAACCAGTCCGAAAAGTGTTGCTTCAGATATTTTAATTTAATTTCTGTTTGAATAACTCCGCCACCTTCATGACCATTGAAAGGGTATATCTCTACTTGTTTCTCGCTCATAATTCGATTATATGTTGCAAAATACATTTGTGGAGGACATATCTCATCTTTCAGCGCTACGGAAGCAAGAACTTTGCATGAAATTTTATCTGCCATATTCATCGTATCGAAATAACTTAGATTTTCTAGTGCCACATCTGCTTGTGTGGGATGTTTCTTAATGAAATCACCAATACTTGTAAATGCGCCATGACAACCATCCACACGACTTACAAGATCACTATTGCTAGGGACATCAACCATCGCAAGTACAGGTCTTGGGTCCAGTGCACAGACTGCCATACCAAGACCCCCGCCCTGACTTCCACCTTCTATTACAATTTTGGAGACATCCACTTCCTCTTGTTCACAAGCAAAATCTAGCGCTCTCAAACAATCCATATACACGTAGCGGTAATAATAGTCGTCCTTATTCAGAATTCCCTTACTAGCAACATTCTGTGAGTACCCATGATTAGAAGTCGCTAGACTACCTGTTATGCCACCTTGATCACGGCAATCTACGGAGAGCACTGCTAACCCCATATTGATCCAATGCATGAATTCAGAAGGTTGCCCTCGATTCCAATTAAACCCGTGATAATGAATAATGCATGGATACTTCTCCTCGGGCCCAAAATTAGGAACAATATACCAACCATGGATTCTCGTATTATCCATACCAGAATATGAAATTGAATAAACTTTAACATATGTACTAGGATAATCAACCAGACTTCTTTCTCCCTGAAGCTCGGTAGACTTGGCTTCTTGTATCGTCATGTCCCAGAATTCATCGAAGTCATCCTTCTTCGTCAATGAAGGGATGTAGTCGTACAAATTCTTCATTTTATCGTCCATATAGCTCATTATCTTTAAATCCCCCTTATAAAAAAAGGCCTTGTCGCATTCGCCAAGGCACATTGTACATTATCATTATATTGTATTGAACCCGCCTTCAGATCCAATAAGACACGTTATTAAAGTCTATACCCGTAATATACCACGGAATGCCCTTCCAGCATAGTAGGATTCTGCTCCATTATGATAGGTAAAGACCGTGTCATAACGACGATCACAGAAGATCGCTCCACCCCGTTCTCTAATATTAGAAGGGGTTGTAACCCAGCTCGAAGTCTTCGTGTCGAAATTTCCTAGTTTCTGCAACTCTTGGTATTGTTCTTCCGTTAAAAGTTCTATTCCCATATCTGCTGCCATATCCATCGCATTGTTCTTGGGTTTATGTTCTTTCCTTGACTCTAAGGCTTCACGGTCATAACAAATACTTCTACGACCTTTAGGACTCTCCGCCGAACAATCACAAAATAGGTAATCACCTGTTTTCTCATCATGCCCAATAACATCCGGTTCCCCTCCGGTTACTTCCATTTCATGAAGTGACCATAGCTTCGTAGGATTAGCTTCAAACTTTTCTTGTACCTTAGTCCATTCCAGATCGGTATGACGGTTCATGTTCTTCTCAAAACGCGTCTTTAATGTTTGAAGTAATTGTTCACGTTGTTCTGGTGATATCTTTTTATCATGACTGGTTTCCTTGTGATCTATCATGTTAGTTGCCTCCTATTGGTATTACTCCAGTTTAGAATATATTCTCATTCGGATCGTGTACCGACGTTCTCTATACATAGATCAATTATACATAAAAACGTATGAATCAAAAAATCAACTAGTAAAATCACATATGTAATTGGAGCATTACCACATGGGTAAGCCTCCAATGATTACGAACCTATTATTTCTTTCGAGCTGGAATAATGCTTTGCGGATTGCGAAATACATTATTAGGATCATATTTACGCTTGATTCTTTGTAGTCTTGGATAGTTCGTTCCATAATAGACTGGCCCAGAATGTTTAATCCCTTGGTCTGGTACATTTATATAAGACCCGACAATAAAGTGCTGCAACTTGCGACGAGTATTGCGGACTAACGCGATATTCTTAGCTGCATTGGAAGGTTTGGTCCATGAACTGTTCCATTCCACATAGAACTTTGCCTTACGCCAGAAGAATGCTGTTGCCTTAGGTGAGACACGACTCACAGCTCCGCCCCAATTCAGGAAGTAGAATCCTGCTGTTGAGTTAGGCTCTGCCTTTTCAAGAAACTCACGCATGATCTTAAAGGCTTTATCGGGAAACGGACGCTGTCCGTAGCCGGAAGAGAACTGATTACTGTATTTTTGAGTAAGCACTGGATCAGGTGCTAATAAGTACTGCACAACTTTGGTGTAAGGCAATGACTTAATCGTCTTTTCCATTGGCGTTCCGACCGATGTGATCGGTTGTAATAGTCGAATAGCCTCTGATTGTGATCCCAGGAACACGCCTTCCATTTCAACATTACCACCGATTTTGGGTCCCACGTTTATTTCGCTACCCAACCTCGTATCCACGCAAGGCGCCCATCTCTGCCATGCTTTCAATACCTTCTCGAACTGATTCCAGGGCCAGATGACCTTGAATACGGTTGCGGTTTCAGGAGATCGTCGCACTTTCAATTTGTATTTCGTGTATATCCCAAAGTTCCCACCGCCCCCGCCACGCGATGCCCAAAGGAGATCGGAGTTTCGCTTTTTGCTAGCTTGAATGACTCTTCCCTTTGCGTCTACCATTTCCACACTGATCAGGTTATCGCTGATTAAGCCGATCGTCCGCTGTAACGGCCCGATTCCACCTCCAAGGGTGATACCACCAATTCCAACAGTAGGACTGTCGCCAAACGGAGACATGAACCCCTTTGCAGCAAGCGACTTGGCTATCCTACCCACCGTATTACCTGTCTCAACGACGGCAGTTCCATCCTTTTTATCCAACTTAATATTCTTCATCTCGCTTACATCTACGATAATGCCCCCGTTGACCTGTGACAGGTTTCCTTCGAGTGCATGCCTTCCGCTTCTGGGCCGAATAGGCACACCATTCTCACGAGACCACTTTATAGCATTTGCTACATCCTTCGTATTTTGGGCAAAAACAAATACTTTAGGCAATCTATTCGTATGTGGATCCCAATTTCTACGTGCCGATTCATAACCTTTATCACCCCGGAAGATAACCCTTCCCGTTAGCTTTGTTGTTGACTTCACCAATAGCAGCCCCTCATCGATAAATTAATCGAATATTTACCTGATAGAAATCCGATTTTGATTATCTTATGTAGTACACAAGTCTAGGGTATGGGCTAATATGTGGTTGAATGGTTTTATTCACGTGCTAGGTACGAACCATCCTGAAAGTATAGATCTGCAATCGGTACGCTATACTCTACTTGATGTAAGAGGAATTGTAGCGGTCAGGATCATGGAATGTTTTTTATATTATGTTTAATCATCACAGCTTCATTTTAAAAAATAAAAGAGCTGCCGACTGGCAACCCTCCAATTCATACGAATTCTCTTATGCTTTTCAAGATAATCCTCCTTCTTATCTACTTTATTCTCGAATTCGTTGTCTACGCATCCATTGCGTAGCCACCCATTTCTCACCTTGGATAACAGGCTTACCACTGTGTAGCGTTAGTTCATTTAATATATGATTATTATAAAAGTATTCGAAGTAAACAGCAGAACCTATAACTGGTTTAACTGTGATACCTAAGTTGGGAAGTGTTGTTTCTCCTCCTTCTTCTACATCATTTAAGTAGATAACTAAAGTACTAATTCGATTGTTGTAACTAGAAGGATGATCAAGCCCAAAGAAGTCATAATGTTCTTTATACTCCTGTCCAACTTCATAATGTAAAATTTGTAGTCCTTCCGCATGTGCAATGGGTACCTGCATTAAGCTGGATATGCGATTCTCAATTGTATTAATAAATAAGCTTTCGTCTTTATCAAAAAACATACTTTTACTAGTACGAATCTGACTAACTTCTTTATTTACTAATTTTGATTTCTCAAGACGAGATGCAGCAGAGTCAATAAGTGCTTGGCATTCTTCATTACTTAGTACATGATCGAACTTCATTATTAAAGGTTCTTCATTTAAAATTGTGGCTGTAATGATGTGATTGTCGATCGAATAGATAGATTGAATGGATATAATAGAAACTTCTGTATTCATATGAATAATCAATCTCCTCTATAACTTCTAAATGATGACAAAAAATTGAACCTTTAAACTAAGTTTGTATAGTTTCCATTAAATACAAATATACTATAAAAACAATTTAAATGTATGAATATATTTCGATAGATATGGTTCAGTCTATCCTTTATAAAAGGGTGAATTCGATACACAAAGAA
Source organism: Paenibacillus sp. CMAA1364 (assembly GCF_054373195.1). Taxonomy (NCBI): domain Bacteria; kingdom Bacillati; phylum Bacillota; class Bacilli; order Caryophanales; family Paenibacillaceae; genus Paenibacillus; species Paenibacillus sp. CMAA1364. The sequence continues at coordinate 88,366 of NZ_JBITNB010000005.1, read as the reverse complement.
AAACAAGCGTATTTCTATCTCTTAAGATTGAGAAAGATAATAGGCAAATTCCAATGGTCTGCTATATATTTTACGTTTAAAATACTTAAGATCTTTGTATATATCTTTTTGAGGTTTTCCATTAAGTTCAATAATCCATAGCTTCCTTTGTTCGTCTAATACAAAATCGACACTCAATTCTCCCAATGAACCCATACGAATTTCTGCTTCTTGTGCGGCCTTTACACTTACTTCATACAAAGTTAAAAGGATTTCATTCATTTCTCCCGGCGAAGATAATTTCGGAAGAATCTCTTCGAAATTATAAATGGCTTCACACATACTCGTATTAAAGTAATTTTCATAAGCTACTCTGCATGTTATAGCGGAAACCGTCCATTCACCAACAATATTCTTTTGAACAAGAGCCCGGATATCAAAATACTGTTGATCAAGTTGGCTTATACGAATTCCTTGCTGAACCATATACTTTTTTTGACCGAGTAGTTCATCCATTTTTTCCTGAATGCCTTCACTCTTTCTGCAAATATATGTTGGGGATAAGCTATGCAAAGAAATATGCGTATCTCCATTATCCATTAATTCAACCTTATACACAGATTTTCCCTTAAAACCGTAAAAGGGCTTAATGTAGAGTAACCTATATTCTTTTAATAGTTCTGATATAATCACTTCATTATTTAAAAAGGTGTCTGGCACATAAAGTTTCAGATTTGACTCTTTCAATACGTTATAGAGATCCCATTTATTAAAAAAGTTGATATTGTTAAAGCATTTGTTCTTACCAATCGCCTTCTCTAGCCGTTCAATAGTCATTAACTTTTTGTTAAAACACCGGTTATAGACGACATTAGGAAATGGGAACGAACTTTGCTTCCATACGCCGTTTTTCAAGCTGAGTCCAATAATACGTTGTTCCTTCCATAGAATGTCTGCCGAAGTAAAGGCATAAAGTTTCAGATTTAGATTGTGATAACGTTGATAAAGCTTCAAAGTCCTCCTTCTACTACTCCTTTTAGTTACCAAGATACCTATTAGTGCGCGACTACCCAATATTATCAACCCCCCCGCCATTCAAGCCCTTTTTACTATCTAATGCTAGCGTCGACATATGGTATGGGACAATATCACGGGGAGTAAAAATTCAGTAAATGTACTACTCTATTCGCACATTTTTCAAGTCAGATATGCTATAACCCTCTCATTTCTAATTAAATTTGAATATGATGAACCAGATTTGAGAATAAGGAGATGAGATTATGGGAAGATGTAACTGTCCTCCAGGACCACCTGGACCAGAAGGACCCTCTGGACCACCTGGGAAAACAGGAGCTAGCGGAGTTACTGGCGCGACTGGAGCACTAGGTCCGGCTGGGACAGCTGGAGCTACTGGCGCGACTGGAGCACTAGGTCCGGCTGGGACAGCTGGAGCCACTGGCGCTACCGGAACACAAGGGCCGGCTGGGGCAGCTGGAGCCACTGGCGCTACCGGAACACAAGGGCCGGCTGGGACAACTGGAGCCACTGGCGCTACCGGAACACAAGGGCCGGCTGGGGCAACTGGAGCCACAGGCGCTACCGGAACACAAGGGCCGGCTGGGACAACTGGAGTTACTGGCGCTACCG
>NZ_JBITNB010000005.1:0-86642 GCF_054373195.1 Paenibacillus sp. CMAA1364 | reverse complement strand
GGGCCGGCTGGGGCAGCTGGAGCCACTGGCGCTACCGGAACACAAGGGCCGGCTGGGGCAGCTGGAGTTACTGGCGCGACCGGAACACAAGGGCCGGCTGGGGCAGCTGGAGTTACTGGCGCTACCGGAACACAAGGGCCGGCTGGGGCAGCTGGAGTTACTGGCGCGACTGGAGCACTAGGTCCGGCTGGGGCAGCTGGAGTTACTGGCGCTACCGGAACACAAGGGCCAGCTGGAGCTACTGGCGCGACTGGAACTGGAGGGTTAATCCCATTTTCAACAGGTATTATCCTTAGTGGTGCTACAGTAGTTTCAGCTGCTCCAATTTTAATGGGTTTTGGTAATCACACGGTTGAAGTTATTGACGGTTCTGGAGAATCAACTATGCCTCCCGAAGCAGGTGGTTTTGCTTTCCCAATTGCCTTAGCGGGTACAATTCAAGATTTACAAATAAGTGTAGATCTATTGGTAGCTTCTGTGGTTTCTATAAATACTCTCGGTCTTCAATATGATTTTACAGTATTCCTCGCACCGTCGGTTCCTAATAATGGAATTGATCATAGTTCTTCACCTTACGTGACAACTCTGCTTACTAGTTCGGTAAGATTCGGATTTCCGAATACAGTCATTACACCTGGTGTCCCATCCGGTTTCCGTACCGCAACAAATAGAAATGTTGGGGGATCATTAGTAGTTGCTGAGGGTGATCGTATTGGTATTCGTGTAAGGACGCTTATGTCGACGGATCCCTCAGCAGCTGATATCACCCAACTCTCATTTAGCGCAAGTCTATCTTATACTCCTTTTTAATAAGCCTGCAGCATTTTAATCTATTGATTCTAGTTAACATAATAAATAGCAACCAATATGCTAATGTACAGTAGATAATCCATATAAATTTGCCACAACACTACTTGATAAAGCCGATAAAGATTTAACGGTTGTTTTATGACTTGAAGCACAAGCAGGGCATGGATTCGATAAACAAACAAAAACGCGCCACTCTAATAATGAAGAGTTGCGCGTTTTTAAATATATAATTAGTAAATTTGCCTATTCCAAAATCGTTGCTGCGTTATTGCCTTTACATATTCATCGATAGACTGCGGGTTATTGCTAGCCATTATAATACCCGCTCCCTCTTTTGCGTTAGAAGCTTTAAATAGGGAGTTACCTGTTGACGCAATACTAATCGGTTTATAATGTTTAAAGGATTCATTGATAAAATAGACACTATCGGAATTAAACTTAGCTTGATTTAATGCCTTGCCTCCAACAACATACAAAGAATCAAATAAGACCGGAGCTGTTGTTAAGAATGTTTCCGTTACATTTATCTCTAGCCCGTTCTCACCATTCACTATACCGATCTTTTCACCAATCGCATATACCCAGACACCGTATTTCGATAGCGTCTCAATAGTCGACTTTACTTCCTCGTCATTAAACCCATTACCAATGATAACTCCAACTTTTAAACTGTATGGAAAGCGTTTCGTATTTTCTTGACTGAGGGCAGGTGAAGACTTGGTTACGTTTGATTGTTCACCCGTTGGCTTATTAACACCGACATTCTTCGCAATGATGGTTGCCATCTCTTTATCCACATGGACAAACATATCGACAACTTGTTGTCTAACACTTACACTTTTCACTTTGCCAACTTCAAAGCTAAACGCATTAATGATATGCTCTTTTTCCGGTGGCGACATACTATTCCAAAAGAGTCGAGCTTGGGAAAAGAAATCATTAAACGATTCGCTTCGTGCTTGAATAACACGTCCTTCAACCTTTTCCGCGTAATGGACGTATCCTCCTTCATTTGCAGTTGACGTGGATGGCGTATTATTAGCTAAGGAATTGTTGCGATAACTCACTTGGCCCACATCAATTCGCTGACGATTAGACCCATTACGTTGATTATTATGAAATGGACAGATCGAACGATTAATAGGTATTTCTGCAAAGTTGGGGCCGCCTAGTCGATACAGTTGTGTATCCGTATATGATAGAATCCTGCCTTGTAACAGTGGATCGTTGGTAAAATCTATTCCCGGAACAAGATTGCCAGGGTGAAATGCGACTTGCTCGGTTTCAGCAAAAACGTTGGTCACATTTCGATTCAAGGTCATTTTTCCGATTATCTTTACAGGCACCATCTCTTCCGGCCAAAGCTTTGTTGCATCCAGAATATCAAAATCAAATATAAATTCATCTTTCTCAGGAATCATCTGTACACCGAATTCATATTCGGCAAAATAACCATGCTCAATGTTCTCCCATAAATCTTTGCGTTGAAAGTCCCCATCTTTGCCCGCGATTTTCTGCGCCTCATCCCATACAAGTGAATGAACCCCAAGTACTGGCTTCCAGTGGAACTTAACAAATGTGGCTGTACCTTCTTGGTTAACAAACCTAAAGGTGTGAACACCGAACCCTTCCATCATCCGCCAACTTCTAGGAATTGTCCGGTCTGACATTTGCCACATGACCATATGTGCCGATTCTTGATTATTTGCTATGAAGTCCCAGAATGTATCATGTGCTGAAGCGGCTTGTGGTATTTCATTGTGAGGTTCTGGTTTGACCGCATGAATAAGATCTGGAAATTTCATACTATCCTGAATGAAAAATACTGGAATATTGTTTCCAACGAGATCGTAGTTCCCTTCCTCTGTGTAGAACTTCACTGCAAAACCTCTTACATCCCTTGCTGTATCTACAGAACCAGAACTCCCCGCAACATTAGAGAATCGTGTAAATACCGGTGTTTTCTGTCCCACTTCTTGAAGGAAACCTGCTGTTGTATACTCCTTCATCGATTCATATAACTCGAACTCGCCGTGTGCAGCATACCCTCTAGCATGCACCACCCGTTCCGGAATTCGTTCTCGGTCAAAATGCATTAATTTCTCTTTTAGATGGAACCCTTCCATTAGCGTCGGTCCACGCACGCCCGCCTTTAATGAATCTTCATCATTAGAAACTTTTAATCCTTGATTCGTGGTCAACTTTTTACCTGCATTATTGACTTTAAATTGATCTAATTGCTGCATTTTACGATTCTTATCTACATTTCCCATTTGACCTGAAGATCCATCGTTCATTCCTTCCCCTCCATTACGCTTCTAAACTAGTGATTCCTAGCATCCTATCCATACTATATGTATACGTTTAGACACATAGCACCAACAAGATATGAGTTGAATTGTTTAATGGTGGCGTTGTAAATGATTACGCGAAAACAGCAAATGTTGGTGTTGATTCTATAAATAGCAATTATCTTATACAATCACACAATAAAAAACGAGTCAGTCTCCATATTATTGGAATCGACTCGTTTTTGTTTGCGATCGGTAGCGGGCTACTTATTCACAATGGATTGAATCCGTGGTTCCAATTCCAACAAGTGAAGTAGCATCACACTGGTCTCTGCGCGAGAAGCTTCGCCCTTAGGACGCAGTTCTCCTTGATATCCGCTAATGATCCCAGCTTCTGCAGCTTTTTGTACAGCATCTACAGCGAATCCGCCAACGGTATGCCAATCCTTAAAGTTCACTTGCTGTTGACTAGGTAATGCCTCCGCTTGCACAAGACGCATAAGCATGACAATCATCTCTTCACGTGTAATCGTGTGATCGGGTTTGAAACTGTCATCTTGATAACCCCTTCACCACACCATGCTTAGCAAGTGTCTCAATGGCTTCTGCTGCCCAATGGTTCGTTACATCCTTAAAGGCCGTTGCCCTTTGATTCGTATCTTGGAAAACAAACAATCGGGTCAGCAGCGTCACGAATTCAGCTCGTGTAATGGAACGATTCGGTCTGAATGTATTATCCGGATATTCACTTATCACATCCAGTCGAACCCATGTATGAATGGTTTCCTTTACCCAATGCTTGATCATATCCGAATACTTATTTCGGATCGAAGCATTCTCATTCCAGCGTGACTCCAGTTTCTTCAGCGTCGCATTCCAGTCGATCATTTGAAGGTTAAATAATAGACTCTGAGCTATTAAATCTGGAATAGATGGTTCGCTTGGATCGGATGAATCGTCTGGATCTGGATTCGTAGTTGTTTTCTTTTTAATTTCTACAGAGATCGGATCCAAGGCGTATTCTTCTCCTATCTTAAGCTTTACCTTAGCCGATACTTTATAGATTCCTGCATCTGACAACGTTGCTAAACGTTTTTCACTCGTTCCGTTGTAAGGTACCGTTTCCCAATCTTCATCATTTACCTTGAACAGCGCTTGCACAAGGTCAAATCCATCCACCTGATATGCAGTCAGCGCAACTTCAACGTCACCTGTATATTTCTTCTCGTCCTGCTTGCTCCCTTTCGTCTGGAGCGCAAGTTCTGGTCTGTTGGTCTGTATATTGGTTACATCCAACGTGTAAGTCATCGTTTTTCCGGTCTGACGAGCAGGCTTAACGGTAATCTTGAAACGATGAAACGTACCTGCCTGAGAACGTTCCAAGGCTTGACGGAAGGAAATAAATCCGGCCCCCGTCGATAAAGTCTTACCAGACATATCGGTTAAGGTTACTGTCGCATCCTGATTGGAGGCAACCGCTAGAATATTCGTATTCTGCATCGTAACGGTAACTTTAACGCTATTATTGGAAGAATCAAATTCCTTGATCTCTTTTCCTTGAGCATCCACTACCCAAGCATGGACAAATACATTCAATCCAGCAGGAGGAATCTCTTCCTTATTCAGTGTCTGCAAGTAGCTCTTTACATCAAAATCAACGGTATTCGTATATCCTCCTTGATCCATAAGCTGTAACGAAGCATTATCAGAGATATCCCATACTTGCCCGATTAGGTGATCTGCATCAAATACCCCGTCCTTATACAGACCAAATTTAACGATCCTTCCTTTTCCAGCCAATACCGATTCGGATTTATTATAGATCGGAATCGAAAGTCTACGCTGCCCATCTTCTTCCTTCATCACGAGTACCTCAGATATGCCGACATCAGGAATATCTAACGTTACCATTCCTGAAATTGACAATTGGCTTCCATCTGCAAAATGAACGGTGACATCATAAGGTATATTCTGGATCGACGCGGGAACCGTATATGTCGCGATGTATGCCTTCGTTTCATTTGGGAGTTGTGCCAGCTTGTCGTAATTCGTCTTCTGACCATCCAATTCAATATCTATAGATTGAATCTTACTCATTCCTTGATTCACCACATTGAATTGAACAGGCAAGTCGAATCCAGGAATAATCTCCTCCGGGTTATAGATAATGTTGCTAGCTTTAAACCCGTTTTGATAATTCGCGCTTAGACTGTACATGTCACTTACGCTTTTAGACACATGGACCGGAATCGCATCTCCTGTATCCGCAGGTGATGTCGGTTTAATCGTTCCCACGGTCTCCGTATCTGTGGTGTAGGTGGTTCCCAGAATAAGATCTTGAACACCGTAACCTGGGCCACTTGGGACATAAGCGCTTACGGAATCGGCCACCGTGTAATCCGGAAGTGTTCCTAGGGAAAGCACGCCTGATAGTAATAATCCATCTGCATCCTCCCCAAATTTGACGGCGTTGATCGTATCGATGCCACCGGCTGTTGCTTGTGCATTCTTGAAGCCATTAGTATCGGTCACTTTAAATTCTCAATGTTTCATGATTCGACACAATATTTTCTTGCGGATTTATTAGATTGGATAATTTAGCTTCTATAATTTACAAATAACTAATAATACATACGAACGCAATTAACAATTAACCATTATGCTATAAAAGTTGCACCATTACATTCAAAGGAGAGACTACACATTTATGAATTACAAAGTAAAATCCCTTATTGTTACCTCCCTAGCTGCATTTCTGCTAACGCAGAATATAGTAATTTCATCTGCAGCAGATACAACGTCCTTTGGAAAATGGATGACAGGTGAGTATCATACTCACACGGTACAATCCAATGATGCTTCAGAATCTTTTATGAAGCTGGAAAATGTGCTTAACGGCGCATTTCGGCATAATTTAGACAGCTTGTCCCCTGAAGCTAAGGCATCCTTAACCTATGGACAACCCTTTGATTTTCTAGTACTGACTGACCACCTTCGCAATTCGCCGCGGGATCCTGAGGGTAATGAGATGAATACCGCACGCTGGGAAGCTATTCAAGCTCAGCAGGAGAGAATTTCTGAACTCCAATCTACTGGCAATTATACCAATAAAATTATTTATTCCGGCTTTGAATGGGACATGATGGGATTGGACCATGGTTCTGTCGCTATTATGGATTCGAATAGTAAAGAAGTTCCAATAGACGCTATTCACCAATTCGAATATTTGTACAGCTACGATACCACAGAAGATATGTTTACTTCAGACGAAGCTGAACAATGGGGACCAAGACCGTCGAAGGATGAGCTAAAGCCCCATAAAGGTAAAACGTTTGAAGCCATCGAGTGGCTGAACACTAATTATCCGAAAAGCTTCGTATTGCCAAATCATCCATCTAGACATAATGGTGAGCGCAGCGGAGTGGTTACAATCGAAGACCTTCGGAAGATGAACGACATTGCTCCTCAAATTGTATTCGGCATGGAAGGGATGCCTGGTAATCAAATGGCTGCCGGAAAGAACAGAGCAGAAGTCACTGACATTTATGGCGGGGCTGATGTAATGATCGCAGATGTCGGCGGTATATGGGACGCATTACTTGGAGAAGGCCGCCGTTTCTGGAACTTCACAAATTCTGACTTCCATTTCAAAGTAAGTACCAATGGAAAGTATTCTAGCGGCTACTGGCCTAGCGAATACTCTAGAAACTATACATGGGTTGAAGGTGATACCTTCAACGATGTCGTAGAAGGTATGCGTTCCGGGAAATCCTATGCCGTATATGGAGACCTCATTAACGCGCTTGATTTTAATGTAACCGGGAACGACAGGACAGCTGAGATGGGCGAAGAATTAGTCGTGTCTGAAGGTGATATGACAACCATTTCTATTCGATTCAAGAGCCCTGAGCACAACAACTACGCACCGATTACCAATCATGAATCATCTGTAACTAACAATGTTAAAGTTGATCATATCGATCTGATCTCTGGTGAAATAACAGGTAAAATCGATGAAAGTGACTATGCCAGCAATACAACCAATGAGACAACCCAAGTCATTGAGCGTTTTACTGAGGATGATTGGGGAATACCAGATGAGGCAGGCTATTATACAGTCTCATTCAATGTGCCTGCTGATTCAGATCGATATTATCGCCTGCGCGGTACCAACCTCGGGGAAAATGTTGAAGGCTACATAAGTAATGGCGAGCCTTTAAAAGATCAATGGTTTGGAGAGATAGAGAATAACGAGGACCGTATCAATAAAATTAATGACCGTAACTATACAAACTTGTGGTTTTATTCCAACCCCATTTTTATAGATGTAGCTGAGGATGTTAATGAACAAGAGGCTATTGAACCTTCTTCTTCTTTCAATGATATTGAGAACCACTGGGCTTCTTCATCCATTAACTATGTGTTGAATCATAAGCTGTTCTTCGGGACTTCGAATTCAATGTTCAGCCCTGATCACACGCTGACCCGTGGAATGTTCGTTTCCATCCTGCACCGCTTAGCAGACGAAGCTGAGACAGCTTCACATGATTTCAAAGATGTTAATGAAAAAGCTTATTACAACGATGCAGTATCTTGGTCAAGCAGTATCGGCGTAGTTAAGGGTATGGATGCGGCTCATTTTGCACCGGAACAATCTATTTCTCGTGAGCAGCTTGCGCAAATACTCTACAATTATGCCAAGGTAATGAACTTAGATACTACTTTTAACAATGAGAAATTGAATTTTTCAGATGCAAATTTGCTCTCGTCTTGGGCAACTGATGCTATGAATTGGTCGGTAAGCCAAAATCTGCTGTCAGGTAAAAGTAACCATTTGCTGGATCCTGCCGGATCGGCCACTCGTGCTGAGGCAGCAACTATTTTCCAACGTTTTATGGATAGATTCAATCTATAAACGGATAGCTAATTACCTTAACTAGACAAAAATCCACAACCTCTTGCGGTTGTGGATTTATATTGTGAAGATGAGGGGAGTCGAACCCCTAGCCGATAATAAACTGCACCCAAATTCGTAATATCCCGAATTAAACCTTGCTCATTACGTCTCCTATCCATTCCAAACTGGATAAGTTACTTTTGTTTCACTTCGTTTCATTCGAAATCCTGCATTCTTTCTTTAACATAAGCTGGTCACGAGGGCTTCTCCATATGTTCAATTGCTCATCCAACGACCAATTGAGAAGCTGAAGCAGTTGCGGGCGAAACGTCCAACCTTGGGCAATGCGTTCTTCAACCTCTTGCCATGTTGGTATACCGCTCGTGGCATCAGAACGCTCTACATTACAAGCCCCCACTCCTATAGCTCCTAGTAAAACTTCATGTGGCTCTCTGCCTTGCAATAGGGTAGTCAAAATTCCAGCAATCGTGCAATCACCCGCACCTGTTGTGCCTAAGACGTTAACTTTAAAGCAAGGGGTTAGTATTTCACGATTTAGCCAACTAACTGAACGCGGAGCACAGGCCCCCATTGCTTTCAGTCGAGCTTCATCCCCAGTCGTTCGTAAATATAATCCGTGTTGCCCAAGTTTAATTGCAACAATAGCCGCGCCGTAATCAAGTAACTGATTTGAAATGTTCTCCAGTATTACGTCGTCAATTGCATCCAATATATTGTTGCCGTGCATTTCTTCAAGCTCGTCATATTTAGCACGATCTAACATATATAAAATTTCCTCTAAGCTTGGTAAAAACAGATCCGTATAAGGTAATACACGACTTAAAATCAATGGCCAATTGGCATGACCTGCATCGGAATCCCGGTCGGGCTTTGCCATATCGAGCGAAGTTGTCAAACCAGCACGCTTCACCTTTTGTAGAAGCTTAAGCAGCTGTTCACCTTCCTGCTCATACATCCTGCGCATTAATGGCGGATAGCCAAAATGAAATAATCGTGCTCCTTCAAGTCCCTCAATAGACACGTCATTACTGTCAAAAGTATCATTCGTACCCGTATGATGAAAAAAGATGCGATCTGTTTCAGGCGGACTGATTACAATCGTGTAAGAGCTATGCTCTCCTTCTATAACAATCATCCCAGAAGCAAGTTCTACTCCTGATAATTGCAGTTGTTGCAGAATCATCTGTCCGAAAGGATCATTCCCCACCTTTCCCATCAAACGTACCGAATTACCTAAACGATGAAGTGCAATTCCCGTGTTAGCAACCGTTCCACCCGTAGCCCCCATCGCAGGACCAACTTCTAGCAACGTGCCCGGAGCAAATAACTTATCCATTCCCCCATCAATTTTCTTTTGAAACGATGGTATGATATCCAGACAGATGTGACCTGCTACAACTACATCCGCATAGTTGTTTGCCATATCAATCCCCCCAAGTAATTCTCACGGTATTGCTCGTTTTGGCTGACTCCAATGCAGCAGTAAACAAAGCGTGGCTTTGGGCAGTCTCATGCGGTGTTGCACAATGTAAAGGCTGTTTACTGGAGCCACTAGCCAATTCATCACAAAATGCAGCCCACATTTGAAGAATCGAATCCGAAAACCCAAACTCAAATATTCCACCCGTAATACTTCCGTATGCAGTATCATGTAATGCATCCATGACATGCCATGCTTGATGTGCCCCAGGAGTATAGGGAAGCGAAGTAATTCGCTTCGGATTTTTCGTGTTAAATTCTGCGGAGAACTTCGTCCCATGAATGCGCAAAAACCAAGTATTCGCATGACCTGGAGCAATTCTTTTCGTTGATAGAACCATTGGGAATGTACCCATTTCAGGATCATTGACTTCACAAGCCAATATAGCGTTATCCCATGTTTCGCAAGGTACCATCTTTCCTGTCTGATCCGGTCTTTCATTAACAATTTTAGACAATAGAGCACGCACATTATTGGGCTTCCAACCAAAACGTAATGGTAGGTGGAGTACATGCATCCCTAAATCACCCATACAACCGTATTCACCATTGGTTGCTTCTTTTCTTTTCCAGTTAATTGGTTTGTTTGGATCTAGATCACTAGAATGCCAAAACCCTGCCTCCACCTCTATGATTTTCCCAAAACGTCCCTCGCGCACCCACTTTCCAAGCTGATAAGCACCTGGGAAAAATGGGAATTCGGAAGAACAACGAACGAGCACTTCTGGATTGCGGTCTACAGCTGCTAATATAGCGGAATTCGCTTTTTGATCAATACCGAATGGTTTTTCGCCTAGCAAATGTTTCCCCGCTTCAATGATATCAATGTAAATCTGCTCATGCAGATGATGTGGAACTGCACAATAAACAGCATCGACCTCAGGATCCTTAAGAAGCTCCTTATAGTCTTTATAACTCCGTTTGACACTCGTTATATTATTTACAAACCACTCCGTCGCTGCAGGATTCTCATCGCAAACAGCTGTAATGACCGGTGCAGCTTCAATATTCGTAAGATGACACCATCTAGCTGCTGCGCTGGCAAATTCCTTCCCCATCAATCCGCAACCGATTACTCCAAATCGAATCTGCTTACTCATCTCTCATACTTCCTTTCAATATCGAAAGTGCTTTTGAAGAAGTAGCATCTTGATGAACAATGGACATTAATGCGGATGTCATTCCTCCTGGATTAGGATGCTGAACGACATTGCGACCGTATACAATACCGGCTGCTCCTTGCTTCATTAACTCAACAGTACGATCAATAATTTCTTCATCGCTTGCACGACCCCCGCCTCGTACAAGGACAGGGACACCGCCAGCTATTTCAATCACACGATGATATTGCGTAACATCATCGCAAGGATCTGCTTTAATGATATCTGCACCCAATTCTACACCTTGGCGAACAAGTGGCATAATTTTTTGAATGTCTCCATCCACCATATAGCCTCCCTTTACATCGTTAGGTAGCATTACAAGCGGTTCTACCATTAAAGGCATGCCGTATTTTTCACATTCTATTTTTAATTTAGAAATATTTTGCACACATTGATGATGCAATTCAGGTTGATTAGGTATTAACAACAAATTCACACATACCGCAACAGCATCCAGACGAACAGCTTGTAATACTGCATCTTCAATGAGTTCACTAAATAAGAAACGCGGCAGTTTAGAAGCATATATATTCGCAACATCTGTGCGAAGAACAAGTCCTGGCTTTCCTTTACCAGGTATTTTATTATAAAGGCGCGCTTGTCCTGCACTCAATTGTATACAGTCCGGATTGGCTTCAACTACTGTTGAAATCGCTTCTTGCATATTTTCAATTCCCGCGAGGAAGGAATATTCATTAAAGAACCCATGATCAATCGCAACATCAAAACATTTCCCATCCTTGGCAAACATACGGTTTAATCTAGCTAATACTGACATAAAATGATCACCTCATAATATTATTTTTCAACATTTGCTTTTACAACTTTGATATATATTGGTCACCGCCTAATAATTACAAGAACATCCAGAGTTGAGGTTATATGATGATTATCCAGAGAATACCTGCTAAACTATTTCAAAAAGTAATCAGAAAACTTTTAATATATATTAATGTCGTATCATTTATAACTCCGCAGTCATACCACCATCAGCAACTAATGTTGCACCCGTCATGAATGAATTCTCAGAATTGGCAGCAAACATCACGACCGCAGCTATTTCTTCCGGTTTCCCTACTCGGCCGATTGGCTGAGAACCATTCCATTCTTCCATAATTTCTTCATAAGGTGTTGATAAATTCTTCATGCTGCTTTCCAACATAGGCGTTTGAACAGCGCCTGGCAATACGGTGTTGGCACGTATATTTTGTTTGGCGAAATCAAGTGCAATGGCTCGCGTTAATCCTATAATTCCAGTTTTGGATGCTGCATATGCGGAGTAACCGTCGAGAGTGGCTAATGCATGAACAGAACTGACATTCACAATTACGCCTCCGCCTTGTTCCAACATGGATGGAATAACACCTCTGCACAATAAAAAGACAGATGTTAAATTGTTGTTAATTACAGCATTCCATTCATCCAAACTCATATCGGTTAGTCGGGCTTGCGGACAAACCGCCGCATTATTAATCAGCACGTCGATGCGACCGTATTTGGCAAGCGTTTCTTGAATCACCCGCGAAACATCCGCTTCCGATGAAACGTCAGCAGCCATAGGCACCACACTATATCCGCTTTGAATCATTTCAGCAACGACTATTTGTAGCTTAGTCAGAGTTCGACCTACAACAATCACATGTGCTCCCGCTTCAGCAAACTTCTGAACGACCGCGCGGCCAATTCCGCTTCCGCCACCCGTTACAATAGTGACCTTATCCTTCCAATCCACATCAAACCCCTCACCCTCTAAAGACGACTTTATATTGGATCACTCACTAATGTATTTTTAATCGTCCCGATGTTCTCTACCATTGCTTCGACAACATCACCAGGCTTCAACCATATCTGCGGCTTTTTTCCCATCCCTACCCCGGGCGGTGTACCTGTACTAATAATGTCTCCAGGCTGCAGCGTTATTGTATTGGAAAGGAATGAGATTAAATGAGGAATGTCAAAAATCAATTCCTTGGTATTCGAATTTTGCATCGTCTCCCCATTTAATTTCAATGATATCGTAAGATTTCCCGGATCCTTGATCTCGTCTGCCGTCACAATCCAAGGACCGAGTGGGGCAAATCCATCAATGGTTTTACCTCGAGTCCACTGGGGCTCATTCAATTGAATATCTCGAGCGCTCAAGTCGTTCATCACCGTGTAACCAAAAACATGTTCCATCGCTAACTCAATCGGCACTCTTTTGGCCGTCTTCCCAATCACGATAGCAAGTTCGACCTCATAGTCACATTGCGTAACTTCCCTTGGAATAACTACTTCGTCTCCATGTCCGGAAAGGCAGTTATTATATTTCGGAAAAAGTACAGGGACTTTAGGAACCTGCGCCCCCGACTCAATCACATGATCGTAATAATTCAGACCGATACAGATTATTTTTTCGGGATTAGTGATGGGTGCTAAAAGTTTTACTTCATCCAAATGATATTCGTCAGTAGACTTAATTAATAATTCAACATCGAAGTGTCTTATCATATCTCTGACCGACCCATCCGTTTGCACAGCAACAACCTTATCTTTACCTTCTAATATACCTATTCGAGCTTTACGATACGGATCTTGCAAATGATAAAACTGTAGTAGTTTCAAAGCTATTTCGCCTCCAATTGTGGATTCATAAATATTTTTACCGTTTTTCCCGGACCAGCAATGAGCTTCTCAAAGCAATCTTCGCCCTTGGCAAGCGGAGCGGTCTCGGAACATGGTAATAATCTAACTTTGCCTTGGCCGATCCATAATAAAGCAGTTTCAAAGTCTGCCTGCGAGTATGCAAACGCGCCCTTCGCCCAAATTTCATTACGAATCATATCATTCACTGGAAGTTTGCTTTGCGCTTCGTGAAGTCCTGTAAAAATAACTTTGCCACCGACCCGGGCTGCAGCAACACTTTGCTGCCTAGTGACCATCGCTCCGACGGCATCAATGACGGCATCGAAACCATCCCCAATATCGATGTCATCCAGCTTTGTAACAGAAATACCTCCCAATTCTCTTACAACTTCAAGTCTTGCTTCATTTACATCAATGACAACCACTTCATGAACGCCGTGTATTTTCGCTACTTGAAGTGCGAATAGCCCTATCGGACCGGCTCCATAAATTAAGACTCTATCAGAAGGTGAGAGTTGAAGAAGCTTGCAAACATGGACGGCACAGGCACACGGCTCCACTAATGCTCCCTCTTCGAACGTTATATGCGGTTCAAGTGCATATACATTAGCGGATGGAACCACAACATATTGAGCAAAAGCACCGGGTAAGTGAGCGCCTAATAGGTTTCTAGAACGACATAATTGTGACTCTCCACCACGACAAAAACGACAACTCCCGCAAGTAATTAGCGGATTTACCGTGACCCGATCACCTACTTTAAATCCACTATCTTGTTCACCAACAAGTTCAATAATTCCAGAGAATTCATGACCCATGATCAGAGGTGGCTTTCTAAGAGAGTTATGTCCTAGATAACCACTTAGCTCAGATCCGCAAATACCGACTATTTCCACTCGAACAAGAACTTGACCCGGTCCTATCTGTGGAACTACTGTCTCTCTTATTTTCATTATTTTTGGACCCTCGTAAACCAATGCTTGCATATTCAACACTACTCCACCTTCTCTCTTTTTTCCCAACCTTGCTTAAATAGTGGGAGCCAATGACCAGGGTGGTAAGGATACTTAACGGCTTCTTCCAGGTTAATCTCTACGCCTAAGCCTGGTCGATCAGGGGGGAGCAAATACCCATTAACTACTTTAAATGGTGGTGAGAATATATCTTGCGCCCATGAATGATTAAAGTCGTCAAAAATCTCATGTATGAAGAAATTCGGGGTCGCCATATTCAAATGGGCGCAAACAATAGAGCAGATTGGTCCTTGAGCGCTATGTGGTGCTGTTACCCCGTTATGGGCATGGACCATGCCGCAAATTTGTTTGGAAGCACTGAGTCCTAAGAATTGCGGCTCTAATTGAATAATATGAACTGCATCATGTTTGAGAAGTTCGGAGAACTGCTCTCGATTATAGAAGTCTTCTCCGCATGCAATCGGTACCGGACTACGTTTTGCCACTTCAATTACTGAGGATATACGGAAAGGTGGGACAGGAGCTTCAAACCAAGAAGGTTTATAAGGAGCAATAGCATCCGCAAATTGTAAAGCTGTGTGCACGCTAAAGCGATTGTGTCCCTCAATTAAAATATCGACATCAGGACCAACAGCCTCTCTAACGGCTGCAATATTTCGAATCGCCTTTCCGAACTCTGACTTATCTACAGTGCGCCAAGCTGCCCCGAATGGATCAAATTTTAATGCAGTATACCCTTTTAAAACAACTTCCTTCGCTTGGTGAAAAAAGCTTTCCTCATTGGCCCCCCCTCGGTACCAACCATTAGCATAACAACGCAGCTTATCATGACATTTTCCACCTAGGAGCCTGTACAGTGGTTGTCCTGTTGCTTTCCCCATAATGTCCCAACATGCGGTCTCAATAGCGGCAAGTGCAGAACCTTGAATTTGTCCGCCGTCAGAATAGACATCTCTAATCATTCTTAGTGATATCGCTTCTACGTCAAAGGGATCCATTCCCAAGACCAAAGGCTTAAGCTCGTGGATAGCAGCTTCCACTGTTTTGGCAAATCCATTTAATGTGCCTTCGCCTAAACCAGTTATCCCTTCGTCTGTCTGTACATGTACGAAGAGCCAGTTTTTCCACGGATTACCTACAATATATGTCTTAATATCCACAATCTTCATTCATTGACCTCCTAGCTTTACATACTTTTATTGTGAACATTGTTTAGAGCTGGATCATAAAGGAAAGTCGGTATTTTTCACCTTTTGAAATTCTATTTTTATTTCTCACCGCATCAGAACCACCTGGGTTATCCCCTCCAACACCTTTCATCATGGAAGAAAGTGTTAACGTGAGAAAATCACTTGTCTCCAGTTCATGCATATGGGTGGCAAAATCCAGATCGCTTTTGGTATAGGGATATGCCGTAAAATTTAGACTTTCTCCGTCCATTGGCAGTATAACTATAGACTGACCTTTTGCGCGAAAAACCTCCATATACCAGACATTCATTCGCTGTCCGTTTTCCTGAGGACGCGTATAGTTAAAGCACAGTTCTGAAGGAGCCTTTGTATAAAGCCCGAAACGCCCGGACTGCTGACGATCACTGTAGGTCTCGTGCTCCCCTTTTCCATACCAACGCACGGATTCGACTTTCCCTCGCAGCTCCCCCCGAAAACCTATTTGCATCAATTCCCTTTTTGGTATAATCTCCAGCGCGACCATTATTTGTCCCGTCCGAAAGATAGTGTAGGTCAACTTTAATGGCGAACGCTTTTCCCCAGCGAGTCCGATAAAGCAAACTTCACAGTTATTTGTTGTTTCCTCGATGGTGTAAGATGTGATTCGTATATCATCCGTTTCGCTTTGACCGGGAAAGGAATTTTGCTTAAACATAGGATTATAACGCTTCATATTAATTCTAAATTTAGCATCCTCCTCATCCACAAGTGTGTAACTACGGTCAAATGCTGGGCCGAATGGCTTTTGGATAAGATTGTCGCCCCCCCTTGATAGATAGGTCAACTTCCCTGTGACTTTATCGATCCTTAAGCATACAGCGCCTGCTCGTAACTCAATCCAGTGGTGGTTATCGTTAAATGTTATTGTTTCCTCCGGCAATATCTCTTCTAAATAGTTTCCTGCAAAGCCAGGCAATTTGAACTCTT
The DNA here is from genome assembly GCF_054373195.1 of Paenibacillus sp. CMAA1364. Classification (NCBI taxonomy): domain Bacteria; kingdom Bacillati; phylum Bacillota; class Bacilli; order Caryophanales; family Paenibacillaceae; genus Paenibacillus; species Paenibacillus sp. CMAA1364. The sequence continues at coordinate 70,226 of NZ_JBITNB010000005.1, read as the reverse complement.
CAAACGCCTCTTCGCTTCGATCGCCCTTAGTTAGAAGTGATAGTACGACCGTCGTAAAGGGGTTCCCTGAGTAGTCCTGAATCTCCGGAATGTCCACCATCACACTACTTTGCGGCGTACAGCCTACCGTCAAATCTTTGGAAAATACAATGGCACCTTTTCGAATCACCTGGCACTGCAAAATAAATTCATTCAAGTCTGTGAAATAAAACCGATTCATTATAGTGAATTCACCCTTTTGCGGCGCATTGGACTGCACACAAAGGTTCTGGTAGATTTTTTTCACTTCTTCCAACGCAGGCTTTGGTTTCCAATCACCGTTCAGCAATCCGTTGCTGACAAAGTATCCATCGTTAGGCTTATCGCCAAAGTCGCCGCCATAGCAATACATAATTCGACCATCCGGTAGCTCTCGCTCAATCACCTGATCAGCAAAATCCCAAATAAATCCTCCCGTCATCCGGTCGCTTGCGTAGATAATGTCCCAGTATTCTTTGAGGTTTCCATGAGCATTTCCAAGCCCGTGGGCATATTCACACAGAAGAAACGGTTTTTCTTGGTACTTTTTATATCCATGCTTGACACCCCAAAAATGTGGTCGAATATATTTCCCTTTTCGGATCGGCCGATTGCTTACAACGTCCTGCAGAAATTTAGGCGAGGCGTACATTTCGGACAACACATCAGACACAGTCAAATAGGTATCCCCTTCGTAGTGGATCGGTCTGGTATGATCAATCTCGAGTGTGGCTAGACGCATGGCTTCAAACGTTTTGCCAATGCCCGACTCGTTGCCTAACGACCAAAAAATTATGCTGGGATGGTTTTTATCGCGTTGTACCATACGAATCATGCGATCAACACAATCCTCCTGCCAACTTGGGTCATCACCCGGTATAACGTTACGTAATCCATGGGTCTCTAGGTTATTTTCATCCATCACATAAAACCCCATCCGATCACAAAGGGAATAAAATTTCGTGTCGTTTGGGTAATGAGCCGTTCTAATTGCATTGATATTATTTGCTTTTAGCAATAGTAGATCCTCTTCGGTTTGCATTGCATCCACCGCATGACCAGTTTTGGGGTTAAATTCGTGCCGATTAACACCCTTCAATTTAATCGGCATCCTGTTGAGATAGAATATTCCATTCTCTATTCTTATCTCTCTAAAACCGAATAACTGTTCTAGCTTGTCAAGCAAAACTCCATCCTGTCTATACAGCGTCAATTGCACTGTATAGAGTACTGGCTTTTCTGCACTCCATAGTTGAACCTGCAGCTCAGGAGATGAGAATAGAGCGGTATCCTCTCGCAACAATATCCGATCCTCCCAGCATAATTTGCCATCAGGGCAAAACAACTGCGCATGTAACTGTAAGCTGTCTTCCACCCCAGTGGACTGCACACGCCCATGCAGGTTCGCCGATGTAACTTCCGTAATATGCTCTGAAAATAAATGAAAATCCAAAATGGATATGGGATTTCTCTTATAAAGGTAAACATCTCGGAATATGCCTGAAATACGCCACATGTCCTGGTCCTCCAGATAACTTCCTGTACAGTACCGGTATACTTGAACCGCCACTGTGTTGCTTCCCATACGAAGAACTTGAGTAACATCAAATTCTGCTGGTAGAAAGGAATTCTCTGAATAGCCTATGAACAAGCCGTTAACCCAAAGATCAAATCCTGCGTTCACTCCTTCAAAGCAAAGAATAAACTGTTCATCTTTCTCCCATGCTTCCAGAACAAATTCACGTCGGTAAGAACCAACAGAATTTTGTTCCGGATCGATACGCCCAATTTTTTCCATATCAATTGCATAGGGGTAAGTCTGATTGGTATAAATAGGAATGTCGTACCCTTTTAGTTGCCAGTTCGACGGCACACTGATTATATCCCACTCAGAATCGTTAAAATTTTCTCTAAAAAAATCATCTGGCTTAGACGCTACATTATTGCTCCAATTAAATTTCCACAAGCCAGAAAGCTTTAGGACATTTTCACGCTCCCTGCTCGCCATTTGTTGTAACTTATTGACAGCAAAAACGGATATATCACTATAATGTTCCATAGCTCCTCCTTGGTTCTATATAACAGAAAGCACCTTACTGTTAAGATACTTTCTGTTATATTATTTTGTTACTACTTGTTACTAGCTAGCATTAATTAACTATGTTCTTACTTCAAGATCTTGTCGCACCTGTGATAGTTTTTTGTCTGACATAGGATTAAAGGCCGCCGCAACAAATGCAAGTATATAGAATAGGATCGGAAGTACAAAGTAACCGATTTCAATTCCTAGTTTCGCATGCTCTGTAACCGCTTCTGGATTATATCCAAAGCCTATCAGGCAGATGCCCATGATTCCGGGTACAGCTGCCATGCCAAACTTTACAACCAGACCGTAAATTGAGAAAACCATTCCTTCTGAGCGCTTACCTGTTTTCCATGCCTGATAGTCGATCGAATCCACCTGTTGAATGAATGAGGTAATATTGCCAAGTGCCAAAGCAAGACCCGTCAAAGCCGTAAATACGCTCAGCATGATAAGATCTGTTTTATAGAATAGCATTCCAACGCCTAATAAGATTTGTAATCCCATTGAAAGCGTCACTGTCCATTTGACACCGATTCGCTTGACAACCAGTGGTACCAGCGGGATGCAGATGGCCATAACAGTCATAGAAATCCCACCCAGAAGTCCAGCTGCATACACGTTGCCTAGAATATTTTGAAGGAAGTACATCTGGAATCCCGCGCGCAGATTCAGCGCCACAACACTTGCCAGCATAGTAAAGAAGGTTAATACCACCGCACGGTTTTTCAGCACACTCAAGACAATTACAAAAGGGTTTTTAATTTTTTTCGCCTTTTCATCTACAGGCATTTCGGTTTCAAATGTTGATTTATACGTCACAACAGCCAATAAGGCACTAATGATGACAAAGAGCCAGACAGTCAAAGTCAAACCTTTGGCATCGTCGCCTTGTCCTAGCAGTTTCAATAGAGGCACCGTACCTACGGCCACTAGCAAACCACCGATTAGCCCTCCAACCGAGCGCCATGTGCCAAGCTTAATACGATCCGATTTATCTCTGCTCATGATGCCTGCCAACGACGGATAGGCAGCACCCTCACCTGTAGCAATGACATCGCTTACAAAATATACAATCCAGATCATAATCAAACTTATTGTCATGTCACTACTGATTTTGGTAAACATAAGTCCGAAGATCAAACAGGAGGCCAAGGTAGACCAGATGTAAAGCGGTCTGAATTTTCCACGCTTTCCGTACTTTAATTTTTCATCGATTAACCACCCGCAGAACGGATCGTTAACCGCATCCCATACTTTGGTCACCGTCAGCATTAAAGTTATTATAGCAACTGGAAAAAGAGCCAGATCCGTCAAAAACCACATCAAATAGGTACTCATAAGCATTCCGCGAATCTGAGTAGAAGTCTGTCCAAGTCCATACCCGATGTGGTTTTTTAAAGTCATTTTTCTTATCATGGTTATGCCTCCTTATGTTCTTCAATTAAGGCTTTAAACCAGAATCCGCTCTTCTTTACCGTCCTCTCCAGAGTTTCAAAGTCTACCTTCACCAAACCCATCTTGATTGAATAGGCGCTGGTCCACTCGAAGTTGTCCATTAGAGACCAAACGAAATATCCGCTAACACGAGCACCTTCCTGAATTGCAATTACTACCTGCTCAAGATACTCTTCCATATATTCTATGCGATCATCGTCCTGCACCATCCCATTGAGGGTAACGTCATCCTTGCAAGCTGTACCATTTTCAGTAATGATGATTTCAGGGTAATCATACAGTTCAGACACATGGTTGATAATCTCATAAATCCCTTTTGGATATATTTCCCACCCATACTCGTTGTATCGCTTTCCTTCGCCGTCCTTCCCGATGGTCGTCATAGCCATCGTCTCACTGCTAAAACTCAGAAAATCGATGTCCGGGGAAAGGGTCATTCTCGAATAATTATTGATACCTACAAAATCCGTACGAGTCTTTCGGAACAGTACCAGATCTTCTGGTGTCAAATCTATAGAAATCCCGTGGTCCCTTACAAAGTCCATAACTTCAACAGGGTATTCTCCCTTGAAGGCATACTCCATATAAAAGCGGTTGTACAGCGCATCCGCAAATCCAAGAGTTGCCGTGGGCAGGTCTCCGTATATCGTTGAGAGGTTAGGCGCGATACCAATCTTTCCATCGTTGTACGGACTTTGGTCATAGGCCTCAGAAGCTTTACAGTGCGCCACATTTAAATAATGAGAGGCCTTTAGCGCAAGATCAATAGGTCGCCCCATATCGGGTACATATTTCGCTGCTGCTGCATACATGTTAGCCACGATATACGGCTCGTTAATGGTTATCCAGTGTTTGACACGGTCCCCAAAATTTGAGAAACATACTTTTGCGTAATGCTCAAATGCGTTAATGGTCGATCGATTTAGCCAACCGCCCTGATCTTGGAGATATTGAGGCAGATCGAAATGGTATATTGTCACATACGGGGTAATGCCACTTTCGAGCAGTGCATCAATTAAATTATTATAGAAAGCAACACCCTTTTCATTAACCCGTCCATCGATTGCTGGAACAATACGGTTCCAAGAAATAGACAATCTGTAGGCCTCAAGCTTCAACTCCTTCATCAGCCTTATATCTTCTTCCCAGCGATGATAATGGTCACAAGCAACATCGCCGTCTCCTTTAATTTGAGGATAATCGTGTGCTATATTATCCCAAATGGAAGGGGTACGTCCATCTTCATTCCAAGCCCCTTCGATTTGGTATGCGGAAGTTCCCGCTCCAAAAACAAAATCCGATGGAAACTTCATTTTATCGCACCTCCTTATATGCTAGTCAGCACTTCGACTACATGTTTCTTATATTCATCTACAGCGGTTTCATCAAGTTCAAATGATTCTGCCATATATTTGGAGATACACTGACCAATAGATAGCTCAGGATGATAAATTAACTCAATTTGAATTCCAGGTAATTCGAAAAACCCCTCCGGTAACACGGCCTTGAGTTTTACCACCATTTCTTGGTCCTCCATAATTGTCCTGATAGAAGTAGACAAGTCAATACTGTAGGGGTTATTACAAAGTACCTCCACCCTCTTTGTCAATCGAATATCATCACAGGAAGCGCCGAGAAGAACATCGAACTCGCCAGGCTCCACTACAAACTGACCTAGATTTGTATCAAAGAAAGCGAACGAATCTCGATCCAGTACAAATTTCACAGTCTTCTCCTCACCAGGGAGCAATGCGATCTTTTCAAAACACTTTAACTCCTTAATCGGACGGTCAATCGTGGATGCTATGTCTCTCACATATAGCTGGATGATCTCCTTGCCTGCTACAGAACCTGTGTTCTTTACACGCACTTGCACCATGACCTTCTCATCCGCTTCCAAATCCACAAGGTCTTTCTCCAGCTCAATACTCTGATATTCGAATTGCGTATAACTAAGACCATGTCCAAACGGATAAAGTACTGACTGCTGCTTTTTGTCGTAATAACGATAGCCCACATAGATTCCCTCGCCGTATACCACTTTGTGGAACTCGCCCGGGAAGTTGAGAAACGTTGGCGTGTCTTTATAGTAACGTGGATAGGTGGCCGTCAGTTTGGCGCTGGGATTGGTATCACCTACCAAGATACTGGCTGTGGCTGCTCCGCATTCTTGACCGGCAAACCCTAGATAAAGCAATGCATCGATAAATGGCTCGAATTCTGCGATCTCCACTGGCCCTGGTGTATTCAAAATCACAGTCAGCCTCGCGCCACAGGCTTGTTTCCTTTGGCAAAGTTCTGCAAGAAGATGATGCTGATCGCTACTGATAGCAAGTGATTCCCGGTCGGAACCTTCCCCCACATTTTCTCCAATGACGTACACCCATTCACGGTGATTCACAAGATCCGCTGCTTCAGCGCTGTCAAAATATGATACATATTCAAATACATCCCTCATACCAGCATATACCGATACAACGTAATCTGAAATAATGCCGGAAGAACCTGTACCGCAAGAAAGGGTGTTCTTGGCATATACTCCAAGCACTGCGATCTTCTCACTTTTTTGAAATGGAAGAACTCCATTGTTTTTCAAGAGAACAATGCTTTCCTCCGCCATGCGATGGGATATCATGGCATTGGCAGACATATCAACTGGTTTTTTTTCTACTTTTTGAAACCGATTGGTCTTTGTAACGGCACGTAGAATGTAACGTAAATTCTCGTCAATCTGCTGTTCGGTAAGCTCACCACTCTCTAGCGCCGTGAGCAATGACGTCCGGTCAGTCGGCCCGGGCATTTCCAGATCATTGCCGGCCCGAAGGGCTGCCGTTTTATCATAAACGCCGTTCCAATCGGATACGACCATTCCCTTATAACCCCACTCATCACGTAAAATATCCTTTAGCAAATGATTGTTCTGTGATGCGAATTCGCCATTGACCGAATTGTAAGAGGTCATCAAGGCGTGACTTTCCGCCTCAATAGCAGCTTTCTTAAATGCAGGAAGGTAAATTTCTCTCAGTGCCCGTTCGCTAATAATTACATCAATTTCATGACGCAAAGTCTCCTGGTTATTGCAAGCAAAGTGCTTAACTGTTGTCAACACCCCATGTGACTGGACGCCCTCGATATATGGCACGATCAACTCACCCATCAGGTAAGGATCTTCGGAATAGCTTTCAAACCAACGCCCATTCCGAGCGTCTCTCTGGATATTAACGGTCGGGGCAAGCAGCATATCAATGTCAAAGGCCTGCGCTTCCTCGCCAATTTTTTCGCCACATTCCCTCATTAAACTTCGATCCCAGGTTGCACCCATATTCATACCAGACGGATAGCAGGTCGGACAATGTCCATCCGGCAACACGTCCTTCAATGCAGTTATAAAGTTTCTTGCAAATTCAGCAGTCGCCTGCGGCATTCCCGAAAGATCCTCGTCTGAAATATCCCCCCGAAGCAATCGATTCGTTCCGTCCAATCCACCCAATGATTTACCAATCGTAAAAAGATGACCAATAATTTCATTCTTTCCGAATGTCCCTTTTCCAGAACGAGCAAACTTCACCATCACTTGCTGAACAATATCTGCAATTCGTTGCATCAGATTAATTCCGTTGTGGCTATCGCACATTGTGATTTCAGTTATGCCATATTGCACCATAGCTAGAGAAGAAAATCCTTTGCCGCCCGTCAACATCTGCAGCTTCTCCTCTATGGACATCTTAGCTATGATCTCGTCAAAGTTTTTTTCATTAAGTAGCATTTTATATCACCTCGATTGAATTAATTAGACACCCATCAACACTTCCATCACATACATCTCCAGCTTCTCGTAATTGCGCTCTTCAATACATTTTCTCGCATAATTATAATCATACTGATTCACTTTATCTTCCATAATCTCCACTACACGCTTGCTGTTAATCAAGTGGCGACAACAGTCATCTGCCGTCTGGGTACGCATAGCCTTTACATCCAAACCAATATATTCTCCATTTTTCCCGAAGTCGTTCTCAATTAGAATTCGTACCTGATTGAAGCATTGGCGAAGATTCTCCGATCCGAAGGCCTTGTCTTGGTCAAACTTCATACCGTTCTGGTCATTAAGGTGTACACCCCACAGCTTGTTCTGCGCTAGTGCAAATGCCATCTCGTTTGCAGGATCCAGACCCGCCAATATTGCATGTGCAGATTCTAAAAGACCACCAACACGTGAAGGTTCACTTGTCATGGCAGAAATAGCCATCACATGGCCCATTGTAGGGCAGAAGCTGCGGTCGATAGGTTCATTGGGCTTAGATTCGATCATGATACGAATGTTTGGATCATAAGCTAGCATTTTGTTTATCGCCTCAACTAATATGTTAACGCTTACAATTGAGTCTTTACTCTCAGCACACAACGTGCCTTCGCGGGCCAGCCATAGAACCAGTTTGTTGCAGCCCAATGCGTTAGCAATGTCAATGCTGCGATATGCACGCCACAATGCAAAATCTCTATCTGTCTGACTGTTGGACGTAAAACCGCCGTCATGGGTGTGGTCGTCCATCCACAGGCGCGGTGCTACAAACTCAGCCTCAAGATCATATTGATCCAACAGCTGTTTGACCTTACGAGCCTCTTCAATAATCTGCTGTTCTGATAATTCATTCATATTAGGAACTGCATCATCGTCATGCAATTGAACAGCAGAAATTCCAATTTCTTTAAACATTTTAAGCTTCTCTTCAAACGAAATGCTCATTCTAACATCGGGGCCAAAAGCGTCGGCACCTTCATTAATATTCCATGGACCTGCTGAAAATTTGAACTGAGACATACATTAACACCCCTTCTTAAATTTATATTTCATTGTCTAACTTAGTCATTTGACTATTTCCGCTGTTATAACATCTGACGATAACAATGCAATCCATTTTCAACATTCACTTCAACTAATTTGCTGATCTACACAATTGATGATATAGATTATTGATGATACTATATATATAAAAACGCTTCCAAAAATAGAAATATTGTCCCAAGGGGTGATCATGATGAGACTCATATTTAATATAAATAGCCTGCGTGAACAACTCAATTATTACCATATCCTCACAGGTAATCGGATAGCCATTTTCGACGATAACTTTCATGAGATTATCTCATGTCCTGAGGGTCATAATAGTTTCTGTCAAACGTTGCGTGAAGATCCTCTTGCGAATGAACACTGCAAGGCGTGCGATTTAAATGCTGGACGGATCTGCAAGGAAACCAAAAAGTTGCATGTATATAACTGCCATATTGGTTTGACCGATGCCGTATTTCCTATTCTCGACAACAATAATATCATAGGTTACGTCATGACAGGGCAGATTCTCAATACAAAGGATCGGCACGAACTTTGGGAAACTGTAAAAGATAATTTGAACGATTATAAGGTTGATCAGGAAATCTTATATAAACATTTTATGAACACACCGCGATTTACCGATGAGAAAATCAATGCGATGGCCAAAACAATGGAGATTATGGCCAAGTTCCTTTATAATGAAAAAATGATTATGCAAGTTAATTCTCCCATAGCTGCGAAAATTGAAGAGTATATCTATAACAATGTGAGTAAAAGGATAGACACTTCTTCTTTATGCAGCATATTTCACATGGGAAAATCCAGTATGTATCGTCTCTCCAATGAATCTTTCGGCATGGGTATTACCGATTATGTCCGCTTGATCCGAATATACCGCGCCAAAGAATTATTAACCGATACAAAGCTTGCAATCTATGAGATTTCTGAAATGGTCGGCATAAGCGATTATAACTACTTCACTAAAGTGTTCAAAAGCATCGTCGGCTTAACACCGAGACAATTTCGAAACAAATCTGTCAACTAACTACAATATTGTATTTCGATAAACTAACAAAAACGCGTAACTCTTCATTATGAGAGTTGTGCGTTATTTTCATGACATATTCATTGATAAAATAGATACTATTCGAATGAAACTTAGCTTGATTTAATGTATTTCTCCAACAACATACAGAGAATCCAATAACACAGGAGACGTTGTTAAGAATGTTTCCGTTTCATGTATCTCTAGCCCGTTCTCACCATTCATCATATCGATCTATTCCCCAATCGCATATACCCAGACACTGTATTTTGTTAGCGTTTCGTATTCTCTTGACTGAGGGCTGGTGAAGACTAGGTAACCTTAGAATGTTCACCCGTTGGCTTATTAACCCCAACATTCTTCGCGATGATGGTTGCCATTTCTGTATCCACTTGGACAAACATATCCACAACTTGTTGTATAACACTGACACTTTTTACTTTTCCAACTTCTAGGAATTGTCAGGTCGGACAACTGTCACATTACCATCTGTGCCTATTCTTGATTATTTGCTATGAAGTTTCAGAATGTATCATGAGCTGAAGCGGCTTGTACATCTATTAGACTGGAGCTATGTTACAAGAGTAGTTGTATATGAGGAGCATCTTGAATTAGTCTTAAGGCTACATGTCGAGGAAAGTAAAAAACCCGACCTCAAGCCATGCAAGTATTCCACTGCAACGTGTCATGGGCCAGCAAACATCTTTCCACTTACGTAGTGTCTGCACGTCGTCGGTCAGCAAGTGCCATCGCGGCGACATAGCCGGAGCTCCATGCCCATTGCATGTCCAGAAATTCAACGACCTCTTCCTCTGTGCGGTTCGACATCAAATCAACCGACAATGTCACAGATGCTCCTCTTCCGAGATTATACGAATCCTTCCTGCTTAGCTGGAGTATTGGCGGGCCCGAGATGCCATAGTTCGTGAAGGCAATTTCGCCGCGTTCACTACGGACGACTTTACCCTTTACGATGATATGGGCTTGGCATACTGCAGCTTCAATTGCACAACGGCCGGCACAGAATCGATCAAGGTGTGCCCTTGACATTGGACAAGTGTATAACCAGGACCATTTTTCTCCGCATTGGGGCCGGTATTTCCACCCGTACATAGAAATAAGTATTCGCTGGTGTAGATAACCTTGCTCCTCTGTCCCCGTCGCAGTGGTTTCATTCGTAATGTTACAGCGCCCATTAGTCCGGAAGCACCTGCGCCTATAATAAACAGCTTGTGATGTTTAGAATTCCTGATTTGTTCGTATTACGTTAATAACCCTCTACCACGCTACACTTTCTAGAAACTTTATCAGTTAAACAAGGCATCTTATTATACTATCCTGACCGAAGGGAAAACTAAACAACCTAAGTGCTTATGAATACAGGACTCAGGTTTCTTAAAAATTTAATTTTTCCAGTTGTCTACTTGACAGGGGTCACTTCACAATTTCGCTACCTGAGTTTGAAGATCGTCCTTTCTCTCCCATGATAACCCTCCAGTTAAGTATTTCTTCGATTAGACCAGCAAGAGAATTCGATTCCCTGAAGGATCTGATGTAACAAATGCGCCATTTTCTTCTATACAGGATGTGCCAATATTTCTGAGATTATTTACAACATGTTCTCGTGCCGCATCATTTGGATAAATTAATGTAAATGATTTCAGCCCGACACTGTTTTCCAATGGTGCGAGTGCACCCACACCATTCCATGTATTTAATCCAATGTGGTGATGGTACTTACCCGTAGAGATAAAGAGCGCCTGAATCCCATATCGGTTTACGACTTCAAATCCTAGTCCCTTATAATAAAATTCCTCCGTCTCACGTAAGTCGGATACATGCAAATGGATATGCCCCATCACCGTCTCAGCCGGTAGTCCACTCCACGCCTGCTGATTTACGTCCGAAAGAAGGTCACTAAATTCCAAAGGGTCAACAGTCATTTTGACTTCACCGTTACTCCAATCCCAGTCCGAAGGAGCGCGATCACTATAAATTTCAATGCCGTTTCCGTCCGGATCAGACAGGTAAAGGGCTTCACTGACAAGATGGTCGGATGAGCCAAACTGTAATCCAATTGCATTAAAATACTGAACAATTTGCACCAAATCAGAACGTGTAGGCAGGAGAAGCGCAAAATGATACAACCCCGTTGTCTTTCCTTGCATTGGTGCTACGTTATCGGGTTGTTCAATGGATAACAACACCGTCTTCCCATTTGCGGTCAGATTAGCTGATTTTTCCGTTTGATTCAGTATCTTAAAGCCGATTATTTCCTGATAAAACTTCAAAGCACATTCTAAATTTTGAACCTTAAGATTCACTTGCCCCACATAAGTATTGGGTTTTCTATGAAAATCCATGTTAATCTCCCCTTTTCCCAAACATTTTTTGAACGAAAAAGCACATTACCTATAGCTCTAACATATCCAGTTACTTTATGTAAGTAATTATATTTATGATATCTTGTATTGTCAAGTAAGCGACTAATTAAATGTAATGTAGTTATATATCGAATGTGTTATATTATTAATTAAGAGTAAGGAGGTATTCGTTTGAATAAATCAATTTGTCCTAGATTTGAAAAAGCTATGGGGTTATTAAGCCAAAGATGGACTGGAATGATCATTTATCAGTTATTGTCCGGTCCACAGCGGTTTTGTCATATTGAAAGTTCCATTGGAATAAGCGGCAAAGTCCTTTCGGAGAAGTTGAAGGATTTGGAGATGGAAGGGGTTATAAAGCGGGAAATTTACCCAGAGACTCCTGTAAGGATCGAATATTCGTTGACTGCTAAAGGTGTAGCTTTCGAACCTATTATGAGGGATATAGAACAATGGTCACAAAGCTGGCTTGAAGCTTAATACCGACTTATCCACATTGGATAAGTGCACAGCGTGTGTACTCATATCGAAAAAACAAAAACCCCGACCTCTTGGTATTATTCCCTTTAACTAGACACTCAAAAAAAACCGCATGTTATCATGTGGAAAAGGGTGAACTTGGAGGGGATATTTTTATGGCTATAAAAGGACAAGTATTTCAACAGTATACGAAGGAATTCAAATTAGAGGCAGTGAAAGCCTATTTAGAAGGATCATCGTGCTATAAAGCTGTAGTATTAGGCTAGAAATCAGAAATTGCTTACAGTTAAAGGTATGGGTAAGAAAATGGCTGAATGGGGAGAAATTCGATGTGCGTAAGGGAGGCATCCTCACTCAACAAAACAACTATCAAGTAATTGAAGAACTTCGTGGTCTACACGGTGTCACGCGTTTATTAACCATTACTGGTATAGGTATACCCAGAGCCAGCTACTACAAATGGCGTGCAACGTGATCTCAGCGTATTGAAAGACAAGACGGAGATCATGAAATCAAGGATCACATGATGGCTATTCATTCTATTCATTCTTATTTTGGATATCCACGTATGATGACGTCTTTATGGGAAGCTGGCTATCGTGTTAACCACAAAAAGTAGCACGGCTCATGAGAGAATTATCTATTCAATCCGTGATTCGAAAGAAAAGACAACGATTCAAATATACACCTTCTGTCGTATATCCTAACCAATTGAAGCGTCAAAGGCAGCCACTCTCCCAAAGCAACCTGCCTGAATAACGCATGCATCGAATCCTTCTTTTCGCATCTCAAGACAGAGAAGTTGTATCTTCATCAGTGTAAGTCAGAAGCCTAAATACATCAAACTGTTGAAGATTATATCTACTTTTATAACTATCAACGGTTTCAAGCTAAACTCAAACAACGCGCACCGATTGAGTATCGGCACGCGTTGGCTGCATAGCTTTTTTCATCTGTCTACTTGATAGGGGTATGACCATCTTGCGGTCGGGGTTAATCATGGTGGAGGCGAATCATGGCTGTCCAAAACCATCTATTCCCTTACGTAGTGTCCGCACGTCGTCGTTCAGCAAGTGCCATCGCGGCAGCATAGCCAGAGCTCCAGGCCCATTGCAGGTTATAACCCCCGCAATCGCCATCCACATCCATTACCTCGCCTGCTAAATAGAGCCCGGGTACCAACTTGGATTCCAAAGTACCTTCAGTTAGCTCCGTCGTATCGATGCCACCCGCTGTTGTTTGTGCATTCGTAAAGCTATTGGTATCGGTGACTTTAAATTCCCAATGCTTCATGATTCGATACAATATCTTCTTGGTCTTCCACGATAGATCCTGACATAGCAGGTGAGGTTCTTGATCAATTTCTGCTTCTATCAACAGGATAGGAATCAGCTTCTTGTTGATGATTCCATTGAAGGAATCCGCAACAGTCCGGTGTCCAAAGATCCCCCAGTGCATTTCCAGAAATTCAACGACTTCTTCCTCTGTGCGGCTCGACATCAAATCAACCGACAATGTCACAGATTCTCCTCTTCCGAGATTATACGCAGCCTTCCTGCTTAGCTGGAGTATTGGCGGACCAGACATACCATAGTCTGTAAAAAGGATTTCGCCATATTCGGTGCGGATGACTTCATTGTTCACGATAATATGGGCATGTCCCTCGAATTTAATACCGGACAGTTCCTTCAAATGAGGATAATCTAACTTCAATTGCACAATGCCCGGAACTGGATGGATAAGCGTGTGTCCCAGACGTTGGACAAGTGTATAACCAGATCCATCCGTTCCGGTCTTCGGTGCAGTAAGACCACCCGCACATAGAAATAGATATTTGCTGGTATAAGTAACCTTCTCTTCTGTCTCCGTTAGGCATGTAATCGTGAAACGCGGATGTTCCGTCGAGACGATAACATCTAACACTTTATTCTTGAAATATATCGGAACATTCCGATCCTCCAGAGCAAGCCGAAAAACACCCGGCACGGATGCGGCTTGCAATGACATCGGATACATCCGACCATCCTCTAAGGGTATAAGAGGAAGCCCGAGCGATAAGAAGAAGTCGATCGTCTGGCGTACACCAAATTGCTGTAGTACAGGCAATGGAAATCCAGCCTGACTGCTATGATACTTGTGCGATAAAGCCACCGCTTCATCCATGCCCGTCGCAGTGGATTCATTCGTAATGTTGCAGCGACCATTGCCTGTCGTTAATATCTTCTTGCCAATCCGATCATTGCTCTCAATAATTGCGGTATCTATACCTTGGTCACGTGCAGTAACGGCAGACATTATACCCGCCGCACCTGCGCCGATAATTAACAGCTCGTGGTACTTAGATTTCTGATCCTCATACATGTTGATCGATGCATCCCTTTTCCTATAAATTCATTATATTTGCTTCGTAAGTGCCATCGCAGCCGCATAGCCGGAACTCCAGGCCCATTGTAAGTTATAGCCGCCTAGGTCTCCGTCCACATCCATCACTTCGCCAGCCAAATAAAGCCCCGGTACTAGCTTGGATTCTAACGTTCCTTCGATTAGCTCCGTCGTATTGATGCCGCCCGCTGTCACTTGCGCATTCGTGAAGCCATTCGTATCCGTCACTTTAAATTCCCAGCGTTTCAAGATTCGGTACAACTTCCCCTTCACTTTCAACGATAGATCCTGACACAACAACTCTGGCTGTTGATGTATACCTGCTTCCTTCAGTAAGACAGTAACCAGCTTCTTGTTAAAGATACCGACGAGGGCATCTACAACAGTCCGATGTCCGAAATTCTCCCAGTGCATCTCCAAAAACTCAACGACCTCTTCCTCCGTGCGCTCCGGCATCAGATCAAGCGATACGGTGACAGGTTCTCCTTTTGCCAGATGATAAGAAGCCTTCCTGCTTAGCTGGAGAATTGGGGGCCCGGAGACACCATAGTTCGTGAAGGCAATTTCGCCACGTTCACTACGGAGGACTTTCCCTTTTACGATGATATGGGCTTGTCCCTGAAATTTAATACTGTTCAGTTCCTTCATATTCGGATACTGCAGCTTCAATTGCACAACGGCCGGCACAGGCTCGATCAAGGTGTGCCCCAGACGTTCGACAAGTGTATAACCAGGACCATTCCTTTCCGGATTGGGGCCCGTGAGTCCACCCGTACATAGAAATAGATATTCGCTGGTGTAGACAACTTGCTCCTCTGTCTCCGTTTCGCATGTAATGGTGAAGCGCGGATGCTGCTTTGAAACAGTAACATCCATCACTTTATGATTGAGGTATACTGGAACATTTCGGTCGTCAAGCGCTAGTTCGAAAATATCCAGAACGGATACCGCCTGCAACGACATCGGATACAACAAACCTTCCTTCAATCTTGTAAGCGGAAGCCCGAGCGCTGAGAAGAAGTCGATCGTTTGACGGATGCCAAATTGCTGCAATATAGGTAATGGGAATCCATCCTGATTACCGTGATACTTGTGTGATAAAGCAACCGCTTCATCCGTACCCGTCGCCGTGGTTTCATTCGTAATGTTACAGCGTCCATCACCTGTCGTTAATATCTTCTTACCAATCCGGTCGTTACTCTCCACAATGGCAGTATCGATGCCCAGATCCCCCGCCGTAACAGCGGCCATTAGTCCAGAAGCACCTGCGCCTATAATAAACAGTTTATGATGTTTAGAAGTCTGATTCTCATACATGATTGGTCAATGCACCCTTTATTCAATTATTCTGAAAATACAAATATGCTTTATTAAATTATAGCATAAGTGTAAGCACCAATGAATTCCGGTTAGAATTCCTGATTTGTTCCCATTACATGAAAATGGCTGTACCAGGCTGTATTTTATAGAAATGTTATCTATTCCATAATAAAGTAGGACTTTCGACATATCCTGTCGAAAGTTACAATGTTGGAGGACATTCTATCTACCTTCACAATCTACTTTCACAGGAGGCATACAATAGAAAACGTAATATTATTTAAGAGTCTCTAGTATATTAAATCATTTAGTAACGAACAACGGAGGAACGCAACCATGCTAAAGCACAAAGCTTTAACTCGTATTACACTTATCATCATGCTATTTACAATGATTTTCTCAGGAGTAGCTTATGCGTCAACCAAGGCTACCAGCATCCAAGTTTACTTTTACAACTTAAAATACCTTTTCGATGGAACTGAAAAGAAAGCCCCCGAGAATAACAAAGGGTTTATTTACAAAGGAACGACATATGTTCCACTTCGCTTTGTTGCGGATAACTTGAACCAAGATGTCAAGTGGAACGCTGAAACTCACACCATTTCGATGACTTCACAACAATCTGGCGAAATAACTGGTGGTAATGTCAGTGATGTTCAGCGTTTGAAAGAAGCTGAGCAGAAGATTTCTGAACTGGAAAGAAAACTAAAAAATCAAGGAATTTCCTCATCGTCATCTTCACATGATGGTTGGGTAACGTATGAAACGAAAAACTTGACGCTCCATTTCACACCGAAAGCCGACAAGAAATTTCACTATCTTTACACAGAAGCTGAGGATATCTTGAAGACACACGAAGTGTTCTTCGGTGCTAACACTCTATCAGAGAAAGTAGAACTATGGATACATGACGGTGATGGCATCTTCAATATCAATTCTGGATCATTCTTCAACCCTCAACATAATGCCATTAAACTTGGAGCAGAAGAATCTTATAACTTGGCTGGTGATGAAGCGGTTCGATTTGTCTTCGCTCACGAAATTGCACATGCTTACCAACATCAAAAATGGGATATGTACAAAATCCAAAAAACGCTAAGTGGAAGAGTCAACTGGCTATTTGAAGGGCAAGCCGACTACCTTGCTAAGAAAGTGCTTGGATACTCACAGTATGGTTCCCCTTCCGATCCAGCCGGTGACAAACGTGATCTTTCATATTATAAAAATGAACTAAAAATACGTAATAGCACATCGGGAATGTCTCCGATTAATTGGAGTAACATTAAGTCATTCGCTGATTTAAATGCATATCCAAATGAATACTTCGCATTTGAAAGCATGGTATTCTTCTTGGAACAGAACTACAACCATGACCAATACTTGAAGCTCTTTGATGAAATAGCAAAGGGATCTCAGCCCAATACAGCTTTCAAAAACGCATTTGGAAAATCGGAAGAAACGCTCGTTTCGGAATACAAGAAATACCTAGGTGCTAAATAGTAACATCAATATGTAGAGAATGTTATTAAAGCTACGATGATATCGTGCAAGACATTCCAGAGATTAGAAGTTTATAGAGAACTATGCTGAACAGGTTATTATCTTTGTGGAAAAGCAACAACCCCGACCTCTTGCGGTCGGGGTTGTTCATGGTGGAGACGAGCTTACACTGCTGAAAACCCTGTTATGTTATAATTACAATATTTTAAGTTGAATCCTGTAAAAATATTTTAATTCATTTTCGCAAATATACTTTCTCTTGAGTTACACTCATTAAATCGCATCAGTGACTCAGAGGGTTATAGCTTTGATCACATTGTCTCTTATATTGGATCATTACTTGTATCAAAAAGGTTGTTCAGCAACAAACTGAAGATACAATAGTATATTTAAATCTGATTCGTATGTAATAATTAAATTATATAAACCACACTTTTTAGTTCATCCAAATTACATTTGTGTTTTAGCTCGCTGTTCATTCATCAGAGTAGTAGCTATTTCTACTTTCACTGCACATAAGTCGCGTTGAAGAAAATCCACAAAGTACTACTTTTTCGAATCCTCCGTTCAACAAAATAGAAATATGTGTGAAATAGCTTTCCCTTGCGTACGTAGTTGTTTTATTAACGACTCTGGGTCTTTATCACTTCCAAAAAGTTGTGATAAGTCACCAAAAATACGTTGGAAATACGGAAACTTAAATAATTTATATTCGAAACCCGGTTGTGCATTCACAATTCTATATGGCAGTAATGCTGAAGATAAACCAATAATTGCACCAAAACGTTCGGCGTATTTCAATCCATTTCTAACCGCTCCATAGCCACCCATGGATTATCCACCTATATATGTATCTTCTCGATTATGAGATAAGGGGAAACATTGTCGCGTAAATTCAACTAATTCCTCACCGACAAAATGTCCATAATAATATTCTTCTCCTTCTTCATCATCTACATAAAAATGGTTTTCACCACTAGCATAAAAACTGCTATATTATGTAGATTTGAAAGCTTTCTAATTCGTGTATAACTAATCCAATCCGTATGATTTCCAGTCAATCCGTTTAACAAATACAATGATTTTAGAGGTTGTTGCGGTGATACACTTGAAAAGTCTGGTTTTTCAGAACCGTCAACCAGCAATAAGGAATTAATTGTTACATCTCTTCTAAGGCTCATTGAATAAAAGTTAATTGTTAAATAAGTTATAATTATTCCTTTAAATGGAATTTATTGTGTATATCATATCATGTGAGCACGTATAAGTAACTTGTGTAATATAGATAAATAAAAAAGAAGTCCTTTTCTTGTAGAATTGAGTTATCACACTACAATTCAAAGAGAGGACTACTTTCACCAACTATTTAATGCGTTCCTCTGAGGACGCAAACAACAAAAACCCCCAGAGCGATCTGACCAAGCGCGGCTTGACCATCAATTCAATCTGCGGACGGAGAACGACTGCACCAATGGAGATAAACGTCGTCGAGGCCTGGATGAAGATAAACAGTCGCTTTCCACAGAGCTTCTTTTAGCTAATTCACTTTAAAACTTCCATAGATTTCTTCTAAGTCAATGATGACACCGGCCATGCTCGTATCAGCCACTCCATAATACACGTATACTTGGTGTTCCTTTTTAATAGCACCGCAGGAGAATACTACATTCCCAAAAAATCCATTGACCTCATAATCCGTAGTGGGCTCCAAAATAGGCACCACGCTTCTTTGTTTCACAATCCATGGACGATAACGATCTAATAACAAAGCACCTAGACAATAGCGATTATCGTGATCTGCACCATGATAGATCTCAAGCCAACCATCCTCAACTAGAAAAGGAACTGCACTTGCGCCAATACGAGTACTATCCCATCTAGAAGGTCGTACAGAAGCTACATGCTTATGATCTCCCCAATGAAGTAAGTCTGGTGACTTTGCAATCCAGATATCTGGGGTAGCGAAATGAGAGATAGAGGGACGATGTAGCGCATAATAAAATTCATCCATTTTCTCTGGAAAAATCGTTACATCTTTATTATCAGGGTGAAAGATATTCCCCATTTTTGTGAACTCCTCGAAATCTTCCGTCACTGCAAGCATAGTTGTAATGCCTAGATTGGAAATAGCAGAATAATTAATATAATACTTCTCATTGGTATAAGTAATTCTTGCATCCTCTATACCTAATGTTTCATATTCATTACTTGGTAATATCGCTGGCTGCTGCGTAACAATAAAGTTTTCACCATCCCTGCTACGTGCTACTCTAAAGTGAGAAATTGAAGTTGTTTTTGCACCAGTTTCTGTTTGTATTACTCGAATATCTTTGATCTCATCATGATTGATTTTATAGCTTTCTACTACTATACTCCCCCTTTCTACTGAATACACCGGTACAAAGTAGACTTCCTTACTTGTCTGAATCGGTCGTTCAGCTATACGTAATAGCATAATAATTTCATTATTGTATTCGATCACACCTGCATTAAAAGCACCAATAACCTCGAAATCATCACGTGAAGGAATAATTTGTTCGGGTGTAATGATTGGATTGTTTGCAAATCGCTTCATCAAGCTTTTCCTCCTCTATCCTTTTACAGAGCCAATGGTTAATCCCTTAACAAAATAACGCTGTAAAAACGGATACAACAATATAATTGGACCAATCGTCACTAATGTAGTTGCCATACGAATTTGATAGGTTGGAGCTGACAATGCAATACCAGCACCTGAAGGTATTAGATTCTTTGCAGCTTCCAGGTTAGAAACCATGCGTCTTAATATCATTTGTAATGGAAATTTACTGTCATCGCTAATAAATAGAATTCCCATAAACCAATCATTCCAATAAATCAGTGCGTAGAATAACCCTACTGTTGCTAGAATAGGCTTAGAAATAGGAATAACAATTTGAGCGAATATCCGAATTTCACTCGCTCCATCAATACGTCCTGCATCCTCTAATTCATCAGGCACCGTTCTAAAAAAGCTTACTAATAAAAACACAAGAAAAGGCTGTACAGCTAATGGCAAGATTAAGGCAGCGATTGTATTTCCAAGGCTTAACCAATTAGAAATTAAAATATAAAAAGGAACCATACCACCATTAAACAGCATCGTGAAATATACATAAAAGGAAATTATATTACGTAATTTATTGCGTTTATTAGTGATGGAGTATCCAAGACTGGCACTAATGATAAGACCAAGCAATGTACCAACTATCGTAATAAATATTGTAATACCATAGCTGTTCAGCAATGTACCAGATTGTAATAATATACTGTATGCTTCAATGTTGATATCCTTAGGAATTAAGCTATATCCTTCATTAATAAGTATAGTTTCAGAGGTGATGGATCCTGAAACCATTAACAAAAATGGAATTAAGCAAAACAGTGCAAAACATATACAAAATACAACAGCAAAACAGTGCATAAAACGATCAGATTGATGATATCTCATTTATCTTCCTCCTTATCAGACAGGGTAAATTAAAATAGAGCTGAATCCTTAGAAAATCTCCTAACAATAGCATTAACGGCAATAACAAAGATGAAGCCCATTACGGCTTGGAATAATCCAACGGCTGCAGCCATGCCAAAATCATTCAGTACACGCATCGATCGGAATACATACGTATCAATAACATCCGTCGTTGGGTAAAGCATTGAATTATCACCCACAATGGCATAAATCATAGCAAAATCACCGTTAAATATTTTACCTACTGCTAAAATTGTAAGAATCGATATCGTAGGAATAAGTAGAGGAATCGTAATCCGATATATGGATTGCCATCTTGTTGCACCATCAATTCTAGCTGCTTCATAAATCTCATCTGGAAAGCTAGTAATTGCTGCCAAGTAAATGATGGATAAATAACCTGTTCCTTGCCAAATTCGAATCACTGTCAGTATCCACGGCCATAAATGTGGTTCGTTATACCAATATGGAGCCTCAATGCCGATAGACAACAGCATAGAATCAAGCGCAGGATTCATTCCACCTATAAAAGATTGAACCAACATTCCAATAACAACCCATGACATAAAATAAGGGAGGAATATGAGGGACTGCAATCCCTTTTTGAGCCACTTTAATCTAATTTCATTGAGAAATATTGCTAGTAATACTGCACAAACTGTAGTGCCAACAATAAATAAAACATTCAAAAGTACCGTATTTCGCAACACCAACCAAAGCTTATCAGTCGTGAAGAAAAACTCGAAGTTCTTGAAACCTACCCATTCGCTTGCTAGAATTCCTTTGCGTATATTGAAATTCTTAAACGCTATAAGAATTCCGTACATTGGAATATAGCTAAAAATAAATACAAATATAATGCCAGGTAAAGCAAGAAGATACAAAAAGGGGTTCTTAATGATATGACGTGCTGTTGACTTGAATTCCATTACCTTACACCTCCACTCACTTTATATTGTCAGTTTATGAGATGCAATGAAAATAGACTATTATTAAATATATGAGTAATAGCAAAAAGCATAGAAATATTGACTTCAAAAAGCATCAATTCATACTGAAAATACGATAAAGATTCCCAATCAATCGAATTTCTTTATAATGAAATTATGAAGCGAATATTAGATGTATAAACAGAATAAAAAGGGATGAGACGGATGAATTTTTTTCAACATTGGAAGAATAAAATGAACCGCCGAAAGACATTTGTTCAGATGTTTATTTATCTCATTATCTCTTGTTTAGTCATATTAACGATGAGTACTGTTTATTTCTATACAATGGCATCAAGAAGCATAGTTAAGGAAATTGGCAGCCATGCAGAGGACACACTCCAAAAAACAGCTAACTCTATTTCTTACATGATTGATTGGTCTCTGCTTACAACCCAACAGTGGAGCAGAGATTCCAAGCTTGTCGCTTATGCATACTCTCAACACTCTGATCCTTATGATGAGTATATCGTATGGTCTGCTTTAAGAAAGATTGTGTTGAATGATCCATTAATTGATTCCATCTATATGGTAAATGGCTACTCCAATACAATTATTGATACGAGAAGTGGTGTATATCAATCTAACGATTTCTATGATCAAGACGCACTAACTTATTTACATTCCGATCAAATATTAAATAAAAACACGTTAAATGCCCGTAATGTAAATGGTTTATTGAACAATATTAAGCCGTTTGAAGCGAATGTTCTAACCTATTATTTTCCCTATGAGCCTAATCAATCAACTTCAACACTAATTGTTAATTTCGACGAAAACAGCATACTTGAGCTAATAGGACGTGATTTCTCTAAAATTGAGAGCAATTACTTACTTATAAATGATGCTCAGCAAATTGTTGCATCCAATTATCCAGACCAGTTTTTACAGCCCTTCACGTATGACAAAAGGCATTTCTCCAGTCAACAAGAAAGTGGCTGGACACAGCTTAAGATTGATAACAAGCAAATGCTACTTAGTTATGCCAATCTAACGGTTGTCGGTCATGAACATTGGAAGATTGTTTATACTGTACCTATTGAACACTTAATTGAAGGCGTTTCACATTTCAGAAACATAACTTTGCTCTTTTATATCCCGCTTTTTTTTATTACGTTAATTTTAGTCTGGATAATTGCGCGCAAGCTTTATAATCCCATTTCCAAGCTCATGACAGAATTAAACCTAGACAAGGCTTGGAAGCATGAACAAGAATTTGATAATGAACTAAGCGTCGTTTCTCAGCTTTACTTTGAACAGCAATCTAATTTAAGTCGTCTTTCAGAAACTTGGAAGAACTATCAAGATGAAGCTAAAAACCATTTACTAAAAGATTTAATATTAAATCAACAAAACCTACCACCTACTATATTGCAAAGAAAACTAGAAGAGGTTGACCTGCATATCTCTACGCAACAGCAGGTTCAGCTCATAGAAATAGAAATAGATCAATACGATAACTGGTCCAGCCGCTATCCAGAAAATGAAATTAAGCTGCTTACCTTTGCTATTTTGAATATCGTAGAAGAAACATTTACATTCGAACGAGGTTATGCCATTTCACTTTCGAAGCATCAGTTTGGCGTTATTATTAGTGCCATTGGGCATAAAGATGATTTGTTTACTAAGCTTACGCAATGTCAAAATGCTATCTTTCAATATTTATCTGTTCATGTAAGTATTACATCAAGCACTAGCCTAAATAACATTTATGAGCTGCCAGTGGCACATGAAGCTGTTCACGCCTCGTTTGAACTAAAGTTCTTTGAAGGACTTGGTCTAATACAAGTATTAGACCATAAGGAAGAGCATGCTGCTATATTTTCATACCAATATCCAGATGAAATTGAACGCAAACTTATTAATAGCTTGAAAATTGGGCATTTACAAGATACCGAGCATTATATGGAAGGCTTTTTTCAAACGTTAAGTATTTCATCTGTCTCTGAAGCTCAGCTTTCTCTAACACGATTGACCTTAACGATAGGTAAAACCTTTCAGCAAAATTATTCAAATATGAAGCAGTGGAATATTCGCTTTATACAAGAGAATATTCATAGCTTAGAAACGATTACTAACTATAAGCAATGGTTGCATCAGCAGCTTTCTAGCTATATCGAACAGCTAAAGTCCGCTTCCTTGCGTACAAATCGTAATAAGCAACTTGTAGATCAAGTCAAATATTTAATAGAAAGTTACTTAGGTGACCAAAATTTATCGACCAAATGGATTGCCGATCAGTTGCAGCTATCTACTAATTATTTACGAACAGTATATAAGGACGAAACTGGACAATCACTTGCCGATAGTATTACAGCAAAGCGATTAGAAAAGATAGCTTTACTCTTAGTCAATACAAATCGCACAGTTGAGGATATTTCTCTTAACAATGGATTTTCAGCTATTAATTCATTTTATGTTTCTTTCAAGAAGCAATATGGAATGACACCAGCGCAATATCGTAAGCAATATATTATGCCAGAAATTCAAAGAACTTAAAAAAGCAGGATGGGAGAATCCCATCCTGCTTTTACTACTTTAGCGACATTTAACTAACGCTAATATTGCCGTTCTAACTTATACCGTATGATAATTTATTTCTGGTAGCAGCTCATACACTATAAAAGGATCTTGTATCTCAATACAATGCGCCTCTGCATCACTAACACCCGTGTAAAGCATCGCCTTCTCATTAGGGTGGCGGACAATTCCTCCGCTGAAAAGGACATCTACCAAATCCTCGCGCTTAGTTGGTCCCTCTTGAAACATGTCACGTATCGCTATAATTTTTATAGGTGTACGCTCACTCGTTACTGGATGAATAGCAAAGGTCATACTATAGTAGTGACGGATCTCATTATTCTCAAAACTTGCGATATGTCCTAGCGCACCTATCATTCCATTAGCTAACAGATGCAGTTCATTGACACCGCCCCATTCGTCAGGTATAAACTGATCCTGATATATAGCGGCGGCGTTTATTGATTGCTCGTTCAATTGCGCTAGCGATGGAAGAACGATAAAGCCTATTTTACCTTTCCCACCAACCTCTCCCTGCGGTCTTGTGCACACCGCTATTTTTCCGTTTGGCAGCTCCAATAAACGAATGTCTTTCATTCGATCTGGTCCAGTTGCAAAATGAGCAAGATCAAACAATGAATGACCTCGGTAAAACTCAGTGACCCATGATACAATATGCTCTGGATTATGCTCAGAGGCTATCGTTCTTACGCCCCCAATAATCCATTCAGATCCCACCTCCGTAACAAAGGGATCCTGTAATTTAAGTACAGGGGCACCATCAATCAAGCTCCATGCTTCACTACTCTTTTTAAAGAACATAACTTGAGATTGTTCGGAGTCTCGCAGCTCAACTCTAGCTGCGAGCACCTCCTTACCATCCATTGTGAATGGAGCAGAAATATTATAAGCATCATAGCCATCAATTCCTAGAAAGGAAAGCTTTGAGCTACTTCTTTCTCCATCATGCACAAACTCATTAAGAAGCTGCTGGCATGTCTGTGTTATCTTCATTATGAATTCCTCCATGTGTGCGGTAGGCATTAATGTTTATTGATTTGCTAAAAAAGCTTTGAATTGCGTTTCTAACTCAGCAATAATTTTATCGTTTCCTGAGTTCTTATAAGCATTCTGTAGCTGCTTCAATCCAGTTCCAGCTGCCAAAACACCCGCTCCTAAAGGTTTTAATATTTCATCCTTCACAGAGCTAAGCTGTGCATACTCTGTTTTGAACGCTTCTGTGTCTGGCGTAAATCCTGCAAAAGGTGACAGCTCATAGTTGTCTGCATCTCGAGTAAATTCATACCATTTCAAATCATCCGCAATCATATGTTCAGGTGTTCTTACTAGATTAGGTCTCCATGTCATTACATATCCCGGGAATGAATATTGACTACCTTCTACTACTTTATACTGATCATTATTAACAGCTTCCCAATGCTTTCCTTCAATACCATACTCCAATAGGTCATGATTCTCCTTAAGAGATAACCAATCCATTACCTGCATAGCCTTATCTGCATGCTTAGAAGATGAAGGAACAACTAAGAAGTTCCATTGTTTAAAGTCTGAGTATAGCGTTTGTCCCTGATTCACAATGGCTACCTCAAGTTCTACGCCATCAATCTTTAACGCATCCACGAATTTCAATCCTTCAACACCGTCACCTGAATATTGAATAGCTGCTACTTTACCTTGGTTGAATAATGCTGAGGAGTTTTCCTGCTGTGCCATATTTCTTTCTAGAATCCCATCAGCGAAATATTTGTTTAACCTTTTTAATGTATCTTCAAATCCTGGTTGCTCATAAACAGGATAAATCTTACCATCTACTGTTCCTTTATAGTAAACATCCATTCCTACATCAAGCACAATCTCACTGCCTGTAGTTTCAAAATTAAATAAATTAACTAATCCATCTGCATAACGGCCATCTGTTGCAAAAGGAATAATAGAAGGGTCATTTTGTTTAACTTTATATAAGTAACCTTCTAACTCCTGAAGTGTTTGAATTGGATCTAAACCGTATTTCTCACGTAAATCTTTTCTTATTAAAAACCCACCCATTTTACCTTGTGAAATACCAAGTGGAATACCGTAGATGCTACCATTAAACTTGTTAGCCTCCCACATTTGCTTTGGAATTGAATTTTTTAAGTTCTCATTTTGATTAATGAGGTCATCTAAAGGAATAATTGCGTCACTACTGATCATTTGATTAATATGAAGCCAAGGAGCATCAAGGAACATATCAAATTCTTCACCAGCTGAAGTTTTTAAGGTTGTTATATTCCCATAATCGTTCCAGCTTAAAAATTGAATGTTTAATGATGCTGCAATCCCATCCGTAGCAATCTTTTCATTTACTGCACTTATTACTTGATCAAAATCAGCTGGTTTATCCCCTGGAAAGTAAGCAAGTAGCTCTACAGCTTTTTCTGGAGTCTTAGATGGCTCTGTGGTTGGCGCTGGAGTTTCAGCCGTTGAATTTGTTGCATTACCACCATCACTTTTGACGTTTCCGTTGTTACTGCTGCAAGCTGCAATTAAAGCGACCACCATTATAATGGCAAGTAACAGCATATTCTTGCTCTTTCTTTTCATAAATAACTCCTCCTTTTTATGGGTACATCATAATTACTTAAGTCCTATTCTATACAGATCATTACCTAGCGTATATTTCTAAAACCACGATAAGCTCCTATATCACTCAAAATGAGAACTTCAAATTTGTATTATATCTTCAAAATACATCACTTTTATTTTTTCGCTTATTTTAGATAGTAACTGTAGCTTTTGGGAATATCATATGTCTGTCGGTTATATTACGATGGCATTAGATTCAAACACAATATGCTATAGGGAGGTATATAAAATGAAAAAATTAATTTGTATCATGCTTGTATGCTTGCTGTTCCTTTCAGGCTTACCAGAGCTGAACGCAGTGAAAGCATCTGGCAATCTAACCTCAATCATTACATACGATACAACCACATTTACAAATGTAGCGGATGAGTGGGGTACATCAACACTAGAAAGTAATTCTGATTTTGAAATGCAACATTCTATCCAGCTAAATTCTGGAGCTACATTGTGGCAACCACTTCGTTTCACCGATGAACTCTCCAGCCCACAAGTAGGAGATACGGTTCATGCCGAAGTTACCTTTATTACACACTCTAATATTACGAACACTAATAATGTACTTATTCGAGTGGTAGGTAGCGATCAGCATCTTGTTGAGATTTCATCGATAGACGATGCGATTACAGGACAACAAACAACCTTACAAGCAAGCCCTAAGGACAACAACGGCATTATTCCAGCTGGAACTGACACGTTATGGGTCGAGCTGCATAATGATACAGATGGGACCTTGGAAATTCAAAGCATCAGGCTTTGGGGTGAGCGTTCTAACGATACGATCTTATATGATGTACCAAATGCTTATTTTACTGAACCATTTACAGGAAATTGGGAATACGCAGGAGTAATAAATGTAAATTCCTCCATCTATATGAATCAAGGAGTTGCCGCATGGCGTCCCCTTGCATTATCATCTAACGGCAATTCTCCTTTGCAAGGTGATATTGTTGAAGCTCAAGTGAGTCTTTTTATTTCAGATACCGTCACAACTAACGATCACGTTTATTTGCGCCTTAATGATGGAGCCAACACGCTGATTGATATTAATAACATTACCAACCTGCCACGCAATCAATGGATAACCGTCTCTGGTCAAGTCATGCAAAACGGAGCTCAAATATCTAGCTCAGCTTCAGAGCTTTGGGTTACCATTTATAACGATTCTAATTCTTCTATTCGTATGAAGGACTTTCATATTCAAGGTACCCGATCCAACATTAATATATATGATTTGAATGAAGACGGATATATTAATGAGCAAGACTTGGCCCTCTTGCAGCAAGCATATGAGCAAGACAATTATGAGGCACGCTTCGACTTTGATAAGGACGACCAGCTAACTGAAAAAGACATTCTCTTCTTTAAAAAATTTCCATTGCAGCAAAGTCATTTGTTCTATTTGAATTTGGAGCATTTTCTATTTATGAATGAACAGGTTGAAATCGAAGATATACCTATGCTTATTACACATTTATATTCAGAACCAATCGATCGCAATAATTTATCATTGGGGTATAAATGGGTTGGAGACCCACAGGAGGGCTTCGCAGCTGTCGATGATGTATCTCGATCCGTAACGGCATTTGTTGAGCATTACCGTCTATATGGTGATTCTACTAGCTATGAGAATATTAAGCTCGGGCTAGAGTTTCTAATGTGGATGCAATATTCAGATGGAGATTACGATAATTTTGTTGTTCGTCATCAAGACGGTACCATTGAAAAGAAGGATAGCTATTCCTCTAGCAAGAGTTATACATGGTGGGCATTACGTGCTTATGGGGCTATCGCAGAAGCTTATTCGATTCTCAATAATTCAGATGATGAGCTAAAAGATCGATTAGAAGCTAGCCTTGCGCTTAATTTACAACGATTAACGGAACTAACTACTCCCCAATACGGAGAAACCTTCACTATTGGAGATAAAAGCTATGCTAAATGGATGCTCGGCGGTGACGCATGGCTGACAGCTGGTGTAATCAATTCTCTATATGCACATCATAAAGTAGCCGATCAAGCGACACAGGCACAAATTAAAGTCATTACCCACCAGCTAGGTGAAGCGCTCGCTATGACGCAAGCAGGCTCATTTACCCAATTCCCTTATGGCGGATTTATGCATATTATTGATGGCTCACAAAAGTCGATAAACTGGAATGAATGGGGTAGCATTTCTATTCGAGCTATGGCATATGCCGGTGTTCTAACAGATAATGAGCAATGGATTAACTCTGCGGTCTATGCGGCAGAAAGCTTTATTGGCGATCTAATGATTTCAGGAAGAGCTGAAACTATTTCTCCAAATAAGAAGCCATATCCACTAATTAACTACGGAACCTCCAGTAATGTAGATAATATGCTGGCGCTTTATGAAATTACGCAAGATACGAAATATGCTAAGCTAGCTGGCTTAATAGGCTCTTGGTGGACTGGTAACAATGTGATGAATACCCCAATGTTCAATCAAGAAACAGGATATGCATATGACGGTATGACAGCAACAGAGGTAAATATCAACAGTGGAGGGGAATCTTTAGCTGAAGCTATACGTACTTTAGCCCGTTTGATGAGCTTACCCGAAGCTGAGCAATATTTATATGCTACTACAGGCGAGACATTTGGAGCACAAACCATTGAAATTGAACAGCTATTTAAAAATTCATCACCACCAGATGCACAAAAAAACTTACCTAATGGAATGCTGAATTCACCTGAGCAAGCGATTGTTGCACAGAATTCACAATCAGGTTCAAATGAGCAGCTTATTTATGCGGATGCTCAAGGTATAACCCAACTAACAGAACTTTATCCTAACTGGTACGGTAAGCAAACTATCTTCGTGGCAGCAGACGGCTACAACAATATGCGTTTATTTGATCAGGGCGAATTATTGACTACCATTGCTATCGGTAATGAAGAGGGTCAATTTCAGCATGGTGATTATGTAAAGCTAGATTTTGCTGCTCGTGTCGAATTCGATACTGATTTAATTGCAGAGGTTTTTGCAGTTAACAGTGAGCAAGAAGAAACATTAATTGCGAGCTCAGAGAACATGTCATACCATGCACGCACATGGTATTCAGGGGTAAATTCGGTAAAAACAACACCACTTGCGCCTATCCCTGAAGATGCTACAGAATTGCTTGTTCGCTTCAATGTCAACTCTACTAAAACACTACGGTATGAAGGCTTCGCGATGGTAACGGAAGCTAAGATTTATACAATGGGTGTTACTGAAGTACGCTATGGAAACACGGAGCTTTCCAATTCGAGCTATGTGGAGCTATATCCAAACATTACTCGCTCCTTCAATATTGAAGTTCCAAAAAATGCAACCTATGATGTGGTGTTAAGCTATGTTCATCAGAACCAAGCCAGCTTTAACATTACCGTTGACCAACAGAGCATAAATACGATTTCATTAAATAATGGTATGAATGGTAATGTCGTTGTACAAAAGGTAGGGCGAATGAACTTAACGGAAGGTGAACATCAATTAACCTTATCGAACGTAAGCAGTGCAACGTCTGTTTATTTGGATGCTATAACATTATATCCTGTTACATCTTATGCGAGCTATACTTTAGCTTCCAATGAAGTAATCTCTGTCGTTCGAGATGCAACGAATGAGCAACTGTTATGGGTAGAAGGGATACCAACTATAGCGCCGATAACGGACACACCAATTCCTACACCTAAGCCTTCTTCAGCACCAGTTTCTAATCAACCGGGCGTATTCACCCCAAGTAATCCGGCTTATTGGACACTTCAAGGGCAGTCGTTAATTACGCAAGAAGGCGTAACAAGTGTACTTATACCAGAAAATAAGACGCAGTTGCTATTAACTATTGAGGATTTGAAATCGATTCAGCAGTTACGGCTTCTATCAACACAGTTCAATATTACATTTGATGAAACACAGTTGCAGAAACTTATGAGTCAGCTTACTCCAAATACAAGAATCGTATTAACTATTGAACAGCTTACTGATCCATTAGCGACACCAACTGCAACGCCTATCATATATGTTGACGCAGTTACGATTGATAATAACGGAAAAACGATAGTGACATTGCCAATCTCAGCACTACTGACGTTTACTGGTATCACAGATGACAACGGTTTAGGATTATATATGTTACAAGACCGTACGGCATTCTTCTATGGAATAGGTCAGCTACATCATAACCAATGGCAAGTTCGTATACAAAATGGCGGTCAGTATGTTGGTCTAACTTACCACAAGTCCTATGATGATGCTTCCAATACACACTGGGCGAATCAGGCAATTGCTGCATTAACCTCTTGGCATATTGTAAAAGGACAAAGTGAAAAACATTTTGGAGTACAGAATAATCTTACACAAGCTGAGCTGTTAACTATGCTCGTACGTATCCATAACCTAAATACGGGAAGTAATGTTGCTAACTCTAAAAATCTTCCATGGTACCAGCCATATGTGGATCAAGCCAATAAGCAAGCTCTGATTAGCTTAGATAACTTTTCACCAA
Source organism: Paenibacillus sp. CMAA1364 (assembly GCF_054373195.1). NCBI lineage: Bacteria > Bacillati > Bacillota > Bacilli > Caryophanales > Paenibacillaceae > Paenibacillus > Paenibacillus sp. CMAA1364. The sequence continues at coordinate 38,566 of NZ_JBITNB010000005.1, read as the reverse complement.
ATCAAGTGATGACAAGACAGCAGGTCGTAGCATGGTTAGTTGAATTTATTAATCGCAACGAGCTAGAAATTAAACCCAACAGTATAAGCTTAGATCAGTATCAGGATGTAAGCACACTCTCACCTGAAAGTATTGCCGCATGGTCAACACTCATCCAACTAGGCATTATTCAGGGAGATCATCAAAAAATGCTACATCCAAATAAGCAGATTACAAGAGCAGAGATAGTTATCATTCTTTATCGTTTATTGCAGATTATACCGAATTAAAAATAGTTCGAAGAAGTTCTCCATAGCCGCGTTCCTTTTTTCTTCAGCAGTAAATGTGGGCATAAGAAAAGCACCTCCAATTGTTAGATTGTGTGTCTAACAATTGGGGTGCAGTTCAATAGCAATAGCCCCCATTTCGTGAGAAATGAGGGCTATCTATTTCTGGCTTATTAATTTCGGATGAGATAATCGAAAGCACCTAATGCTGCAGTAGCACCGGATCCCATAGAAATGATGATCTGCTTATAAGGACTATTCGTACAATCTCCTGCCGCAAATACTCCAGGTAGATTTGTAGCACCATGACTGTTCACAACGATCTCGCCCATGCGAGTCCGTTCAACCGTATCACCTAACCAATCTGTATTTGGTACAAGGCCAATTTGTACAAACACGCCCTGCAATTCAATGTGCTTAATTTCTTCTGTATCGCGATCCATGTAGGAAATACCGTTAACTTTGTCTGTTCCGGTAACTTCTTTTGTTTGAACGTTCTTCAGTACAGTAACGTTAGGTAGGCTGTAAAGACGATCTTGTAGAACAGCATCAGCTTTGAGCTCTGGTGCGAATTCAAGAACCGTTACATGTTTCACAATCCCTGCAAGATCAATCGCTGCCTCAATACCTGAATTACCACCACCAACAACTGCAACATCTTTTCCTATAAACAAAGGACCATCACAATGGGGGCAGTAAGCCACACCTTTGTTCTTAAACTCCGCTTCACCAGGTACACCCATATTACGCCAACGAGCGCCTGTCGAAACGATGACTGTCTTACTTTTGAGTACAGCACCGTTTTCGAGTTCAACTTCGATGAGTTCCTTCTTTTCTAAACGCTTAACACGCTGTAATTTCATTACATCGATGTCGTACTCTTTCACTTGTTGTTCTATATTCGCTACAAGCTGAGGCCCTTCAGTATATTGTATACTGATAAAGTTCTCAATGCTCATAGTATCGTTGACCTGACCGCCAAATCGCTCAGCAACGATACCTGTTCGAATCCCTTTACGTGCTGCATAAATCGCTGCACTAGCACCTGCTGGGCCACCACCAACAACAAGTACATCAAAAGGCTCCTTATTATCAAACTCTGATGCATCAGGCGCATTACCCATCTTGGCAAGAATTTCTTCAACCGTCATACGACCGCTTTCGAAGAATTCACCGTTAAGGTACACACTTGGCACAGACATAACGTTTTTGCTTTCTACCTCTGCTTTGAATACTGAACCATCAATCATGGTATGAGTAATGCCAGGATTAAGAACACTCATCAAGTTCAGTGCTTGTACAACATCAGGACAATTATGACAGCTTAGGCTGATATACGTTTCAAACGTATATTCACCGTGAATGCCTTTGATCTGATCAATAACACTTTGCTCAATCTTTGGAGCTCGTCCACTAACCTGCAATAGAGCGAGTACTAATGAAGTGAATTCGTGTCCCAATGGCGTCCCAGCAAAGGTTACGCCTGTATCTTCACCTACGCGATTGACACTAAAGCTTGGTGTTCTAGGTAATTGTCTTTTTTCTACCGATATCATAGAAGACATGCTCGCAAGTTCTTCGACCAGAGACAACATCTCTTCAGATGCTTCATCATTGCCTGCACTGACTTTTAACACTATATTACCTTCTAAGAGCTGGAGGTATTGTTCTAGTTGAGTCTTTATCTCTAGATCTAGTGTCATTTTGGCCACCTAAATCTTGCCTACGAGATCAAGGCTTGGTTTAAGTGTTTGAGCACCTTCAGACCATTTCGCTGGGCAAACTTCACCTGGATGGTTACGTACATACTGTGCAGCCTTGATCTTGTTAACAAGCGCACTTGCATCACGTCCAATGCCTCCTGCATTAATCTCAACAGTCTGGATAATACCGTCTGGATCAATGATGAATGTACCACGATCAGCTAGACCATCAGCTTCGATCAATACATCAAAGTTGCGAGAGATCACATGTGAAGGATCACCAATCATAATGTACTTAACCTTACCAATAGCTTCAGAGCTTGCATGCCATGCTTTATGTGTAAAATGAGTATCCGTTGATACGGAATATACTTCAACTCCAAGTGCTTTTAAAGTTTCATATTGGTTCTGTAGATCTTCTAGCTCGGTAGGACACACGAATGTAAAGTCAGCTGGATAAAAACAAACTACACTCCATTTACCCTTGAAATTTTCCTCCGTAACATCGATAAATTTACCTTCTTGAAATGCAGATGCTTTAAATGGTAGTACTTCTGTTCCGATAAGTGACATATTTATAATCTCCTCTTAAGTTATATTTTTTAATATAATCAATCATATTCAGGCTTATTACAATTCAATATGAATACAATTTATAATTATTATTATTAACTAAAGGCTATAATCTGTCAAGCTAGTTTAGAGTGATTATAATCAACCAATTAGTGAACTCTCTAAATATTAGACTCATTCATCATTATTCTTCTAAGTTAAACCTGAGTATTTATTTCTTATAGATAATGATTAGATACTTATGTATCAGTCATTTTCTTACGAGATTCATATCAATAAAGCAAAATCCACAACCTCTTGAGGTTGTGGATTTACATGGTGGAGGCGAGGGGAGGCGAACCCCTGTCCGAGAATATCGACACATAAGCTACGCTTCGCGTTGGGTGTAGTAACAGTTTTGATGTCACCCTAGCAAATGTAAAAACCTAATCGTCCTTCAGCAGACTGAACGCAACTCTCCACGAGTCACCTCTAATTCTGGCTGGAATTTACCTGTTGGCATGAAAATATCCATATTATAAACACCGGTAATCTCATTATATGCCCAATGTTTACCCGGTCTAACATCGGAATAACCAGGGTCGTTCCATTCACCGCTCGTTCCCCAGGCGAATGAGCGCATAATCATTGTAGCCGCTTGCGCTCTTGTAATTGAATCATTGACTCCGCATCGTCCATCTGGGTAGCCATTAATTACTTCTTTGTTTACTAAAAAATTAATTTCTTTGTTCGACCAATGAGATGTATTCACATCACTGAATGATTTCGACGCAGCCACAACTACACCGCTCCACGCCAACAAAGGAACGGACACAAACATCAACATCGTTACTTTCAGCTTCATCTTAAGTAGCAACTCCAATTCACCATTTATATTTTCTATATCAAATGTACTTGAAATATACGCTGTTCCCAAGCGAAAGAAAAAAAGAGTCAAGGAATTATTTCCTTGACCCTCTTTCGTCAATTCTTACACATGAATACCCAAGATCTTCAATTGTTCATTGATTTTAGCTTCAAGTTCAGCAATTTCTTGTTTATCTTGCTCTAATCGCTTATTCACTTCATCAAGATCAATGACTTGCTCCTCTTCAAATGTATCCACGTAGCGAGGGATATTTAGGTTGTATTCATTTTCTTTGATTTCTTCGAGTGATGCAACATGAGCATATTTATCAACAGCTACACGATTTCGGTAAGTTTCTATAATCTTACTAATATTTTTATCAGTAAGTTTATTTTGATTCTTACCCTTTTCAAATTCATTACTTGCATCGATAAACAAGATGTCTTTTGTTTTTTTACTTTTCTTCTTAAATACTAAAATTGTAGTTGGAATGGATACGCCGTAAAATAAATTGGCAGGTAATCCTATAACGGCATCAAGGTAGTTCTTTTCAATGATCGTTTGTCGAATCGCACCTTCTGCTGCACCACGGAACAAGACACCATGCGGTAATACAATCGCCATTGTTCCAGTATCATTCAGATGATACAAACTATGTAGAATGAATGCATAATCCGCCTTAGTTCTAGGGGCAAGTCTACCATATTCACTAAAACGTGCATCTTTTAGTTTCGTTTCACTATTGTCCCAATGCGCAGAATAAGGAGGATTTGCAACCACGGCATCAAATGAACGAGGCTGATCATTGCCTTTTGCATCTAGCCCATCAGGCCAATCACTTTCTAATGTGTCAGCATTAGAGAGTGTCATGTTATTAAATGAAACACCATGCATCATTAGATTCATACGAGCCAAGTTGTATGTTGTCGTATTCTTTTCTTGACCAAAAAATTTAATTGCCCCTGGTTTATTTCCACTAGGCAACTCACCTTGAACCGTTAATAGCAATGACCCTGATCCACAAGTTGGATCGTATACAGAAAAAGTATTATCCGACTCTTGTACACCGTCCGTAACAATTTTAGCCAATATGATAGAGACTTCATGGGGTGTATAGAATTCTCCACCTTTTTTACCTGCACTTGCTGCAAATTGACCGATTAGGTATTCATAGATTGCCCCAAGAATATCTTTGTTATCTTCACCTTTGTAATCAATGCCATTAACAAGTTTTACAATTCGGTTAAGTGATTTGGCACGTTCATTTGTAGAAGAACCAAGACGCGAATCTCCAAGATTGATGTCGTTAAATACGCCACGGAAGTCTTTCGCAGCTTCTTTGTTTAATTCAGCGTTTCTATTGAAGTTATCAAATATAGTCTGATAATCACTAGGAATCACCATGCTATTATCAATCTTGTCCACTAAAGACTCCCAAGTATCAAGCGGCGCAATAGCATAGCCTAAACTCGAAGAAATATCTTCTAAGTAGTCAATCAAATCATCACCGTTCGCTTGTTTTACATAGGCATTATTAATTGATCCACCAACAGCAATATCAAGGACATTATTGTTAACTAAATACTGTTCTTGGTGTTCTGACAGATAACGATAAAACATAAAGGCTAAAATGTAGTTCTTATATTCTGCAGCATCCATGCTTCCACGAAGCTCATTTGCCATCGCCCACAGCTTTGTTGTCATTGTTTGTACATTATTGCTCATATTGTTATTTTCCTCCTAGATATTCAATCGCCAAATTTACTGCTCATTTGTGAGGTTTTCCGTCTTGTATACGTAGTAACCCTCATAATGATAGCTTGCGTCGATACCTTTCATATAAATTTCACGGTCATTGATCTTATCTGTAAGAGCTACTTTAAGAAGAACCTTGATTTCGACGTCCTTAATAGGACTTCTTTCCATTGCAAGCAAGTAATCTTCTTTATCGACCTTGCTCCAATCGACAACTCGCCTTATTTCCCCTTTTAATATGGTGTCAAGCCATATTCTTGCGCTTCTTCCGTTCCCTTCTCTGAAGGGATGAGCTGCATTCATCTCAACGTATTTTTCTATGATTTCGTCAAAGGTTGATTGTGGCATTTCTTCGATCTTATCAATTGCAACTTCAAGGTACATAACAGGCGCGAAACGAAAACTACCCTTTGCAATATTTACATCCCGCACTTTTCCGGCAAAGTCATAAATTTCATCAAACAGACACTTGTGAATTTCGACTAACGCCTTAAATGTTCCAACTTCTAATGTATCTAAAAAACCCGTTTCAAACATTTCAAGGGCCTTCATCTTGCTGATTTTCTCCTCAATACGAGCAAGTTCCGAAGAATCAGTAATCCCTAATATGTTTTCTAATGCCATAGCTTATTCCTCCCGTCAAACAAACATTTGTTGTAGCAGTCCTTTCTTCTGTTCTTGCAGGTGTTCCAGCTTACGCTGATGAAGGGTGATGAGGGTGTCTAGGTTGCGGAATACTGATCCAATTTTAAATTGTTCCTCACTATCAATAGATACTTTAATTTCAATTTCTGCTAAATCATTTGAGTTAATTGCAGGATAACTTGTACCCGTACTTCTATCTAGAACAGTCTTAACGAATAACTCTTCTTGTACACGGCTAAGCAAGAAATAACTATCAATACTTGGTCGCATATGTGCGTAACCAGTTGAGAATACATAGTTATTATAAGGCAAGTCATACAAATAGTTGTTCTTTTGGTAAGGACGAACTGTTTGATAAAAGACATCTCCACGTTGTGCTAAGCGTTGAGCTCGAGATGGTGCAAATTCTTTTGATTCAGTACGATGAGCAATCAAATCAGTACCTACTACAGATTCCAAATCAACGTATTCAAACTCGTCTGGCAATATTGATTTAGGATTAAATTCAGCGATCTCTCCCAACTTACGCTGTTCCCAAGCGAAACTGAATCCAGGGAAACGAACCTCTGGAAAATCTTCACCATCTTTCGGAAACATTTTTTGAAGCAACCCAGCCTTCAGATTTTTCACGTTATTTAACTTACGCTGATGAAGGGTGATGAGGTTGTCGATAGTGGCAAAGAACTGACCAATTTTCTTCTGTTCATTATCAATTGGTAACATGATTACCTGATTCTTCACCAAACTAGAATTCAAATTCACTTGGCTACCAGGCTGGCCATATTCTTGCCACATAGGTCTAAACATTTCTAACCATTGAAACATAAACTCACGATCAAACTTCGGATTTAAAAAAATAAGAAACCCATCATGTACACCAGTTTTAACGTAGTTTACGACAGGCTTTCCAACAGTTGCAGCTATACTTAGCAATAAATGCGGTTCTCTAAGCACTCGAGTTTTTTCTTGTCCCAACTCTGAAATACGTTGTTCAAGACGGTGAATTCGTCCGCCTTGTTCAGTTACATCTGCAATTCGTAGCCAGCCAACATCGGATTTTTCATCAAACCATTTCGGATTTTGAATAGGTCTTGGACTCGCCCCACGAACAATATCAGACAACTCCCCCAACTCACGCTCTTCCCAAGCATCATTAAATCCAGGAAACCTAATTTTAGGTACATTCTTTTTGTATTCGCTCATGTCTGTTCTCCCTGTATTCTCTTGATTTCTTTATCGAAATCAGAAACTATTCTTTGATGCTTATTGAATTCTTTATACTCGCCAATAGCCTTATTCTTAGCTACGCTTTGTGAAATACGCCCATTTCCATCCAAGACTTCATAGCGATTGAACGCTAGAAATTCATCAATGCTTTTCGCAAAGTCCTGCATTCCCAATAAAGTTTCATCTTCAAGCAGGCGCTCTACATAGTCAAAGTAAGCTGATACGTTACGCTCCAAACTGCGAACTTCCTTTTCTGATAAATAATTCTTTGCAACTACAATATCTGATTGTAAAATACGGCCATCAGGCGAGTTCTTCCAAGAAGTTAGTCCCATATGTTCTTTGCCTTTATCTGCACTGTTATAAACAATTTCAGCAGCGGTTTTACCTGTAATCGCATAATGAAACTTGTTTTGAACTGTCGCATAAAACATCTTGGTGATCTCTGCGTTCCTATCGTAGTCGTATGAAATTTCTGCAAATACGTCTGATATTTGTTGCCATATACGTCGTTCACTTGCTCGAATGGAACGAACCGTTTCAAGCAATTCACGAAAGTAATCCTTCCCAAACACATTCTTACCTTGTTTCATACGTTCAACATCAATTTTGAAACCTTTTTGGATATAATCTTTTAAGACATCGGTTGCCCATATACGAAACTTCGTTGCCTTTTGTGAATTGACACGGTAGCCAATTGAGATAATCGCATCTAGGTTATAATATTTAACAACGTTCTTCTGTGTTTTCCCTTCCATTGCACCATGTACAGTGGTATTTTCCATAATGGAAACAACCACTTTTTCATCCAATTCTCCTGACTGGAATATATTTTTCAAATGTTTACTGATTGCTGGGACACCAACATCAAAAAGCTGTGCAATAATCTTTTGAGTCGCCCAAATCGTTTCATCTCGAACAACAACTTCCACTTTTTCATCAGCATCATACATTAAAAATTGTATTTCGTTCATAATAAGCTGCCATCTACCTTTCTACCAATTCATCCGCTAGTTCGTAAATCGCGTCTCGTAAACCGTTGCGATATTTCATTCTAGGCAATGACTGTACGACTTCATCATGAGCAAGTGTCGCATAGCCAGAACTGGCTTGAGCAATTATGTCACGGACCTGACCCGTATCATCCAAATCTTGCAAACCGTAGCGGTGGCGACTGAACAACTCACGCATTTGGGAGCTTGTAATAATATCCGTAATTCCCCACTTCACTCGGAAGTCAAGAAACATTCGATCGAGGCTAACGTTGTTCGCTTGTTGGATGATCTGTTCACTATCACTTAGCTTCATAGGATACTTAAAGTCAGAGCCTGCAGGCGGGAAGTGACCTTTGATAATGGCGACAGCCGCATTCATGATCTTGGTTGCATAGTTACGATCATCCAATCCATTAGCAAATTGATTAATTTTTTCTTGCGTTTCTTTGGCTTCTTCCTCTTTACCTTCGTGAACTTGGTTTAATAATTGTTCCACGAGTTCAGTCAGATAATCATAGTCTACTTTGACATCCTTTACGTGTATCATACGTAGTTCGATTTGATAGATAGGGATTTTCCTTTCTTTTGCAATATGTGACTTTAGTTCATTGGTTAAGACTGTTGTCAACATCACTTCTTGCTCTGAACTCATCCCTAACTTCTCTACTAACTCATCTGGATTATCATAATTAAATCCGATTTTTTCACCGTTAACTTCATCTGGATCATATTGCTTTAATTTCGCCATTCCTCTGTTATATTCACGGAGTAAACCAAGCATGTAGTCCTTTTGTTTCTCAGATGGGGGTAGCTGTTGAAAGTCAGTTGTTAAGCTACCTAGTTTTCCAACCACTTCTTTCACTTCATTAAATACATCTTCAAATGGTTTAGCTATAATCCCATCTTCCTGATTAGATTCACGTTGTTCCTCATCAGACAGATTGGCTGAGTTTTTATTGGCATAGATAGCAAGTGCTTTATTCATCAACTTCTCATTGTGCGCAGGCCATCGGTAATTGACCACACGTCCCCATGGTTTCGCTTGCATATCTGCAATACGGTTCGTTCTTGAATAAGCTTGAATTAACCCTGCGCCTTTTAAGGTTCTATCCACATAAAGCGTGTTAAGTTCAGGTGCATCAAATCCAGTTAATAATTGATCAACCACGATAACCAAATCCAGGAATTTCCCATCTGTAGCTGATTTATTTAAACGTGAAGTTACATCTTGCGTATAGCCAGAAACATCATCCATCCCAAAAGATGTACCAAACTCAGCATTATAAGCTTTAATCGCATCGTGCAGACCTTGATTGCTGGCAAGCATACTATCATTGTTTGAAGTGTTATGACTAAATGTCACCGCAACTTTTAATACTTGTCCGCCGTTCTTATTATGATCTTCGTTTAGACGTTGAAACTCATTGAAATACATCATTGCCATCGGTGTACTTGCTTTACCACCACCTACATGAGTTGTAAACAAAGCATTATACTTTCCTTCATTAGAACGATTACGCCAATTTCCAAAAATATCTTCTACTACTAATTTGATGTGATCTGGATTTTCATCGTAGAAACTTGGTTCAACGGCATCATCCATATCCTCTTGAGAGAGGTCTTTGATTTTCTTTTGAATTCGTTCTTCGCTCCATGTGGGATAACGTTCACGGTAGAACGCAGGGAGATATTGCTCTTTCATTTGTTGTTCGTCAATGGTTGTCTCAAAGTCAACTTTGAATCCCAAAACATTTCGGTCAGCAATCGCTTCACGAATCGTATACGCGTGTAATAGTGGGCCGAAAATGTCCTCTGTTCTAAGCCCCGTGGTAGTTTCATCAAACATCGGTGTTCCAGTATAACCTACCCAAGCAGATTTCTTAAAAGCTTTTTGGATATTGTCGAATGAGTCACCGCCCGTTGAACGATGTGCTTCATCTACGATAAATACAATATTCTTATCTGGCGCTTTAAAAGTTTTACGTTTTACTAAAGTGTCAAGTTTTTGAACGGAAGTCACGATAATACCATTGTCTTTACTCTTAAGCTTACGACTCAAATCAGTCGTATTATCTGTGTTTTGAACGCTGCCAAATGAATCTTCGGTCGCATCAGGATCATAAGCTTTGTAATTTTCATTGGTTTGCTTGGTTAAAGCAATTCGATCCACAACAAAAACAACCTTATCCACTTTCGGCATACGGCTTGCAAGCCAAGCCGTTTTGAAACTTGTGATCGTTTTACCAGATCCCGTTGTATGCCATATGTAACCAACTTTATTCATGCCCAGCTCAAAATCTGAACGCTTCAAGCTATCAATCACATTTTGTGTTGCATACACTTGATAAGGACGCATCACTTTCAACATTTGTTTGTTTCTTGTACCGTCCAGAATCATATAGTTGGTAGCCATTTGATGTGCCATTGGAATAGAAAGCATGGAGTCTGCAAACTCCTTCCAGTTGCGTACAATCGTATTATCACTCTTACGTTGCCAGTTAAAAGCAAAGTCCTTATTAAATTTATCTGATGTCGTATTGGCCATATACTTCACATTGTTCGGTGTAATGGCAACCAAAATTTGCAATGTTGAGAAAATATCACGATACTGATTTTCATCAGCATATTGATGCATTTGATTGAGCGCTTCATTGACATCGCGCGTGTCACGCTTTTCCTCAATTTGAATGATAGGTAGACCATTAATTAAAAGAGTTGTGTCAAAATAACACTTTTGCTTTCCTGTGATCACAGCTGGTCGGTAAATTTGATTCACCACTTGATAGACTGTATCGCCAGCCCCTATTTGTTTTTGATCAAAAACAGTAAGAAACACATGACGTCCATCGTCTAAATCAATCTCGATTTGTGTCACTCCATTCAAACCATACAAGAACTGCCCCGCTTCATAAGGTGTATGAATATCAGAGATAATCTTCTTAACCTGGTTGAATTCTACAACACTTAGAGGATGTTCAAGTGTGTTTTGATTGTGTCGTTCCAAGATCGCTTTGAAATTATCCCAGAGTTGTTCTGTAGTTTTAATATTTGGTTCATATTTCCACAATTTGGATTTCGCTACATAATCAACACTTGATTCTTTGAAAGTAGGATTCCCTATTCCTTCAGCATGTTCATCTTCCATAATTCTACCACTTGTGAGGTATTGAATTAATTCTGTCTCAAATTCATGCTCGGTCATTCCGACTTGCCCCCTTTAGCTTTTCTAATACTATGGTAGTTTCCAAATTGGCCACTCTATTTCTTAGTGCTTCTAGTCGTAACTGGTTGAAATAAAGTTCACCAATCATGCGTTGTTTTTCTATTATTGGCACATCTGGCAACTCAAGTTCTTTCACTTGTTTCAGCGTGTATTTCAGAACTTGGGAGCCCTGTAAGCCAACTTGAAGCTGTTTCTTAATGAATTCATCTTCGTTAAGTAAGTAAACAAGATATTTTGAATCCATCGTGACATCAACCACTAACTTAGCGTAGTTTTGCGTGTATAGATATCCCTGATGCTTCATACCAACTATAGTCGATCTTCCCGATATCAAACTAAACACAACATCACCTTGATTTAGCGTGCTTACTTTATCAAAGGTTCGTACTTGTTTGCCGTCACTAACATTAGAACCTGAACTAATCAAATCATCTTCAATATCTTGTTGTCCATAATAGGTGTACAGTGGCGCTTGATCATCCAACGCTTCTTTAATTCTAAATTGTGGGGAACCACTCACGAATTCTACCACTTTTTCTAATTTTATCATTTAAATTCGTGCCTTTCTAAAATTAAATTTACTTGTTATTTGAATCATATCAAATTACTTTTGGATATGCAAACATTAATATATTAATTTCGATAAATTACATTTTATATATAAAGAGTCGCCTTCCCTGATAAAGAGCAAACAACTTCTTATGTTTTCTTATTCAGTATTAATTGTGCCAGGTGTCTTACAAGTGAGAGAGAGCGATACAATCATGCTCATATGTATTGTCTACCAAATTAACTCCTAGGTATCACATGCTAATATTAAGATGTCTACTTTTCAAGATATAACAAAAAACCCGACCTCATATGAACTGCACCCCAATTGTTAGACACAACTAACATTTGGAGGTGCAGTTTTTTATGACCAGGTATAATACAGATGAAAAAATTCAAGCCGTTATACGTTATAAAAAGGGATCAGAGAGCTTGAAAACCATTGCGAAATCAATAGAGCTTCACCATTCTGCCTTTTCAAACTGGATTAGTCAGTATGAACATCATGGTGAAGAAGCTTTTAAAAAGGGCTATACATCATATCCCGCACAGTTTAAACTAGACGTACTTACTTATATGAAGCAATATGAGACGTCTGTTAGAGAAACGGCTGCGATATTTAATATTGCAAGCCATAGTACCATTTTAAGCTGGCAAAGAGGCTTAAAATCACATGGGATGGACGCTCTACAACCAAAGGGAAAGAGGCGTCCATCCATGAATAAAGAACCTAGTAAGCGAAAGACTCAAGTATTTGCAGAAGGGTCTGTGGAGGCATTACAAGCAGAGGTAGAGTATTCGAGAATGGAAAATGCATATTTAAAAAAGTTGAATGCCTTAGTTCAAAACAAGGGAAAATCACCAAACAAGACAAAGCTCAAGTAGTCTATGAACTAAGGTATGAATTTTCGGTGAAGGGACTTCTACAACTAGCAGGGGTCCCTCGTAGCACGTATTATTACGTGGTAAAGACGTTTGGCATGCCTGATAGAGATAAGGAGTTGAAAGACGCTATTCAAGCGATTTATGAGGAGCATGAGGGGCGTTATGGATATCGTCGCATTCGTGATGAGTTAGTGAATCGTAAGCACCATGTAAATCATAAAAAGGTACACCGTTTGATGAAGGTATTGGGATTAAAGTGCCTTGTGCGTATGAAGAAATATCGTTCATATAAAGGGACGATCGGTAAGATCGCAGCGAACATATTAGAACGCAAATTCCACGCTGAGAAGCCGAATGAAAAATGGGTTACGGACATCACAGAATTTAAGCTATTTGGAGAAAAACTTTACTTATCACCTGTTTTAGATTTATTTAACGGCGAGATTATCACGTATACAATTGCCTCTAGACCTACGTATTCCCTTGTTTCAGAGATGCTAGTAAAGGCTTTTGAACGATTATCCAAAGATGATACACTCCTAATGCATTCAGATCAGGGCTGGCACTACCAGATGAAGCCATACCGACATGCCCTTAAGGAACGTGGAATTACCCAGAGTATGTCTCGCAAAGGTAATTGTTACGATAATTCTGTGATGGAGAATTTCTTTGGTATTATGAAATCTGAACTACTCTATCTAAAGAAATTTGAGAGTGTCGAGCACTTTAAACAAGAGCTATCTAAATACATTGATTATTACAATCACAAGCGAATTAAAACAAAACTAAAAGGCATGAGTCCGGTACTGTACCGAACTCATGCCCAACAAGTTGCTTAATAATATAACCTGTCTAACTTTAGGGGGTCACTTCAATGCGGTCGGGTTTAATGATGGTGGAGGCGTGGCGTGGTAAATCCACAATTCGCCGCCGCGTGATGTTTAGGATGTTTGGGGAGGTAGCTTAACCTAAATCTCATCTTCCAATTCCAACTCCAGTTCAATTTCATTCTGAATTTGAACGTAATGGTTAACGTTGCTCCAACATTCTAAGAATAAACCCTGAATTTCGTCAACATCTTGTTCAAAATCACACCCTTCTGTCTGAAAACTAAGGCTGCCTGTACCCAAATCGTACTCCGTAACAAAAATAAGATCTCCAGATTTATGCAGACCGGAAATATGAAGTGATACAGCTAAGCTAATCTTAGCAGCAGTGGAATCCTCATCAACGAAAAGGGATGCTGATACGCCTATCTTGTTATCATTCTCTCGTTCGAAATATACTTCGTCTTCCCATTCATATTCCCATAAAAATTCAATAATCTCATCCAATAGGTTTTCGATCTCTCGCTTTACCCGACTAATCCTTACACAAAAGGTTTCAGTATCAACTTCTTTCAGACCTTCAAAATCGTAAAAAGGATACTTCCTTCCATCATTTTCAAACGCATGATAAGGTGCGAAAATAAGATCATCGTCCGGATGAATAATTATTTTAATTGGTATCAGTACAAGCTCGATATCTTCAGATACATCTTTTGTCTCAATTAATTTTGACATGTTTTCAATTAGTTCAATTGATTTGCGAGATAAAGTTTGTCCGAGCTTAATCCCATGCTTATACCTCTTCCTTGTTACAACTTTCTGCTCGACATCAAAGAGATCAGCAATCACACCATCAGTTATTACTTCGTCTATAAACATCTCTTGCAAGTCATCTGGAGGAAGAGTTTCGATGTCCAATATTTCGCCGTTTGCCTTCTTCATTACATAAGACCTGAAAACAGGTGTTTCACGCTCCATCAAGTATTTAAACCGGTCGAATACTAATTTATCCATAACATTCCTCCTAAACCTATTCGAAGCCTGTTATGCTCTCTTATAGCTTTAGATCGCATTAATACTCTTCGACTCGAATAACGCTACTACTAATAAGTGCTAACTCTAACTTTTCACGTTCCGTGGTTGTTAAGGTAGTTTTCATTCGATCATTTTGACCCGGATAGCCTAAGATACAATCAAATTGCTGTTTTACTTGTTCATTCTGAAAGATATATATACATTTATATCCTATAAGAAACGGAAAAGAATCTGATAATACCATTGGAAGCTGATCCCAATAATAAGATGCAGGACTGAATCCCCTTACTGGTTTTACTGCAATTGATGGAATAAGCCAATCTCTACCCACTTTTTTGGCTGTCCGTAATTTCCCACGGCGAATCCACTGACGAACCGTTATTTCCGTCACATTATTAATTGTAGCAAACTGTTCGACATTAACATAATCACATTTTACACTTAAAAGAGTAAATCCCTCTGTGAAAATCATAGATTCCATGCCATTCTCATCTATATCAAACTCTTCACAGAAATAAAGTCTAAGGTCTATTCCATCATTTATCCTCTCATAATCATAAAACCACCAATCATCAGTTAATTGTGGCAAACTACAATTATCAAGTGCATTTTGGAATCTTTCACACAAATCAATCAATTTGCTTCTGTAGGGCTCTGGATAATGTTCTTCAGGATCTAGTACATTTATTTCCATATAATTCTTAAAAGCTAATTGAACCTGTGCTTTATTGAAACAATGTGTATCCTTGAACAAGGCTAAATGTTCCTTCACAATACTACCCCCTAAATTGTATTACTTCAATACAATAATCGTATCGAAGTAATACAATTTAGTCAAGATTACATTTTTTATCAGATTTCCAGAGCCAAGAGTAGCTATTTAGAGATTGCATATAGCTATTAAGCAAAAGAACTCAGCACCAATCGTGATTGCAAAGCCGCCGAACTGATAGGAAATTGTACCATTCGCCGCCGCTACGGACAAGAAAGAACTAATTCGTCTCGGTAGCTAGACCATGTAGCACAAAAGGAGCCTGCCACCGTACTTCAGTGGCAAAGCTCCTTTTCGTTTTTGCGGATTTGTCATATGGAGGCGAGGGGAGTCGAACCTCTGTCCGAAAATATTGGCACATAAGCTTCTACAGGTGTAGTCACAGATTTAATGCATTCGATATAATTTCATCAAAACTTATTCAAATAATATACGTGCTTTAATTCCATTCTGCTCCAACAAATAGAGTAATCCTCCACCATCAATAAGTTCAATTGGCTTATCCTTCGAGAATTCATAAGCATCTGGGCCATAACTTTTAGTAGTGACCAAAATCCCCTTATTTGCCCCCTCGTTCAACATTGTTCCATATAAATCCCTAACTGCTGAAACACCTACTGTATTTTTGTAACGTTTAGCCTGGATAACTACTTTACCTCCAACAATTGGTCTTGTATCAAAAGCTACACAATCAACTCCGCCATCTTTTGAAGAGCGAGTCAATTTAGCATCCAATCCCATTCTTGAAAAAAGGTCAGTAACTAACTGCTCAAATTCATATGGATTTAAATCCATTAAATTTGGTATACCATTTAGTGATCCTAGCATATCTTCATGATCTACAAAACGCTTATCCACCATATTAAATTCAACTACAGGTTTAACAGCTTGTAGCTCTGCCGGTCGAGGTGACACTTGAGCCCCTAAATTTCGTAAACACACTGATTTTTCCACGCGACTTAGATCAAGTTCCTCGAACCTTTCTTTAGTAACACGAGTAGATATAAGGTATGGAGTAATATCTTTACCAGTAGCCGGATCCACTGAATTCACATAACCACTAAACACTACTAATTGTATTACCTTACCTTGATCTGCTTCAAACACCTCATGAATAGTTCGCAAAGTTAATCCTGCCACAATATCCGCATATATTTCTTTTATTTCTGGAATTTTCCTAGCCTTTTCATTTATCTCATCTTTTGTTTTTATGTACTTATATTCCGCTACTGCAGGTATAACCTCCTTATTTGGAAGTTCATAATCAATAACTAATTCTTTAGAATCAGGCAAATATGCTAATCGAAATATTTGGGGAAATTCATCCGGATATTCAGAACGTTCCAGCACCATAGTATTATAAGCAATTACAGCTTCGCTCTCCGCATTCTGATAGTCTTCCTCAAATTGATCGACTTCTAGATTTCGTTCTTTTATTTTCAGTTCATATCTAGATTTTTCTTCATCATATTCAGCCTTTAATTGATCTAAATAACTTACTCTTTTGTTTTCTTTGAGTTCATATTGTGCAAAGTCCAATTCATATTGTTGTTTAGCACTAATCAAAGCATTTTGGTGTTTTTTTTCTGAACCAGGAATTAACTTTGAGAAAAAACTAGGTTGCTGTATTCTACTAGTATAATCCACTAATTGGGGTTTGGCTAAGGGGATCGTAATTTCTTTAGCATTGAATTCTTTAAACTTCTCAGAAATTCTTAATGACGAAAATGAAATACAATCATCTATTTTCAAGGTATGTTCCAGTATACATTTTAACTCACCCATACGTTCGATAAGTTCAATATTTAAATCATCTGTTTCTTCCATTCTGCTTTCAATATAGTATATCTTTGCTTCCTTCTCAGCTTGAATTAATCCTCTTTGGTAATCTTTAGCTGCCTTAATCGATTCTCTTTCATTTCGCTTCCTCTCAGATTCACGTAGCCTGGCTTGTCTTGCATTTTCTCTTGCAATTGAAGCCATTAGCCCATTAAATCCACTTCTTCTTGCCAATTCGATCACTCCATTTACAATTTTAGAATTTTACAGTACATAAAACTTATTTCTGAACATTATTCGATGTGAATATTTACTACAACTTCATTTTATCCAATATTATACTTATACAACTCATATTTTACCATGAATTATTGTACAGTATGCAGTCTCAACTTAGCAGAGAAGGCCAATGCTCATCTGTCCCCTTGAGAATTATCTTAAGAATAAAAAATTGGTCTTATCTATATAACTAAAACTTTATAACAGAAGAGACACCTTGAGGGGTGTCTCTTCTGTTATAAAGTATGGAGGCGAGGGGAGTCGAACCCCTGTCCGAAAATATCGACACATAAGATTCTACGGGTGTAGTCACAGATTTGATGTCACCCGAGTATCGCCCTGTAACCGGCTATACGTTGGGTCAGCCTGATTATCTTCTTCAGCTCACCCCAGGCGGAGATGAGACAGCGTATTCCACTATTTGTTAGCCCCTAATCTAGTCACATGGACGATGCTAGGTAGGAGCACGCTAACAGGTTATTAAGCTGCTAATGCGTAGTTGTTTTGTGTTTTGCCATTTAATAGGCTTTAGCGTTGATAAAGCGGACGCGTCCCCACTACCCGCTACCCATGCTCAAACTATCCCCGTCGAATCCATAAACGCCCCCTTAATATAAAGGGCTTCTAGGATAGAGTCTTGAGTAGTCAAGACATGATGCTCTATAAGGTATCCTTTTCCTCCACGAAAAAGGATCACTAGAAGGTAACTCTTCACAAAGTCTAAAGACCTCGTATAACTTAGTATATCACAAATGAATCCATCTATGATACTAACTTCTAGGAAACCAAGGTTAGGTTTGCCAATTGGTACTTATCTTGCGATCTTCTGCTTTTCACGCAACACACGTTGAATGTCTCGTTGTGCATCCCGCTTAGCTGCTGTCTCACGCTTGTCGTATTGTTTCTTACCTCTACCTAGACCTAGGAGAAGCTTGGCATAACCATTACGAATATAGATCTTCAGTGGAACAATCGTGTACCCCTCTTGCTTCGATAGGCCAATCAACTTCTTGATTTGCATCTTATGCATGAGCAGCTTACGTGTTCTAGTTGGATCTATTGGATTGCTACGGTTCCCTTGTTCGAACGGGCTAATATGCATGTTATGAATCTGAATCTCGCCGTTACGAATCGTCGCGAACGCATCTCCAATATTACTTCTGCCATTGCGTAGTGATTTAATTTCTGTACCGGTTAAGACCATACCGGCTTCATACGTTTCTTCTATGAAATAATCATGGGGGGCTTTCTTGTTCTGGGCCAAGACTTTCCCGTCACTATTATTCTTACCCATGTCCTCACCCCTTAAACCATTAGAATCAATAGATCTCTGGCAACATCCCCAGTGTATCAACAAGGGTGCCAGAAATCTATTGTATCAACTGTATCTTCCAAAATCAAGATGAGACAAGCCCATTCAGGCTATAACACCCTATCTAGATTCACTCAGATACAGAGTCATTTCCCTCGTTGCGAACTTCTGGCTCTTGCCGTTTAGTCGACGGTTTACCTGGTGTCGCATCTTTACTCATAAAGATACCGCCTCCACCTTTAGGTTTACGTTGTTTACTACCTGTTGCCGGACTAGCTTGCGTTGCTGGCGTTGATGACTCACTCGGTGCTGAACTTCCATAGCCACCCTTACCTGAGCCAAAGGCGAAGCCTGGTCCACGTGTGGATTGTAACGCATCATAACGTCCAGCAGGCGCTCCTGCTCCACGATCCCGCTTACGACCACCTTCTTTGTTTCCTTTACCCTTAAATCCACCTTTTTTAGCTTTATCTTGAGGAGCTTTGCTCTCGGGCTTCTTACCTTCGATACTTGTGGTTATAGGTGCTTTGTTATCAACCGTTCCATTACTAGTACTGTTATTCATTGATTTCTTCTTACCTCCGCTACTTGCACCAGGCACTTTCACGCCTCCGCTGTTTGATCCAAATACTTTACTTCCGCCTGTCGCTTTACCCTTACCACCAGCAGCTTTACCGTTACGTGTTCCCACTTTACTTCCGCGTCCAGAATCTTTGTTCATTCCACCGCTCGAGCCTGCAGGTCGACCCCCACGTCTATCACGCCCATCTTCATTACGCTTCTTCATATCCATTAATTCGAAGTCAATCGTATGGTCATCCATGTTCACACGTGCAACACGTATCTTCAACTCATCTCCAATACGGAATATCTTGGAGCTACGTTCACCGATTAACGACATCGCTTGTTCATTGAAATGGTAGTAGTCATCTGTCAACGCGCTGAGACGAATCAGTCCTTCAACCGAATTCTCCAGTTCAATGAACATCCCGAAGTTCGTTACACTACTAATCATGCCATCGAATTCTTCGCCGACTTTGTCCAACATATATTCAGCTTTCTTGAGGTCATCTGTATCTCTCTCCGCGTCCACAGCAACACGCTCACGTTCGGAAGACTGTTGAGCTACATCTGGCATACGAACGGCTAAATATTCCTCACGTTTCTTTGACAATACACCCTTATTCGCAATCACTTCACGAATGACGCGGTGTATAGCAAGGTCAGGATATCGACGAATAGGCGAAGTGAAATGAGAATAATAGTCTGCTGCTAATCCGAAATGGCCTGATGTCTCCGCAGCGTATTTAGCTTGCTTCATCGAGCGTAGCATCATCGTACTGATTACCGTCTGCTCCTTCGTACCCTGAATGTCGGTAAGAAGTCCTTGAAGTGCGCGCGGATGAATGGCATTCCCACGACCTTTGACATGGTATCCGAAGTTCTCTGCAAAAGCTAAGAAGTTCTGTAGCTTCTCTTGGTCTGGGTTCTCATGAATACGATAGATGAAGGGAACCTTCAACCAATAGAAATGCTCGGCTACCGCTTCATTCGCAGCAAGCATGAACTCTTCGATCATTTGCTCTGCAATGGACCGTTCTCTTTTGACGATATCGATGGCTTTACCATTCTCATTCACAATCACTTTAGACTCGACGAAGTCGAAATCCACTGCTCCTCTACGCATCCGGTTATCACGCAACTGTAGAGCAAGCTGCTTCATTAGACGGAAATGTGGAACTAGCTCACTGTATTGTGCCATGACTTCTGGATCTTCATCTTCAACAATCTTACGTACATTCGTATATGTCATACGTTCAGTCGTACGAATCACGCTCGTAAAAATATCATGATTCACAACTTTCATGTCTTCATTAAATTCCATTTCGCATGACAGGGTTAGCCTGTCCACTTGTGGGTTAAGACTACATATCCCATTGGATAGACGAGGAGGTAGCATAGGAATCACACGATCCACTAAATACACACTACATCCACGAGCATATGCTTCTTTATCCAATTCAGATCCTTCGCGCACATAGTAGCCTACATCAGCAATATGAACACCTAACAGATAATTGCCATTGGGTAAAAGTTCAACATGAACTGCGTCATCTAAGTCTTTTGCATCTTCGCCATCAATGGTTACAATCGTCTTATTACGTAGATCTCTACGACCTTGCTCCATAATCTCTTGTTCGGTAATGGCATCTGGTGCATTCTCTGCCTCTGCCATCACTTCATCGGTGAATGCTTCTGGCAGCTGATGTTTACGGATAATAGATATAATATCTACGCCGGGATCATCCTTAGCTCCTAACACTTCCGCCACTTCACCTTCTGCAGCTGAGCGCCCTTCAGGATAATTCACAATCTTTACGACTACTTTCTCCCCGTCCACAGCACCATTAAATGCATCCTTTGGTATGAAAATATCGCGATTAATTCGCTTATCATCAGGTAATACGAAGGCGTAAGAACCATTGGTCTGGAACACACCTACAACTTGTGTCACGGCGCGTTTAACAATACGCACGACTTCACCTTCAAGCTTACCTCCAGCGGCACTCTTCGAAGTGACTCGTATAAGAACAATATCGCCATTCATAGCCCCTTTGAGGTCATTGGCGTTAATATATACATCTACATGATCCCGGTCATCAGGAATGAGAAAGGCAAAGCCTTTGGCATGTGCCTGTAATCTTCCACGGATCAGATCCATGCGCTCAGGTACGCCGTAACGGTTCGTGCGTGTTAATAGTACTTTCCCCTCATTTTCAAGAGAAGTTAGCAATTTCACGAACATTTTGAAATCTTCCGCTTTATCGATATGAAAGTGCTCTTCCAATTCTTGATAAGTCATAGGTTTATATGCGGTCTCCCGCATGAAATTAAGAATTTCTTCTTCTGTTATCATTATAATCACCTCAGATGACTTGCACTTTGCGACTGCAAGCTTCTTATGTATCCTTTGCTTCGTATTATTTATTTACTATTTCTGCCTCAATATACTCATACCCTAGTATACACGAATTCAATCCTAAACATCCCTTGAATCATTCAAAAATACATGTCTTACAGCAAATTAACATCAAAAAACCCTCTCTCCACATAGAGTATGTAAGAGCGAGGGTTTCGTAAATAATATAGTTATTTAATAGCGACAGCTACAGCGATAGCCAGTATAAAGAATCCAATAGCCATGGCAATCGTTACACGTTCAAGAACTAGGTCCATTCCGCGAGCTTTCGTTTTACCAAAAAGATGTTCTGCTCCGCCGGAGATGGCGCCGGAAAGACCTGCACTTTTCCCCTTTTGCAAAAGAACCACCGCAATCAAACCAATGGAGAAAACAGCTAGTAATACTTGTAAAAAGATTTCCATTCATTCCACCTCCTAAGCGTGTTAAACACTCTTATATATTCCAATTCAATTCCCATATCTACATACAGAAAACAGCATTCTTATTGTAGCACATGTAACCTATATTTGACAAGATTGTTATGTCACATCTTATGAACAGAAAAGCCAGCTTGGGTAAGCCCAAGCTGGCCTTATCTCTATATGATATTATTTCTTCAAGTTGTAGAAAGATTTCATACCACTGTATTGTGCTAAATCGCCCAATTGATCTTCAATGCGAAGCAATTGATTGTATTTAGCAATACGGTCTGTACGAGAAGGAGCACCTGTCTTAATCTGACCCGCATTTGTTGCAACAGCGATATCAGCGATTGTGCTGTCTTCTGATTCACCAGAACGGTGAGAGATAACAGCTGTGTAACCAGCACGCTTAGCCATTTCAATCGCGTCAAATGTTTCTGTTAACGTACCGATTTGGTTAACTTTGATCAAGATAGAGTTACCAATACCTTCTTCAATACCTCTTCCAAGACGCTCTGTGTTCGTTACGAACAAGTCATCTCCAACCAATTGGATTCTGTTACCCAATTTCTCACTAAGCATTTTCCAACCTTCCCAGTCATCTTCAGAACATCCATCTTCAATTGTAATGATTGGATATTTATCAGCCCATGATACAAGTAGGTCAACGAATTCTTCTGAAGTGAAGGATTTGTTCTCACCAGCAAGATGATACTTACCATCTTTATAGAACTCAGTAGAAGCTACGTCCATTCCTAGGAATACATCAACACCTGGTTTGTAACCAGCTTTTTCAATAGCTTCGATAATTGTTGACAAAGCTTCTTCGTTAGAAGTGAAGTTAGGTGCGAATCCACCTTCATCACCTACAGCCGTATTCAAGCCCTTTGATTGTAGAACAGCTTTTAGACTATGGAAGATTTCAGCACCTGTACGAAGCGCTTCTTTAAATGTAGGAGCTCCTACTGGCAATACCATGAACTCTTGAACGTCAACGTTGTTATCAGCATGCTCTCCACCGTTTACAATGTTCATCATTGGTACTGGCAATTGCTTCGCATTGAATCCACCAAGGTATACATACAATGGTACATCTAGCGCTTCAGCAGCAGCACGTGCTACAGCCATAGATACAGCTAGAATAGCATTTGCACCCAATTTAGCTTTGTTAGGTGTTCCGTCTAGCTTGATCATCAATTGATCGATTCCCAATTGATCCAAAGCGTCCATTCCGATCACTTCTGGGGAAATCACTTCATTCACGTTCTTCACTGCTTGTAATACACCTTTACCTAAGTAACGTGATTTGTCACCGTCACGTAGTTCAACTGCTTCGTGAGCACCTGTGGATGCACCAGAAGGTACGATCGCACGGCCTAGAGCGCCTGATTCTAAGTAAACTTCAACCTCAACTGTTGGGTTACCGCGTGAGTCAAGGACTTCGCGTGCGTATACATCTGTAATAATAGTCATGTTATTTTCTCCTTTTATTGTACCTATTTTGTGTGAATCCATGTATAAATTACTTACGTCTAGCAATCATAGATTGTCCAGTCATTTCAGCAGGTTGTGGCAATTGCATTAGGTCTAGAATCGTTGGCGCCACATCTGCCAGTATACCACCATCACGCAATATAACATCAGAAGCCGTCAATATAAACGGAACTGGATTCGTTGTATGTGCAGTAAATGGACGGCCTAGCTCATCAAATACCATGTCAGCATTTCCGTGATCAGCAATAATGATAGCTACCCCGCCTTTAGCAATGACAGCATCTACAACTCTACCCATACATTCGTCAGTCACTTCAACTGCCTTAATCGTTGGCTCAAGCATTCCAGAGTGTCCTACCATATCAGGGTTAGCGAAATTGAGAATAATGGCATCGTGATTCTCCGCTTCTATTTCTTTCACACAAGCGTCAGCTACTTCGTACGCACTCATTTCCGGTTGTAAGTCATACGTAGCTACTTTTGGTGAGTTAATTAGAATACGGGTCTCGCCAGGCAGTTCCACATCACGTCCACCACTGAAAAAGAAGGTAACGTGAGGGTATTTCTCCGTCTCCGCAATACGAAGTTGCTTCTTGTTGTTCTGTACGAGCACTTCTCCAAGTGTATTATCCAAGTCTCTTGGTTCGTATGCAACGAAGCCTCCGACAGTCTCAGCGAACAGCGTCATACATACGAAGTGAAGATTCTGAGGGAACAACGGTCCACGATCGAAACTCCGGAAATCCAAGTTAGTGAACACTTGAGACAATTGAATCGCACGGTCTGGACGGAAGTTCAAGAATACAACCGAGTCGTTACTCTTCAACGTACACAAAGGTTCACCCTGTTCATCCACCATAACGGTTGGTTCAACGAATTCATCGAAGAGTGACTTCTCATACGATTCCGCTACAGCTTGAAGGGCATTCGTGTATTTAGGTCCCTCACCATACACGATAGCACGATATGATTTCTCAACACGTTCCCAGCGTTTATCACGGTCCATCGCATAATAACGTCCTTGTACTGTTGCAATAGTTCCTATTCCCAGTTCTGCAATCTTAGCATTCAATTGTGCAATGAATAGTATGCCGGAATCTGGAGCAACATCGCGGCCATCTAGGAATGCATGGATATAGACATCATCCAATCCTTCTCTTTTGGCTAATTCTAGCATGGCGAACACGTGCTCAATATGGCTGTGCACGCCTCCATCCGATAGAAGTCCGTACAAATGTAATTTCGTATTATTGTCCTTAGCATGACGAACTGCCTCGAGCATTGTAGGATTAGTGAAGAATTCCCCTTCACGAATCGATTTAGATATGCGGGTCAGGTTCTGATAGACAACACGGCCTGCACCAATATTAAGATGACCAACCTCCGAGTTGCCCATTTGTCCTGGAGGCAATCCAACTTCTTCACCACAAGCGATCAGTGTGGAATTCGGATATTGACTCATCAAACGGTCATAGTTCGGCTTCTTGGCTTGCGCAACAGCATTGCCTTCTGCTGTATTACGCAATCCGAATCCATCCATAATAATTAAGGCTACTGGTCTTGGTGCTGGCATGTTACTTCGCCCCCTGAACAAGTTGAACATAAGAAGTAGGTTGTAAGCTTGCACCACCGACTAATGCACCATCAATATCACTTTGGCCCATGTATTCAACAACATTCTCAGGTTTTACGCTACCGCCATATTGAATACGTACAGCATTGGATACGCTCTCTCCATATAACCCTTTCACAAGTTCACGGATATATGAGATTACTTCATTCGCATCTTGTGCTGTTGAAGATTTACCTGTTCCAATAGCCCAGATTGGTTCATATGCAATAACGACTTGCGCTGCTTGCTCCGCAGTTAAGCCTTTCAATGCACCTTCTGTTTGCACTTTACATACTTGTTTGGTCTGATCTGCTTCGCGTTCTTCCAACTTCTCACCGACACATACGATTGGAGTAATGCCATGTTTGAAAGCAGCAAATACCTTCTTGTTGACAATATCCTCTGTCTCTGCGAAATAAGCACGACGCTCTGAGTGTCCAATAATGACATAATGAACGCCTAGATCTTTCAACATTACACCACTGATTTCACCAGTGTAAGCTCCATCATCTTCAAAATGTAGGTTCTGTGCTCCAATTTTAATTGAAGTGCCTTTGACTGCCTCCATCAATGCTGGAAGGTTAGTAAACGGCGCGCAGATCACGCTTTCCACACCCGCTACTTCTGCTTTGCCTTTGATTTCTTCAATAAACGCCGTAGCTTCTGGAACAGTTTTGAACATCTTCCAGTTACCTGCGATAATAGGTGTTCTCATACAATTCACTCCTTATTATTCCCTTGTACATCTGCTAATAGCCGAATGACATGGAATTATTTATCGTTCAATGCCTCAACACCTGGAAGTTTCTTACCTTCCATGAACTCAAGTGAAGCTCCGCCACCCGTTGAGATATGGTTCATTTGATCAGCAAGTTGGAATTTCTCAGCTGCAGCAGCAGAATCTCCACCACCGATAATGGTATAGGCATCCGTGTCCGCACAAGCTTGTGCAACTTCAAGTGTACCCCCAGCAAATGGTTCCATTTCGAATACACCCATAGGTCCATTCCATACAACCAATTTAGAGTTTTTAATGATATCAGCATAGATTGCACGCGTCTTAGGACCGATATCTACACCTTCCCAACCTACAGGAATACCATCTACATCTACCGTATCAATATTTGCATCCGCACTGAAATCATCTGCGATCACAATATCAACAGGAAGTACGAAGTTCTTGCCTAGTTTTTTAGCTTTCTCAATAAACTCTAGTGCCGTATCAAGCTTGTCATTATCGCATAAAGATAGCCCAATCTCATGACCTTGCGCTTTAAAGAACGTGTACGCTAGTCCACCACCGATAAGCACGTTATCTGCAAGATTAAGCAAGTTATTGATCACGTCGATTTTATCCTTTACCTTAGATCCTCCGATGATCGCAGTAAAAGGACGCTCAGGTGTGGAGAACGCCTTACCCAACACGGACAATTCCTTTTCCATCAGAAGTCCGGAAACAGCTGGTAGATAATGAGCGATACCTTCCGTCGATGCATGGGCACGATGTGCTGCACCAAAAGCATCATTTACAAATAAGTCTGCAAGTTCTGCAAATTGCTTAGCAAGCTCTGCATCGTTCTTCTCTTCGCCTGGGTAGAATCTTACGTTCTCAAGTAGCAATACATCCCCATTAGACATATCAGCAATCTGAGATTTAACGGTCTCTCCAACAGACTCATTGGCTTTAATTACTTTCTTACCAAGCAACTCAGACAGACGCTCTGCAGCAGGTGTCAGACGCAATTTCTCGACTACTTCACCATTAGGACGTCCCATATGACTCGCTAGGATAACCTTAGCTCCACCTTCTACCAAATATTTAATCGTTGGTAGCGTTTCACGAATACGGGTATCATCAGTAATCTTTCCATCTTCCATCGGTACATTGAAATCAACACGAACAAATACACGCAACCCATTTATTTCTACATCGCGGACACTCTTCTTATTCATCAGTACGTTCCCCCACACCTATAGATTTTAAAAGTTTGGTTTCTATGGAATATCACTTATATAATTTTAGAAAGAGCGGAAACATTAAATCTCGTTTCCGCTCTTTAGATGTTAATGAGCCTTGTTAATGATTACTTACTCAATTTAGCGAAATACTCCAACGTACGGATAAGTTGAGCTGTGTATGACATTTCATTGTCATACCAAGCAACGGTCTTAACTAATTGTTGGTCGCCAACTGTCATTACTTTTGTTTGAGTAGCATCAAACAAAGATCCGAAAGTCATACCTTTAATGTCAGAAGAAACGATTTCGTCTTCTGTGTATCCATAAGAATCAGCATCAGAAGCTGCTTTCATAGCTGCGTTAACTTCATCCACAGTTACCTTTTTATCAAGAACAGTAATCAATTCAGTTAATGAACCAGTTGCAACTGGAACACGTTGAGCTGCACCATCCAATTTACCTTTAAGTTCAGGAATAACTAGGCCGATTGCTTTAGCAGCACCCGTTGTGTTAGGGATAATGTTCTCAGCAGCAGCACGAGCACGACGGAAATCTCCTTTAGCGTGTGGAGCATCCAATGTGTTCTGGTCACCTGTGTAAGCATGGATCGTAGTCATCAAACCAGTTACAATACCGAACTGATCTTGTAATGTCTTAGCCATTGGTGCAAGGCAGTTTGTTGTACATGAAGCACCAGAGATAACTGTCTCCGTACCATCCAAAATTTCATGGTTAACGTTGTATACGATTGTCTTCACATCGCCTGTTGCTGGAGCAGAGATAACGACCTTCTTAGCGCCGCCCTTCAAGTGCTTCTCAGCTGCTTCTTGAGACACGAAGAATCCAGTACATTCTAGAACGATATCAACTCCAAGATCGCCCCATGGCAATTCTTCAGGGTTACGGTTAGCTAGAACTTTAACTTCTTTACCGTTTACTTTGAAGAATCCGTCATGTACTTCAACGTCTCCGTCAAAACGTCCTTGTGTTGTATCATATTTCAATAGATGAGCTAACATTTTAGCATCCGTTAAGTCATTAATAGCAACTACTTCGATTCCTTCCACAGCTTGAATACGGCGAAATGCAAGGCGACCAATACGTCCAAATCCATTAATACCAACTTTTACAGTCATTGAATAGTTCCTCCCAGAGTTTCATTTTATTTATTCAAGAAAGGCTATTAACCTCTCATGACAACAATATAGTAAAATTTCCTTATATGCCAATTTCCCTTATCATTCAGCAAAAAGATGTTCATCCATCTCCTTCTCAATCTGCAAGGCAGCTGCTTCATCCGTGACCAGAATATCTTCCTGACCAAACCGTAGGACAGCATGTATGGCACTAGCTTTAGTCTTCCCACCAGCAATTCCGATGACAATTTCAGTATTCATAATATCTTCCAGTCGAAGACCCAAGGTCATCATCTTGTGAACCATAGCGCCTTCTTTATTGAAGTAATAGCCAAAAGATTCAGCAATCGCACCTTCATCTTGGATGCCTTCTATTGTATCAAGATCCAATCTTCTACGACGTGTCATTTCAAGGGCATCACCAATACCATGCACTATAATTCTAGACTGTCTGATTATCTGAACAATTTCCTGAATCGTAACGTCTTGAACAAGCGATTGATAAGCATCATCACTAAGTAGATCTGGTATATGCAAAAGCCGGTATTGCGCTCCTACTTTTTTGGCCATTGTGGACGCTATCGTGTTCGCTTGGAACTCAACGCTCTCACCTAAGCCTCCTCGTGCGGGCACGAACCAGGTTCCCTTCAAGTTCACAGCGGGATGTTGTGTTAATTGGTCAGCAACAACTGCAAGTGTAGAACCACCCGTTACTGCGATGATGTCTTCATTACCCATGACGCTCAATAGAGCCTTCGCTCCTGCACGCCCTAGTTCTCTCTTCGCGACCAGTGACGACTCGCAATCACCAGGTACAATCACTACTTTGCGCAACCCATACGCTAGACGGATCTTATCTTCCAAGTCGCTCAGTCCAAACAGATTCTTAACGATAGGCTCAAGTGAATTAAGTAGTGTTCTACCTGAATCACTTATCTTCATACCCATGGTCTCGATCTCAATAAGCCCTTGTGACTTCAAAAGATCCGTTTCGGATCGCAAGACACGTTCCGTCATATGAAGTGACGCGGCTAGCGTTCTGCGACCGACGATATCAAACAATAAAATTCGGTGAAGAATAGTGTACCTTAACTTGAGAGTCTCCATGAGATCAGGCAGAAGCTGCTTTTGTATTTCTAATAAATTACGCATGCTGTCCACCTCTGCTACATTCTCAATGGTCTTAAAATGTCCCGGGTTAACTTTTTAAGTCCCACTACCATTCTAACCAATATTTACTCATGTTGCAAGTGTCCATTGAGTATAATTTACATCACGCTCATTTCCTATACATAAAGGCTTGTCCTTAGACGAGTCAATTCATGGATGATTTGAAATAGACTACTTATCATAGGTTAGATTCTAAGCAATCCTTGCTATTCCCATTGATATATCATATAATCATTTTTGCTATTGCTTATGCGCCCGTGGTCAAATGGATATGACGTAGGCCTCCGAAGCCTGAGATCGAGGTTCAATTCCTCGCGGGCGCGCCATATATTTCTATAGTAGCATCAATATAGTATTACCCAACACAGAATGAGGCCAATCATGGCTATTTTTTTTGCCAATAGTTTGACTTTCCCTGACTTTATGATTTAAAATGTTTATGAAGTGGTAAATACGGCAATCGTATTTATAATGAACATCTAATTTAGCTAGTATAAGGGAGGCTTTTACAAATGGGTTATATTCCTATGGTCGTTGAGCAAAGTAGCCGCGGCGAACGTTCGTATGACATCTATTCCAGATTATTGAAGGATCGCATCATTTTCTTAGGTTCTGAAGTGAATGACATGGTTGCTAATTCCATTATTGCACAAATGTTATTTCTAGCTGCAGAAGATCCAGAGAAGGATATTTCATTATATGTAAACAGCCCTGGCGGATCAATCACAGCCGGAATGGCGATATTTGATACGATGCAATACATTAAACCAGATGTATCCACTATCTGTGTAGGTATGGCAGCCTCTATGGGTGCATTTTTATTGACTGCAGGTACAATTGGCAAACGTTACGCATTACCTAATAGTGAGATTATGATCCATCAACCACTAGGTGGGGCGCAAGGGCAAGCAACGGATATCGAGATTCGTGCCCGTCGTATCCTTAAGTTACGCGATAAATTGAATCGTATTCTAGCCGAGCGTAGCGGACAGCCACTAGAGCGCATTGAGAAAGATACCGATCGTGATTACTTCATGAGCGCAAGTGATGCTCTAACGTACGGTCTGATTGATAAGGTTCTAGAACGTCCATTAACGACGTAAGCACGGAACATGATATATGAATGAAGAAGCGGCTACCCCAGTTCAACCTGGAGTGGCCGCTTCTTCATGATCCGTTATGTTATTTAAACATCTTCATACCTTCAGATAGTAGTGTGTGATATGGAATCACGAATGTTGGAATACCTGACGCATACGCCGTGTATTCATATTGCTGAAAGAATACAGCAACCCCATCCGGCTTCAGATAATAATTGACATCATTCGTCAATCCCTTGAACTCTCCGAAATAGAAGTCATTTTTTTGAAATCCTTCAAGAATCACCTTATTTAGCTTCACTTTATAATCTGGGCTCTTCCCTACGAGTAACTCATCCAATGATCTTACCTTTCCATCCTCAAGTGAGAACGTTAATCCTATGCGAACTGTACCGCCATGCGCTCCACCTGTGTAACTATATTGATCAATGACCAGACTCAATAACCCGTTCTCATGATAAGACACGATATAATTCTGAAGGAATTGATACGTTCGCTCAACAGCGTTATCTCTCGTAGCTATCTGTTTGTTCGATGCTTCTACAAATTCATTTGTAAGCTTCTCCAATGTTGAATTGATCGATTTTTCCACCTTAGGATCTTTAAGACGACTGATCAGTGGATATCGAGCAATAATGGAAGCATCATTCGTGTTTGCATCTTGTTTCTTCGTAGTAATGGATGTGTCCTCTTCAACTCTAGGTGTGATATTCAAGGATTTAAGTGAAGAATTCCATACACCTTGGTATCCTAGATAATCACTTATTAATCGAAATGGGACATATAATCTTCCTTCGATATTCTTCACTTCATATTCATTTACATAAAAATTATTGATATTAGTGTTTGCACCATACTGCGAGATATCCATATTTAATTGTCTATATCCACTGCCTACGCTATATGTTCTAGTACCCGCATTATAATGTAACGGTAATCCCATGACATCTCTTAGTACTGTTACAGGAATAAGTGTATTACCGTTATAGATCACACCCTTTTGAGTGAGTGTGGTGCCTTTCCATTTCAGAATCACAGTGGGTTGTTTCACCGCATCTTTAATATTACTAGCTTCAACAACACTTGCTTGTCCCGTATATTGACCACTCGTCAGTAGAACTCCTGCAACCAATGCTGCAGCGCCCCATCTCATCGCTGTATTCATTTCACTGTTCCCTCCAAATGATTCGTAATCGTCGCTCATATTCAACCTACATCCATATTATACCGACATCACGAATTTCCTTGGTAACACCTAGGTAACATTTGGATGACAACTGCGTAACAGTGTTACATCATATTTTTTCATGATAACCTTTATCTCCATTTGATAATCAATACAGCAAAAAGGCAGCTCGGCGCTAAGTACTTAGCACTGAACTGCCTCTTGCTTTCATTTCTACATATCACCGTATTCAGAACATGATTATCGACCGCTCTTCAGCTCAGTCCAATATCGATCATACACTTGTAGCGTATCACTGACATCACTCAGCCATTCCGTACGATTGAGTTCATCTTCGGACAGATTGATCATCGTATTATTACGATACGTCTCGGAATGGAATTCCATCGCTTTGGCATTAGGATCACTATAACCAATCGTTTCATAGTTCTTCGCACTCACTTGTGGATCAAGCATATAATTTATAAATTTCTCAGCAAGCGTCTTGTTCTTCGCGCCTAGTGGTATAGCATAGTTGTCCGAGAAGATTGTCGCACCTTCCTTAGGCACAACATAAGCGATATCCGGATTATCGTTCACAATAAACGCTGCATCTCCAGACCATACGGTGCTAATCCAACCCTCTTCTTGGATCATCTTTTGTTTGATTGTATCCGTATCGAATGCCAGCACACTTGGTAACAAGTTCTTCAGATCATCTACAGCTGATTTAATCTGCGTTGCATCCGTTGAACTGTTAGAGAATCCTTGCTTCTTAAGTGCCATCCCGATCATTTCACGGTTATCATCTAAGAGCAATACCTTACCCTTGTAACTCGGATTCCACAGATCTTCCCAACTATCGATAGAATCTTTAATATACTTTGTATTATATGCAATTCCAGTTACACCGGAAGTATAGACAATGGAATATTGATTACCAGGATCGTATGTGGGATTCTTGAACGTATCCGCAATGTTATCGATATTAGGAATATTGTTCTTATCCAATGGTTCGAGCAATTTATTCTTAATCATCGTCTCGACCATATAATCTGATGGCTGTATGAGGTCATACCCACCACCACCAGCTTTTATTTTCGCTAAAAGATCTTCGTTATTCGCATAAATATCATACGTGATACTTACATTGAACTCTTTCTCGAAATCAGATAATACAGACTCATCAAAGTTATCTGCCCAACTGTAAATATGCAACTTCTCCTTAGAAGAACATCCACTCAATAAAGACAATACCATAACACCCGCTATAAGCAGGCTCATCAATCCAGTTCTTTTCACAGTAACATATCTCCTCTCTTTCACTTAGCTCGTTAGTTGTATTTCGCAGACCTGTCTTATTCATACTTCACTTAATTAAAAAGGTAGCATTTTATGCTTCTTTTGCCCTTTGCCACGGTTCATGACGTATTGGGCTAACAATATCAAAGCGATGCTAACCACAATAAGTAGCGTACAGAGTGCATTAATCTCTGGTGAGATGCCTCGTTTCACTTGCCCATAGATGTAAATGGGTAACGTCGTTGAGCTTGGTCCAGCCACAAAGAAACTTATCATAAAGTCATCTAGAGATAATGTAAATGCAATCAATGCCCCTGAGATGACACCTGGCGTGATCTGCGGCATGGTCACATAACGGAATGTCTCCCAGTACGTCGCACCTAAGTCATGAGCCGCCTCCTCCAATTGTCTACCCATTCCTGCAAATCTTGCACTTACCATGACATATACATACGACACACTAAATGTAATGTGAGCAATCATAACCGTCGACTTCCCTAGTGGTATCTGAAGTTGGCTGAATAACACCAAAAGCGATAATCCCATAATAATGTCCGGAATGATGATCGGCATGTATAGCAAACCGTTTACAGGTGCCTTCCATCGTTTACCTAGATCACGCAAGGACAAAGCGGCAAACGTTCCTAGTATTGTAGATAGAATTGTAGATACCAAAGCAATCATAAGACTGTTGATCAGTGCTTCCATGACATGGCGATCCTTAAAAAGTGAGAGATACCAATCCAAGGTAAATCCCTTCCAATCCCCACTAAGTTTCGTATTATTGAATGAATATACGATCACTAGAAGGATGGGAACATATATGAAGATCATCATTATCGTAGAATGAATACCTAAGAGGCGATGCCCTTTCTTGTTCATACGTCTCTCTCCTTCACAACATCGCTACGCGACTTCATCACCGTATTAAACAATAGGATTAATACAAGGGACGTTAGGACAAAGATGACCGAGAGGGCCGAACCAAATGGCCAATTACGCGCCCCAAGGAATTGCGACTGAATAATGTTACTAATCATCGATGATTTGGATCCACCTAATATATCCGTCACAACAAACATTCCCGCTGTAGACACAAATACAAGTACAGAACCTGTCATGATTCCTGTTTTACTTTGAGGTAATGTAATATGCCAGAATGCGTTCCAACGACTAGCCCCTAGGTCACTTGCAGCATCAAGCAAACGTCTATCAATCTGTTCGATCGCCACATATAACGGAAGGACCATAAAAGGAATGAAGTTGTATACCATACCAAGCAATACAGCACCCTTGGTATACAGCATTTGCAGTGGTTCATCAATCCATCCCCAATGCATCAAGACACTATTCACGACACCTTGTGTACGAAGAAGTAGTACCCAAGCGTAGGTACGAATAAGAAAGTTAATCCAGAACGGTATTGTGATCAGGATCAGTCCCCAGTTCTGCATTCGTGGTGAGCTATTTGCTATATGATAAGCTAGCGGATAGCTAACAAGCAGACATATCAATGCCGTCAAAGCAGATAATACAATCGTATCCCAGTATATTCCCAAGTAGAGCGAATCCCAAAAAGTCTTATACCCTTCCCAACTAAAGCGATAAACAACGTTACCAAGTGTATCTCGTTGCATGAATGACATGGCTATAACGATGAGCATGGGTACGACTAGAAATATACCTAACCACATCAATACGGGCGTAAGGAACCACTTCGATTTATTCATGGCTAGATCACCACCTCATCTTTAGGGTTCCAATTCACCCCAATCTGCTGATCCACTTGCCACGATTCCTCATCTGATAAATCTAGCGCAATGGTTACGCTCATCGGTGTCAATGTATCCTCTTGATGAAGTTCAACGATAAGCTTATGTACATTGCCCATATACAGAACGTCCTTAATAACACCCGTCTTCATTGCCGTATTTAAGTTGCGATGTGGTCTCAGTTTCTCAGGTCTCACAGCAAATAAACCTTCAGATGATGTGAAAATATTATTCTCACCGATAAAGGTCGCTGCGAAGAGCGTTCTTGGCGAATCATACACTTCTTTAGGTGAACCAATCTGCTCTATCCGTCCATTATTCATAATCACAATCCGGTCCGACATCATCATGGCCTCTTCTTGGTCATGTGTAACGTATACAAAGGTAATGCCCAACGTCCGTTGCAGATGCTTTAACTCTGTTTGTAGATTTTTGCGCAACTGTAAATCAAGCGCACCTAGTGGTTCATCAAGAAGCAGTACTTTGGGCTTGTTGACGATAGCTCTAGCGATAGCTACCCGTTGTTGTTGACCTCCGGACAGTTGATGAGGGTATCTTGCAGTTAGAGCCGTTAGCTGTGTCATATGAACAGCCTCCGCAATTCTCTCCTTCTGCTCATCTTTGGGTACCTTCTTCATCTTCAGTCCAAAGGCGATATTCTCTTCAACTGTCATATGCGGAAATAATGCATAATGTTGAAACACCAAATTGAGGTCTCTGGCGTTCGGGGGATCATCCGTTACATTCTTACCTGCAAGAATAATTTCACCTTTAGAAGGTTGTACGAATCCAGCAATCATTCGTAATATCGTTGTCTTTCCACACCCACTAGGACCAAGTAGAGTCAGGAACTCTCCCTCTTGTATGTTCAGAGATAATGGATGCACTACGGCTTGTCCTTCGAATTCCTTCTCTATATCAATAAGTTCAATCATAATAAACACCAGCCCCTTTTCTCAACGATTAGAATACTACCATTTCAAATACATATCCTCTAACACTTCTAATAAGCCATATCATATGTATGGCTTATTTATATTCGAACTATTCATTTAGTGATATAAGAAGTAACGAGTTATTTATTCTGGACCAATTTAGCATATTCAATATAACGTGTTTTACTCTAAGGTACAACCACTTTATATAAAATACTATAATTTCAACTCTTAACCGTCACGATTTAGTGATGATTCCTTGCCCAGGCTCCATTTGAATTATAAAAGTCGCCATTCATCGACATTTGCATGCCCGTGAATGGCGACTTTACCGAACATACATTACTCATTGCGGCTGTTACTTCATCTCATATTGCACACTAAGTTGCGTAGACACTTTGATTTCTCCAGCTTCAATCGTTGTTGAATTATTTGAATCCATATCTGCCTTCGCCATCAAAGACTCATTCTGAGCGTACACGACTGGATTATCGACATTCCCTTGACTGACGACAAGCACTACGCCTAACTGACGATTAGCAGCCTTCGCAATGGCACCAGCCTTTAGCGTTGCATTAGCCATAGCTTTATCGATCACTTGTGTCTCGAATTGGTCACGGTTCTCGATGGAGAAACGAATATTCTCCACATTATTCGCACCCGCAGTAGAAGCAGCATCTAGCAACTCTCCTACTTTTGTAAGATCTCGATAGGTTACTTCGATCGTGTGACTTGCATTATAACCCTTAACCTTTTGTCCTTCTTTTTCCGTATAGACGTAATTAGGTTGAACATTAAATTGGGTGCTCTTAATATCTTTATCAGCAATCTTCCATGTGTTCTTCAGTACATCATTTAGCTTCTTCATCTTTGTGGCATTCGCCTTCTGTGCAGCCTGAGCCGTATCCACTTGCGATGTAACCCCAATGGATAAATATGCGATATCCGGTGTTACTGATATTTCCCCTTTGCCAACTACATTAATGATATTACGTTGCACCTCCGCCGCCGAGACCTCAGATGGGTTCGCTAGCGTATTACCAATGCTAGATACGCCCACAATAAATGCACCTGCTACCAATACCAGACCCGTTCTCTTTACCCATTTCATCATTTCGGTTCCCCCTAAAAGCTTTACGAAGTAAAGCTACTTCGTAAGCATAGTCTGAGCTTTACGAAGTAAAGCTTACTTCGTAAGCATAGTCTGAGCTTTACGAAGTGAATTAGCTCCGTAAGCATAGATTGTTGAACTTTATGAAGGGTTGATTGCTATCCTATGCACGCGCTTTCCTTCATTTACATTCTAGACGTAAGTCGTTGGTAAATGTTGCACACATCAGATCATTTTTTTGTAATTATTCACACTTTTTTTATTCAGCGATCCTTTTGAGATTATCTTCCGCTTCTTTCATACTATCCATACTTAAGCGATTACTCTCAAGTAAAGATTGTAATGTTGCTGCTAACTCTTGTAGTGTGGCAGAAGTCTCTTCATTAACAGCAGCTAGGTGATTCGTAGAATCTCCTACTGTTGCAGAGAAATGAGTTACTTCTTGCATCATATTTCGGTACTCCTCTGATACTTGTAACAGTCCACCTATAGAGGATTTAATCGATTCAAAAGACACTGCCGTATCTCGAGTGAGGTTGCTACTTACTTCCATCCGCTGCGCTACCGAGTTCATTCTTTGAAGTGTCTCATTTGTCTGCTCAGCAAATCCATCTAGTTGTGACGTAATTTTCTCCGCAGAACCTGAAGTAAGCTCTGATAATTTACGTATCTCCATAGCGACAACCGCAAAACCTCTACCATACTCACCAGCCCGGGCAGCTTCAATACTAGCATTTAGGGAGAGTAGGTTGGTCTGATTAGCAATTTCTCGTATGGTCTGGCTAAATTGTGAGGTCTCATTGACACGCAACGTAAGCTCTTGAATATCCGCGGCCATTGCATCGATCTCATCTTTAAACTCAATAATTTCAGTACTTAACGTCTCTACCTTTTCTTTACCTTCCTCTGACAGATAATTTGTCTCATTGGTCTGAGTAAGTAATGTCTCTGTGGAATTGGTCATTTCTTGGATCATCCCACCCATTTTTTGAACAGAATCATTAATAGATAGGGTTGTATCGACCTGAGCGACAGCACCACTTGTTATTTCATGAAAGGCGACGTTCATTTGTTGGAATGAGGAGGTATTATCCTCCATGGACTGTGTAATATTGACCATATGTCTTGTTATGACAGCGATATTCTCTAATATTTGTTCCTTTTGTACACGTTGTTCATCAAGTAACTCTTCCGATTGCTTACGCGCAGTCTCTATATTTAACATCAATGATTTGGATACACGTAACAATAGCATAACTACAATATACACAATGACATAACTACCAATGATACCTGCACTCACATCTCCGGTCTGGATCTGCTCCACATTGCCAAGAGCTAGGTAACACGTTAGTCCTAATCCTACTAACAACGTCAGGTGCGTAAGTAGCACTTTCATTGTAATTAAAGATAATACAACAAGATAATATACCGTCGTAATCCCCGTCATCGTTGGGTTATTAATAATGTCAATGCTAACCGTCAATAACATTCCTATGATTCCCACGTAAGATATCTGATGAATATATTTCCCTTTAAAATGAAGCATTGTCATCAATGTCACCGACATGATATTAATTAGAATGCATAGGTTTCCAATGGATACGACATCCGAAGTCGACCACTTCGCTAAGCCTAATACGGTAGAAATAGCAATGGCTATAATAAGAATAATATTACGTCCAATCACGTCGCGATCGGGAGCGTCAAGAAGTTTGTGTAAATGAAAATATACCTCTCTTGTAAAAGTTGGC